>JAIFKV010000038.1 GCA_020049415.1 Betaproteobacteria bacterium
ATGAAGGTGAAGGATCGGCCAAGGGCCGCTTCGGTTCAAATCTGCCATCCGCGTGGACTTGTTCCAACCCAAGTGACACTAAACTTCACCAATGAACCCAAGCCGACCTCAGCATGGTTCGCTCAAATTTTTATCGGGATGAGCTTCCGCCAGTTTGCGTCAGTCTTTCTTCTCATCATCACTGCCTGCGAGAGCCATGACACCGGTCGCAGCAACATTAACGGTAGTTCCCACAACCGCCACACCGACGCTAACACCTGTGGCCACAACAGACACGGCTGCATCTGCAACTGCTAGCACGGAACAGCCACTGAGGAGGAAGGAAGCGATGAGGCTGAGAGTAAAGGTACGCACGATGAATCCTATGAGGAGAAACGGGCTCTACGAACTAATGCCGACCCCAGCAAGTTTCGTTCAAAATTTCCACTGGAAGTGGTTTTACCCAATTCTCCAGCCGCGACAAGGCTGGATAGCAATTTCGCCCAACATACGAACTGCGGGGCGATGGTGACGCCATAAACAAAAAAGCCACCTCAACGGGTGACAATGTCGAATGTCAGGAAGCCAATGAGCACACTCGCCTCGATGCTGCCAACTTTGTATTGGTCGACGAGCTTCGAACATCTCGCTTCCAGCGCCACATGGAGTTGTCGGTGCGACTGGGTGATGGCGTGCCCCGATTCGGCCAACGCCGCAGTTCCGGGCCGAAGTGTCCGCCGTTGAGCGTGGCGGGCACCACGCCGCGCAGGCAGCTGCCGTCCGGGGCCTGTCTATCCTCCAGCCGATAGCAGGTGTTCCTGGCCTGGATCTTCAAGCCCTGGACAATGAAGTCGCGATGCCCTTTGCGACGGGAGCCCGGCGGGAGCGGCTGGCTGGGCGGAAGCGTGACGATCTCATGGATCGCGAGATGCTTCGTTTTGCTGCGCTTGGCTGATCCGGGACGCTTGCCCAGGAGCTGCGCGTCAGGTCCGGTGCCATCAGGCGCGCTGGCATCAGGACTGGAAGCCGTTTCACGCTCCATTCCGCTCGCCTTGAACTTCGGTTTTCCCTTCGCTCCCTTGCGTGCGACTTCGTCGCGCAACGGCTGAACCTGGAAAGCTCAGTTGGAACCGATGTAGGTGCGAATTTATTCGCATAATCAATGCGTTATGTGCGAATAAATTCGCACCTACAGGTCTTTCAGCCGGTGGTTCTCCTCGATGACCTGTTCAATCAGCACCAGCAATTGATTCACCAACGGAGTACGTTCCGCGTCGGGAATATTCAGCATCGGGTTCCGGATGGGCATGTCGATCAGGGCTTGAATAGCGCTGTAATTTGATAGGTCGCTGTAACTTATCTCGGCAGCCTTTTGATAGGGTTGCCGTGGGTTATTGAGAAGTTACCGAATGCATTCGCACCTACACAAGTAGTAACGCAACCGATTGAAATTTAACAACATTCAATCCCAAATGGGGTTTCCAGGTTCATGGCTCGTAAAAATGGCGGACGATGCGATCCGCCTGCGGCGAGGTCAGCGGCTTCGGACAATATAGCGCGCCCAGGAGAGTGGCTTCACGTGCTGTCGTTTCAGACAGGTCGCTGGTCAGCAACACATGGCGCGCTGCCGGGCAGGTATTGCGCAAGCAGCGCAAGAGTTGCAGACCATTGATGCCCGGCATATTGAAATCCAGCGTTGTCGCATCGACGATATTGTTCGCGGCGACAGTCAGCGCTTCCTCCCCATTGGCGGCGGCGAGCACCCGGACACCGGGCATCCGGTCAATCAACTCCGCCTCGATGACCGCCCGCATCGCGCGATCGTCATCGACCACCAGCAGGGTGAATTGCCGCGCGCAGCCAGGCTGCTGATGCAAGCCGGGACGCCAGTTGGCCAGCCAGCCGTCAAACTGGTTGGCCGGCATCGGGCGGGCAATCAGAAATCCCTGCAGGAGCGGCGCAGCAAAATTGCGCAGAATATCAAGCTGCTCGAACGTTTCCACACCTTCGGCAACCACCTCCATGCCCAGGCTGCGGCCCAGTGTCACGGTGCTTTGCAGGATCGCGTCGGCCTTGATGTCGATGCCTGCCTGCTGGACGAAACCGAGGTCAAGCTTCAATTCGCCAAATGGCAGGGCGGCCACCTGGGCAAGGCTGGAGTAGCCGGTGCCGAAATCGTCGATGGACAGGACGAAGCCCATCAGTGACAAGCGGGTCAAGGTTTCCATGGCCGCCGCCTTGTCCGCCATCAACTGACTCTCGGTGACCTCGATGATGATCTGCTGAGCGGGTACGGCGAACTGCTTCAATAATTCTTGCAGCCGATCTGGCAGGTCCAGCTGAAACGCGCAATCCATGGAAAGATTGACCGAGGCCTTGAAAACACGGCCCTCGGCGCGCCAACGCCGCATATCGACGAGTACCTGTTCCAGCATGCCGAAGAAGAGCGCGGCGGATAAGCGCGCCGCCTCGATGGCTGGAATAAAACAGCCCGGGTTTGCCAATCCGCCATCAGGAAAACGCCAACGCGCCAATGCCTCGACACCAACGACGCGCAACTGAGCGCTATCGACTTTCGGCTGGTACCACGGATGGATTTCACGCTGCTCGATGGCTCGCAGCAAACGGGGTGTTGACAGGTCCAGCTCAGGTTCGTTGGCGGAGCCCTGGCGCGATCTTGTGGCGGCGCCTTCCGGCCCGATCAACATGGCCTTGAGCGCGGCGGTCTGAACCGGCTTATGGATGAAGCCAATCACGTTCAGGCCATGCGAACGACCCAACGTGCCAATGCTGTGCAGGAGATCCTTGCTGACGCCGCTGACCAACACGACGCGTGTCACACAGCCGGTTTCGGCGAGTTGCCGCAGAAACTGCGGTCCATCCATGTTCGGCATGCAAATATCCGTCATCAGGGTGGTGATCGGCGCCCCCCGCTTGATCAGTTCAAGAGCTTCCGCTCCGCTTTGCGCCGTTACGACTCGCCGAACCCCCAGATTGGCCAGATCGTCCGCGATGATTTCGAGTTCCAGCGGATCATCATCGACGAGAAGAATAACTTCGTTATGCAGGGGCATTATCAGTTCTCCTCAACGAACAACGGTGCGTGGCTTTTCTGCAGCTCGGCCATCAGCGTCTCGCTTGCCGCCGCCAAGCGCTCGGCCAGTATTGCGGTCTCTGCCTTGCCGGCCCGCGCGGCAGCTTCGGTCTCCGCCCCCAGCGCATAAATAGGCTGCGCCTTCATATTGCCGGCCATGCCCTTGAGGTCGTGGGCAATACAGGCGACCGTCTCAAAGTCGTTTTGACGTGCAGCGTTGCGCAAGGCTGCCGCCCTGCCCATATTGCTCATCAATGTCGTCGACACCAGCTTGTCGATGAAAGCCTGCCGGCCATTGAAACGTGCGCGGAGGGCCTGCCAATCGATCATGCTCGGGTCGGGCGCAAAAAACGGCGCGACCGCTGCGGATTCACTTGTCGGGGCTGATCGGACGGCGGTTTCCGCAGCCGTTAGCGCAGAGTCGATTGTTTTCCGGGAGGCGGCCGCAGGCGCATCGATGGCCGCCCTGCGCTCTGGCGGTAACAGTCGCAGGATGGTCGCAACCAGCAGATCAAGGTCGATCGGCTTGGTCAGATGTTCCCGCATTCCCGCCGCCAAGCAACGCGCACGCTCTTCCGCCATGGCATGGGCCGTCAGACCGATGACGGGCAGGTCTGGCGCAAACTCGGCAATGCGGCGCGCCAGTTCGTAACCATCCATCTCCGGCATCTGCACATCGGACAAGACGATGTCGCAGGCAGATATCCCGCTTTCCCGCAGCCGCTTGAAGGCTTCACGCCCATTACAGGTGATCGAGACCAGGGCGCCTTCCAGGCCGAGCATCTCTTCGACGACGAGCTGATTGACCTCGTTATCTTCGGCCACCAGGATGTGCAGACCGCGCAAGCGCGCCCCGCTCACCAGGACTCCGGCCGACGAATCCTGCTGCGCTGGCGAGCAGCGCTGCAGAATCTGCCGCGGCCGCAAGGGTCGTTCCAGCGTCTCGCTATCTTTCGCGATCTTCGGCGGTACAGGGGTCGTCTGACCCGGGGTGCCGACAATCAGCACGTTATGCCGCGCGGCGATGGCCGCCAACACCGCTGCCCGCACCTCGGCCTGTTGCACAGCCTCGGCATCCGCCACGAAGCAATCGACTATCGTTGCTTTTCCCGTTGCGGCAAAGTTGTCTACCCGGCAACCACGCGCGGAGAGTCCTGCGCTAACGGCTTCCGCTTCGGCGGGCGGCAAGCCGGCCAAGACGATGTGGCCGCAGGTCGCGGGCGTGGATTTTGACGCCTCGGCAGGAGCCGCTGCCAACGGTAACCAGATGTCAAACGCCGTGCCAGCGCCCAGCCAGCTTTGCACCGTGATCTTCCCACCCATCGCGTTGACCAGCCGCTGGCTGATGGTCAGGCCCAGTCCGGTGCCGCCAAAGCGCCGTGTCGTCGAGCTATCAGCCTGCTCGAAGGGAGTGAACAAACGCCCGACGTGCGCCTCGCTCATGCCTATGCCGCTATCCTCGATGCGGAACAGGATGCCGGCCTGGCCTGTCGATGCGGCGCCCGGCCGCACCTCCAGTCGCACTCGGCCGTGCTCGGTAAACTTGATGGCATTGTTGATCAGGTTGATCAGCACCTGAGTCAGGCGCACGCAGTCACCGACAACCCGCAGTGGCAGATCGGCCGCCTCCATCACCTCGAATGCCAGTCCCTTGCTGTACGCCCGATGGGCGTTGGCGTCGACGGCATCGTCGATCGCCCGCCCCAGTTCGAACGGCACAGCTTCGGTAAGCAACTTGCCGGCTTCGATTTTCGAAAAATCAAGAATGTCATTCACCACGGCGAGCAGCAGGTGGCCGGAATTCATGATGCGGGTAAATATTTTCTGGGTTCGGCGATGTTGGCTGCTGCGCACGCCGACCTGCGCCAGCCCCAAAACACCGTTCAGCGGCGTGCGGATCTCATGGCTCATGTTCGCGATGAACTCACTTTTCGCCTGCGCCAGACGTTCCGCAACCTGCCGAGCTTGTTCAAGATCGGCCGTGCGCGACTTCACCATGTCTTCCAGTTGATCCTGGTATTGGGCCAGGGCGTGCTGCACGAAGCGTTCCGCGGTCACATCCAGCCCGCAACTCACCAGACCCGAGGGCATGCCGTTTGCATCGCGCAATACCTGCCGCTGCCAGCTGATCAAATGTTGCTGGCCATCGGCGCCCAGCACGGGATACTCGGCGTGTTGCGAGGTCTGCGCCTGATCCGCCATCAAGGCCTGGTAATAATGCCGCCATTGCGCGTAGATCGCGGGAATACAAACGTCACACCACTCGCTGCCAAGCAGTTCCGTTTCGCTGCGACCGAGGATTTCGCAGCCTTTGCGGTTGATGCGCTGAATTCGCCCGACGCGATCGAGGACGACGATGAAGGCATCGACGACCCAGAGGTACATCATGGAGCGATCGTGTTCCGCTTGCGCCAACAACTCCGCTTCGTGCTCACGGGTAATGTCGATGTGGTTGAGCACCAGCCCCTTGAACGAGCCGAGCAATGGCGTGGCTTGCAGCAGGAACCAGCGCTGTTGGTGCCGAGAATGACAGGGGTACGCCAGGGAAAATTCAGGGCGCTCGCCAGACATCACCTGCAGCATGCCCGCCAGCGCCTGAGCGGCGGAAGCATCACCGGAGTCGGCGGCCTGGCGACAGATCTCGAAGTAATTGAGGCCGACGCCTTCTCGCAGCCAGCCAGCGCCTTCATTCGTCGCGGCAAAATTGCGCCAGTTCTGGTTAACCCGGATGATTTCGCCCGCTTCGTCCAGCACAGCGATAGAACTCTGCAGCGAATCGATCATCAAGTAGCTCAACGCCACTTCTCGTTGCAATGCCGTCCTCGCGGCGGCCAACTCCAGATGCGTCTTCACCCGCGCCCGCAGCAAGGACACATGGATCGGCTTGGTGATGTAATCGACCGCCCCCAGTTGCAGCCCTTTCTGCTCGTCCGCAGCTTCGCTCATGGCGCTCAGAAAGATCACCGGGATGTTGCTTGTAACCGGATTGCGCTTGAGTTGCTTGCAGACTTCATAGCCGTCCATCTCGGGCATCAAGATGTCGAGCAGGATGAGGTCGGGCTGGTGCCGTGCGGCCAGTTCGAGCGCATGCAGGCCGTTGCTGGCGCTCAATAAATGACAGGCCGGGGTCAGCGCTGCCCGGAGAATGCCAAGATTGATCGGCGCATCATCAACCGCCAGGATGACCGGCTGGCCTGCTTGTTCCGTGATTGTCATGGCGTCGCCTTGACGATGGGGATTCATGAAATATCCAGGCTGATCCTTCTATCGAATGGCTGACTTTAACCAGCGTTTTTTGGAAAGTCTGTCAGCAACGGCTGACAGCAACCCCAAGGGAGTTCAGCCATAATAAAAAATATTCGCACCCCTAATATTTTTCATATTCCGTATTTGACACCACGTCCGTAAAGCAATCGCCATGATGACCAAACTCGAGATATTCCCCTGGAACGATAATTTCGAATGCGGCATCGAGATCATCGACCAGCAGCACAGGAAGCTGGTCGATCTGCTGAATTCGCTGGTCAGTCACATCGCATTTCAGGCGGAAGCCCCGACGCTCGACAAGATCCTTGCGTCAATCACGGAGTACGTGCAGTTTCACTTCAGCACCGAAGAAGCGATCTGGCGCGACCATTTCCAGGGCGATGTCTGGGCCACCTGGCATCATCAATCTCACGGCGACTTCATAGGCGAAGTCACCCGGATCTCGCAAGAAAAAAGCAGCAAGTCGCATGACGAAATGCTGCTTGGCATCGTCAGATTTCTCACCCACTGGCTGGCTTACCATATTCTCGATTCGGACAAGCGCATGGCCAAGGTGGTGCTGGCCTTGCCGCGGGGCATTTCGCTGGCGCTGGCGAAAGAGGCCGCCAACGAAGAAATGACCGGCACCACCAAGGTGCTCATCGAAACACTGATGAATATGTACGACCGACTGGCCGACGGCACCGTGGAAATGTCACGCGAAATTCACCGCCGGCAGAAGGCGGAGGAGGAATTGACACTTGCCAATCATGCTGTCGAAGCCATCAGCCAGGCAAAAAGCGCGTTTCTCGCCAATATGTCTCACGAATTGCGCACCCCGCTGAACGCGATCCTCGGCTATTCCGATATTTTGCAGCGCGACCTCTCGATCACCGACAGCCAGAAAGAGTCTCTGGCCATCATTCACCGCAGCAGTAACCACCTTCTCGGTGTCGTCAATGACGTGCTGGAACTGGCCAAGATCGAAGCGGGCCACATCCAGTTGGAAATGGCCCCATTTGATATTTCCGCAGTAATCACCGAAGTTTCCACCATGCTGCAACTGCGCTGTCAGAACAAAGGCTTGCAGTTGAGCGTCGCCCTCTCCGCCCAATTCCCGCGCTACGTCATCAGCGACGAGGACAAGTTCAAGCAAATCCTCATCAATCTGATCTCCAACGCCATCAATGCTACCGAGAAGGGCAGCGTTACCTTGAATGCCCGCGTTGATCGACACGACACGGAAGTTCTGGTCATCGAAGTGACCGATACCGGTATCGGTATTGCGCCTGACGACCAGACCCGGATCTTCGAGCCCTTTGTGCAGATCGGGGCCACGGCGCGGCAGCATGGCACCGGTTTGGGCTTGTCCATTGCGCGTCAATTTGTCGAACTGATGGGGGGCCGGCTCTCGCTCGGCAGCAGCCCTGGGCAAGGCAGCACTTTTCGTGTCGAACTCCCCTGCCAACGGGCATCCGCCGCAGACATCCCGCAACCCAGCAGAGACTATTGCGATGTGAGCGGCCTGGCAGCCGATCAGCCGGACATCCGGGTGCTGGTCGTCGATGATCACCGCGAAAACCAGCTTCTGCTGGCCCATTGGCTGGAAACCACCGGTTTTCATGTCGCCCTCGCCGAGAACGGCGCCGAAGCGGTAGAGCAGTTCAAGCGCTGGCAACCGCATTTCATCTGGATGGACCGGCGTATGCCGGTCATGGATGGCGTGGAAGCCACCCGGCGCATTCGTGCGCTACCCGATGGCAAGAACATCAGAATTGCCGCTGTAACCGCCGCCATCCTGAAGGATGATGATGATGAACTCCTGGCCGCCGGCTTCGATGCGATCGTCCATAAGCCCTTCCGCAGACAGAATATCTTCGACTGCATGGGGCGATTGCTCAAGCTGCGCTATGAACATGCCACCACCACCGAATCTTCCGAAGCGCTCCATGCGTTCAGCAGCGCCGCCCTGGCTGGGTTGCCCGCCAGGCTGCGGCACGATCTCGCCGAAGCCATTCTCAGGCTCGATCAAGAACGCATTCTGGAGGTGATTGGCGAGATCGCGCCGCTTGATGCCGAACTCGCCGAGGCGCTCAGAGAACGCGTCAGAAACTATGCTTACCCGACGATCCTGGCGCAGTTGCAAACCTTGCCCGGCGCGGATGGCGAGGCGCCGCAATGCCCCTGACCGCGCACCCCGTGCAGGCTGAAATTCTGGTTGTCGATGACGATCCAGCCAGCCTGGACCTGCTGTCGCATCTGCTCAAACAGGCCGGCCATCGCATCCGCGCTGCGCCGTCGCCGGAACTGGCGCTCCAGTCGGCGCTCAGTTTTCCACCCGAACTGATCATCCTGGACGTGCGCATGCCCGGGATGGATGGTTTCGAAGTGGCCCGGCAACTGAAACAGGATGCGCGTACCACCCACGTTCCCATCATCTTCATTAGCGGCCAGACAGACGTCGCTGATCGTGTCATGGGGTTCGATATGGGCGGCGTCGATTTCATCATCAAACCCTTCCAGCGCGACGAGATACTGGCCAGAGTTCACACGCATCTGATGCTGCACAGGGCGCTGGACGAGATCGGCACGCAAAACAAGGCACTCGAAGCGCGAATCCTGGAACGTACCGCCGATCTCATCAGAGAGCGAGATCTGGCCAGGTGTTACGTCGAAGACGCGCCTGTAGGGATCTTCATTGCCGATGCAGGCGGCCGTTATCTTGATGTCAATCCGGCGGGCTGCGAACTCGTCAGATATTCCCGCGAAGAACTCCTCAGCATGTCCATTGGCGACCTGGCCCCTCACGGAGATCGGCCTGCCCATCTCGGTCTGTTCGCCGGCTTCATGCAACAAGGAGGCGGCAGTAACGAGTTGAGCTTGCGGCAAAAAAATGGCACGGAAATTCTGGTTTCTCTGAAGACCGTGGTGCTGACCGACAAGCGTGTCATGGGTTTCTGTTCGGACATTACCGAGCGACGACGGGCCGAGCTACAGGCCATCGCACGTGCGCAGGAGCTGGATCTGGCCTTGAAACAACTCCATAGCCTGTCAGCACACATGCACGACTCCATCGAGAAGGAACGCCTGGCGATTGCCAGCGACATCCACGACCAGATCGGGGCCTCGCTGACCGGCGCCAACCTGTTGCTGAATCAGTTGAACAGGCTGGCACCCAACATGCCGCAAGCGGGGCGGGAAGTCCTGACGCAAGTGCAAGAGATTGTGTCGCAAACGTTGGTTTCATCCCGTGGCGTGTACACCCGTTTGCGGCCACCGATGCTCAACGACCTGGGTCTGGTGGAAACCTGCCGATGGTATTTGCGCGACTGGGCGGAAAAAAGCGGCATCAAGGTCAAGCGCAGCCATTTCCGGCTCCCCGATGAGCCACCCGAATCGATCCGCCTGGATGTTTTTCGCATCTTGCAGGAACTGCTGACCAATGTAGCGCGGCACTCCAGCGCCACTGATGTGAGCGTGACCCTGACCCAGGGCAGGAATTATGTCCTCCTGAAAGTCAAAGATAACGGGCAGGGTTTCGATGCCGAGCGCATGCATGAAGGATTTGGACTGCGCGGCATCCGCGGCCGGTTGAACCGGCACAATGGTTCGATGCAGCTCGAAAAAGCCTCCCCGGGTATGGCTGTATCGGTGCAGATTCCACTCCACAACGGCGAGGTGAAGTAATGCCATACACAATTCTCATTGCCGACGACCATTGGGTGGTCAGACAGGCACTGCGTACCGTGGTTGCCAGCCAGCCCGACCTGATCGTTGTTGGCGAGGCGGCAGACGGCTTTCAAGCCGTGGAACTCAGCGACACGCTGAAACCGGATTTATTGCTTCTGGATATCTCGCTTCCCGGCCTGAGCGGCATGCAGGTGCTGGAACAGTTGAATGCCCGGGCGGCATCGCCGTCGGTCATCGTATTCACCATGCATCCGGCCGATCAGTATGCACGCCATGTCCGCAGCCTCGGCGCGAAAGGATTTCTCTCCAAAGACTCGGATGCCGAAACCATTCTGAACACACTGAATCGCGTCCTGCAAGGAAACAGTGTTTTCCCTTTGCCGCCAAGCCCGGAGAAAACACGACGCAAGCAAGCGCCGCGAAGGACAGTCGACCTCCTCTCCAAACGTGAAGAAGAGGTATTGCGCGGCCTGGTCTGCGGAGAGCGCAACGCGGCTATCGCCGAGCATCTGGGCATCAGTTCAAAAACAATCTCGACCTATCGGCGACGTCTCTTCGTCAAGCTGAATGTGGAAAACAATGCAGAACTTGTTGCTTTCGCCACTCGATCCGGCTTGATTTAGGCTTTCAGCCAACCATCAACCGCCGCACACCCGCGCATGAGCGTATTGCGTATCGCGAGCCTGGATTCATAGCGAGCACATCGCGTGTCAGCCGCTGCTGACAGACTTCATGCTTTTCTATCGCTAAAGTTAGAAACGCTAATGGCGGGAACACTCACAACATCCTGTCCGGCGCAAAGACTATGGAGAGCGAGTTTTGTTAAGCCCAGGTGAGTTCCTGCAATTTGTGGTCGCGCCACCAGAGACAAGCCTTCTCTATTTCGGCCGCTACAGCGCCGTGCTGGTCGCTGTGTCCATCAGCATCGCGGTGTTGGCGGCTTACGCCGCCTTCGAAGTCGCCGAGCAACTTGCGGCCACACCCACTGGCCCGCGACGAACGCGTTGGTTGGTGATGGGCGGCGCGGCCATGGGGATCGGTGTTTGGGCCATGCATTTTATCGGCATGCTCGCCTTCAGCATCCCGTGTGGCGTGCAATACGATCCGCTGATTACCTTTATCTCGATGTTGCCGGGTGTGGCCGCCAGCACCCTCGCCCTCGCCGTCATCAGTCGGCCGTCGCTGTCGGTCACCCGTCTGGCGTGGGCCGGAATTCTCTTCGGCGCGGGCATCGGCGCCATGCACTACACCGGCATGGCCGCACTGCGCATGGATGCCCTGCTGCGCTACGACCTGAACTTGTTCCTGCTCTCCATCGGCGTTGCCGTGATATTGGCCTGGATCGCGCTTTGGGTGAAATTCGGCCTGGGGCAAAAGCAGTTGGCCCGATCGATCGTCAAACCGATCAGTGCGATTGTCATGGGCCTGGCCGTATCCGGCATGCATTACAGCGCCATGGCGGCCGCCTATTTTATTCGCGATGGTGATCCCGGCATGTCGGCCGATGGCATGCATCCGCAAGTACTGGCTATAGCGGTGCTGATCTTCAGCACCCTCCTGGCGGCCATCACGATGGTCGCTGCTTTCGCCCGGCGCCTGCGCGATGCCACCGAACGTTATCGCCTGGTGGCCGACTACGCCTACGCATGGGAAACCTGGGTGGATGAGCAAGGCGGCTTTCGCTACATCTCGCCCGCCTCAACCCTGGTCACCGGATATTCGCCTGCCGAGTTTCAGGAAGATGCAGAACTGATGGCGCGGATACTCCATCCCGACGACCGCGAACGGATGCTTCACCACCTTGGATCAGGTGATGCAGATGGCCATGACGAAGTCGACCACATGGTATTTCGCATCATCCACAAGGATGGTGGCACGCGCTGGATCGAGCACAACTGCCAACCGGTACATGGAGAAGATGGCCGCCATCTGGGACGGCGCGGCAGCAACCGCGACATCACTTCCCGCAAACAGGCGGAGGACATGCTGCAAAAGCTCTCGTTGGCGGTGGAGCAAAATCCTTGCAGCATCGTCGTTACCGATCTGGCCGCGAATATCCAGTACGTCAACACACGTTTCACGGAAGAGACGGGCTACACGCCAGCCGAGGCGATCGGCCGGAATCCGCGCGTTTTGCAATCCGGCCTGACCGACCGAAGCGTCTATGAAGAACTCTGGACATCGTTGAACAAGGGCGCGCAATGGCAAGGCGAGTTCATCAACCAGCGCAAGGATGGTTCCATCTATATCGAGCGCGCCTTTATCGCCCCGGTCATCGATGCCCACGGGCAGGCCAGCAGTTATGTGGCCATCAAGCTCAACATTACCGAACAACGGCAAGCGGAAGACCGCCTCCAGCTGGCGGCGAGCGTTTTCGCCAATGCCCATGAGGCCATCATCATTACCGATGCCAACAACCGCATCATTGACGTCAACCAGACATTTTGCGAAATCACCGGCTACAGCCGTGATGAAGTGATCGGCCGGTCCCCCAGCCTGCTGAAGTCCGGCAGACAGGGGGCGGAATTCTATGTCGTCATGTGGCAAACCCTGAACCAGGAGGGCAACTGGCGCGGAGAAATATGGAACCGCAGGAAGAGCGGTGAAATCTATGCTGAACAGCTCACCATTTCGACCATCAAGGAACCGCACGGCCGTGTTACTCATTATGTCGGCATCTTCTCGGATATCACCCCGCACAAGGAGAACGAGCGCCGGCTGGAACGTATGGCGCACTACGATGCGCTGACGCAATTACCTAACCGGATTCTGCTTGCCGACCGCATGCGACTGGCGATGGCCCAAGCCGATCGCAGCAAGCAAATGCTGGCCATCTGCTATCTCGATCTGGACGGCTTCAAGCCGGTGAACGACCAACATGGCCATGCCGCGGGCGACCGCTTGCTGGTGGAGGTTTCTCGGCGCTTGCAGGATGCCCTGCGCGCCACGGACACGGTAGCGCGACTGGGCGGAGACGAGTTCGCACTGCTGGTTGGCGGCATCCAGAATCTCGGCGAATGCGAGCGCACCCTTGATCGAGTCTTGCACAGCATTACGTTGCCGTTTCAACTTCCGGGCGGAGCCAAAGTGATGGTCTCGGGCAGTCTCGGCCTGACCCTGTACCCCGACGATAACGTCGATTCCGATGGTCTGCTGCGCCATGCCGACCAGGCGATGTACCAGGCCAAACAACAGGGACGCAACCGCTACCACGTCTTTGATTCGGAGCGTGACCGCCAGGTTCACGCCAGAAGCGCAGCCTTGCAGCGCTTGCTGCAGGCGCTCCATGATCAGGAGTTTGTGCTCTATTACCAGCCCAAAGTCGACATGCGCCGCGGGCAGGTCATCGGCGCCGAGGCCCTGATCCGCTGGCAACACCCCGAGCAAGGGCTGCTGCCGCCGAGCGAGTTCCTGCCCGTCATCGAGGAATCAGAACATTCTGTCGAGCTCGGACAATGGGTTATCGACCAGGCATTGCAGCAACTCCAGATCTGGGCACGACAAGGCATCAGCCTGAGTCTCAGCATCAATATTTCCGCCCAGCACCTGCAACGACATGACTTCATGCAACACCTGCGGCATTCACTGGCCCAATACCCTGACGTTTCCCCGGATCGACTCGAACTGGAGGTACTGGAAACATCCGCGCTGGCTGACTTGGCCCATGTGTCATCGGTCATCGTCGAATGTCAGTTGATGGGGATGTCTTTTGCGCTGGATGATTTCGGCACGGGCTACGCGTCGCTCAGTTATCTGCGCCGCTTGCCGGCCAGAATTCTCAAAATCGACCAGGTATTCGTCCGCGACATGCTCGACGACAAAGAGGACATGGCCATCGTCGAAGGGGTCATCGCCCTCGCCAAAACCTTCAACCGCACCGTCATCGCCGAGGGCGTCGAGTCGTCTGAGCAGGGCATTCTGCTGATGCATCTTGGCTGCCATCTGGGACAAGGTTATGGCATTGCCCGCCCCATGCCCATCGAGAAATTCATCCCTTGGCTGACCCAATACCAACCCAGTCATGCCTGGCTGCAAGCAGCAAACATTCAATATGACAAAGCGGATTTACCCTTGATGATGGCGACGGCCGCCTTCGGCGATTGGGTCGAAAAACTGCGCCAGCATGTCAGTTCGCCAGCCAGCGATGCAACAACCCTGCCGCCAATGAGCCCTGCCGATAGCCGCTTCGGCCGGTGGTATCACGGGGCGGGAAAATTGCACTATGGGGATGCGGCGGAATTCCAGACCCTTGGCGCGATACACGAACAGATCCATACCTTGAGCACCAAACTGGTGACAGCTTACTGCCACGAAAACGCCGCTGAGGTAGCCAGTCTCATGAAAGATTTGCAGGCGCAAGAGAACGCCATGTTTGAAGCTGTCACGGGTCTCATCGTGTCCCGCCTTCTCAAACAGGATTACACATGAATTATTTTTCAACGCTCACCAAATTCCTCCGGTGTTCACACAATGAACAATAAACGTTGGCACCTACATCACTGGCCCATCTGGATGCGCCTCGTCGGTGGCATCTGGCTGATGGTTGTCATCACGAGTGTCGCGTTGATGCTTTGGCTATATTCCGATCAAGTACGAACTACCGAAAAGCGCGCCCGACAACAAGCAGAGAACGTTCACCAGATGACCATGCCCAGTATCACGGCCATGATGCTGACCGGAACCATGTCACAGCGTGATCTCTACCTCGATCAAATAAGAAATGTCCAGGATATCAACGACCTGCGCGTATTGCCGAGCAAGTCGGTGATGGCAATGTTTGGCACGGCATCGGGCGCAACCGCATCGCCAGCCGAACAACAGGTGCTCGACAGTGGCGCCGCTTTTTTTACCAAGACAGCGAACGAGAAGCCATGACCGCAATTTTGCCGACCAAAGCCGCGAGTAACTATCTCGGCAAAGATTGTCTTGGTTGCCACAATGCGAAGGAGGGAGATGTCCTTGGCGTTGTCAGCATGAAAATATCTCTCCAGGAAGCCACCAAGCGTTATGTGATTAGTTTGGCGCTGATGATTGCTGCTGGCTTGCTGGTCATCACCCTGGCCATCGTCGCTTTCATCCGCAGCGTGATTGGCACACCGCTCAAGCAAGCAGTCACCATCGCCAACGCCATTGCGCATGACCGCATGGACAACCTCATCGAGCTGCACAGTGACGATGAAATGGGACAACTTCTAGCGGCTCTGGCGCTTATGCAATCCAATCTGATAGCTCGGATTGACGCAGAGCGAAAGGTTGCGATGGAAAATCAGCGCATCCGTATTGCACTCGATGATTCGGCGACATCGCTGGTGCTAACGGACGAGCGCACCGCGATTATCTACATGAATACTGCGGCAACAAAGCTCCTGGCCATGTTATTGCCGGCCCTGAAAACCCAGCTGAAAGCGACCTCCGTGACCGACCTGTTTGGTCGTGAATTAAGCTCTCTACTGGATGGCAGCCAGGCACGCGAAGCCTTTCAGGGTGACTTCAACACGGTGCGCAGGCTCGATCTTGTTTTAGCTGAGCGCAGCCTGCGTATCACCCTTGCCAAGGTGCGGGATAAGGACGGACGCCATATCGGTTGTGCGACGCAATGGCAGGATCGCACCAACGCGGTTGGCGTCGAACATGAAATCAGCGAAATTGTCGCTGCGGCCAATCAGGGGCAACTGACATTGCGCATCCCTCGCGATGGCAAAGAAGGATTTTTCCTTGTCTTGAGCGATGGCATCAACGGCTTCCTCGAAACCACCCGGCAGGCGCTGGAGGAAACATCGGAGGTGCTCAATCGCTTGTTCAACGCTGATCTGACGCATGAGATCGAGGGAAACTATCGCGGCATCTTTGCCGATTTTCAGACAGATACCAACGCGACAATCGAGCAGTTGCACAATGTCATCGGCCTGATCAAAGAGTCCACTCGGACCATCGACGAATCGGTACGCGATATCGCCTCAGGCAACATGGCTCTCTCTCAGCGGACTGAAACCCAGGCGCGCAACCTGGAAGAAGTTTCGAATTTCATGGGGCAACTGAACACCACCGTGCGCAAGAACGCCGAACGCGCCCGCGAGGTCAACGAGATGGCGCGAAAATCTGCCGCCGAGGTCAAGCAGGGTCAAGCGGCCGTGCAGCGCGTGGTCGGCACCATGCACTACATCGAGGTCAGCGCCAAACAGATTGTCGACATTATCGGCATTATCAACAGCATCGCATTCCAGACGAACATTCTGGCTTTGAATGCGGCTGTCGAGTCAGCGCGTGCTGGCCCGCATGGGCGAGGCTTCGCCGTCGTCGCCAGCAAAGTCAGACAACTCGCCCAGCGCAGTGCATCCGCCGCCAATGAAGTCAAGACGCTGATTACCGACGCCTCATCACGGCTGGAATCGGGCACTCAACTGGCTAAACAGGCTGACACCATCATCGAGCAGGTCGCAAATTCTTTCCAGTCCGTCGCCAACCTGGTCACTGAAATCAGCGTCGGCAGTCACGCGCAGAGTCAGGGTATCGAGCGCATGACCAGCGCTGTCGCCCAGATTGAAGAAGCCATGCAACAGAATGCGGCGCTGGTCGAACAAGCGGCCTCCTCGGCGGAGTCCCTCGGCGACGAAGCCAAAAAGCTGGTCAGCGTCGTCAACACCTTCGTACTCAGCGAAACATCATCCGCCGCCGCCGTGCGGCCGTCGCCCGCGTAGCCGTTTGATGTTTGCCCAATTGCAATGTCCAACCCCCTAAAACACCTCGAATTCAATCACCCTGCGCTCATTGTCATGGCAGACAAGTTGATCGGCCTGACGCTGTCGGCTGGCCTGAAGAATTGGCATCGACAGTACAACAAAGCTTTGGCCAAGGCTGATTTCTTAAGGGCCTATTCAAGTTATCCATGGACAGGCCCCAAGCATAGCGACACTCTGGCTAAATCATTGCGCAGGTTGCCCTGCGTCATGTTGACTTCGTTCGGCCAACCGCTGACAGCGGTCGATAGCCAAGATCCAAGATCCAAGATCAAAGAGCGCTTCCTCGACTTTTTCGAAGTGCTGCAAGGCTGGCTCATACAAGTCAGTCAGCGTAATCTGGAAACAACTCAAGGATGTTTCGTATGAAACCTGCCATGGTCCTGCGCCTTAGCCTGTTATGCCTGTCCCTGCTGCCTGGCAGCGCGGTCGTGTTTGCCGCCGAGGCCACCCCCTCCGATGTCTACGCCCAGGCCGTGCGCATCGAGCAGGAAGTCGAGTCGCTCAAGCGCCACTTCAGAATCACCGGCAAGGCTCAGGTCGAGACCATGAGCGGTGACCTGAAGCCGCGCCATGTCTGGGCGAAGAGTTACATCATCCTGCTCAAGCTTGGAAAATTGGGGCACAAACTTGGCCTGGCCTACGTGGTGCCGGTCAATCGTGAGCCTCAACGCGATATGACCCCTGAACAACCCTGGGGCATGACCCAGCGCATTCTCACCGAGATTGCCATCATGAAGCATGGCCTCGGCATACCGGGACAACCACCGGCCGTGATACCAGTAAGCGGCAAGCGCCCGATCGACAGCTATAACAAGATAAATCAGATCGCCAGTGAACTTGACTTGCTGGCCGGTGAGGTCACGCCCAGCGAGGTTTACAGCGAGGTCAAGCGGCTTAACGAGGACGTCAATGCCATCCTGCGTTATCAGCGTGTTTTTGAGAATGCGGTGCCGCCGCCGCGGCGTGACAACCTGCAACCGAAGGATTCGCTAAAGGCGGTGTTCAAGTTGGTAGACGAGATCCAGCGCATTCAGCGCGCCCAAGGTATGCAGACAACTGACTTCAAGGGCTTCGAGATGGGTGACAAGACCGTGTCAAATGACGTGCATAGCATGGTAGGTATGGCGCTGGCGGAGTTGCAACGTGTCAAGTTCCACCTCGGCATGATTCGCCATGTCACCCCGCCGGCGTCCTATGAAGAGAACAAGACCCCGGCCGATGTGGTGCAACTGCTCGGCTACGTCACCGACAAGTTGCGCGACTTCAAAACGAAGTAGGCGCAGCCATGCCCGCCCGTAACCTGATCGACCGTCTGCGCCAACTGGCGCCGCTATTGCCTGGCAGCGGGGCTTTCCGCGCCGCCGGCATCCGCACCAAGCTCAAGGTGTTGTTCTTCGCCACCGCTTTTCTCGCCATCACCGCCATCGGCCTGTACGGTTACCTCAACGCCAGCAGCGCCTACCGTACCCATGCGGTCGAGATGCTCGAAAGCAGCCGAGATCAAGTCGCCGGCGAGGTCGACAGCTTCATCGCGTTGCAGCACAGCAATCTCACCTTCATCAGCAACTTCTATGCCATCCTGCGCTACGCCTACTGGAAGGATCTTGGCGACACAGTCAAGATGGAAGAGTGGCGCAATGTCACTGGCGACACGCTGCGCAACTTCGCCAACAACTTCCCCTACTACTACAAGATCCGCTTCATCGGCCGCGACGGGCAGGATGCCATCAGCGTCAAGACCGACCACGCCAGCGGTAAGGCGCACCTATTGCATGAGGACGAAATGCAAGACAGCAGCGGTCGCGACTATTTCACGGCCGCAATCAAGCTCAAGCGCGGCGAAGCCCATGTCAGCGCGCTCGATTTCAACATCGAGCAAGGTCAAATTGAAAAACCCCACGTGCCGGTCCTCCGCTTTTCCCAGCCGCTGGTTGGCGTCAACGGGGTGACTTATGGCATCACGGTGGTCAGCGTGCGTGCCACGGCGCTCTACGACTTTATCTCCAAGGCCAACAAGAACAGCGAAGGCCGCCAGTTCATGTTGATCGATCAAGACGGCAACTACCTCTACCATCCGGAGGTAGACAAGCAGTTTGGCCACCTGCTCGGCCATGGTCACAATTTCGACAAGGAACATCACAACCTGATGGCCGAGATACGCGGAAAAAGTGCGGGCGAGATTACCCGTGGCGGCCAAATTCATGTCTTCCGCGCCATTCAGCCCAACCCGCGCCAGCCCGAATTGCAATGGTTCCTGGTCGGCGTGGTGAATGAAGATGTCGCTCTTGCTCAACTGAACCGCTTCATCGTCGTCTTTCTGGTGCTGTTCGGCCTGCTGGTCATGGTTGTGCTGCTGTCCACCCGCTACATGATCGGCCAGCTGATGACGCCGTTGCAGTTCGTCACCCGCCAGCTGGAGTCGCTGGCGCGCGGCGAGTCCAGACCCGAGACGCTCGACTACCCGGCGCAGGACGACATCCGCCGCATGCTCGACTCGACCGAGCGCGTCGTGGCGAACATGGACAGCCTGGCGCAGCAGGCCGATGCGATTGCCGGCGGCGATTTCTCCGGCCAGGTGGCGCCCTTGTCGGAGAACGACCGCCTCGGCATCGCGCTCAACAACATGACGCTCCAACTGGCCGAGAACCAGCGTACCAACGAACAGCGCAACTGGCTCAAGGACGGCCTGGCCGAGCTTGCCCAGGCCCTTACCGGCGACCTGACGCCGCAGCGCCTGGCCGAGCTGGCCATCAGCCAGGTGGGCCGCACCCTGGAGGCCGGCCGCGGCGTGCTCTACGTCTGGAACGATGCCGACAATGCCCTCGACCTGCTCGGCAGCTACATGTACACCGAGCGCAATGCCCTTGGCGCCCGCGTCAAGCCCGGCGAAGGCGCCGTCGGCCAAGTGGCGCGCGAACGCAAGCCCATCATCCTGCATGCCGGCGAAGCCAGGATGCAGGCCGAGCTGCCGCCAATCACCACCGGTACGCTCAGCGTGGCGCCGACCGTGACCTACACCTGGCCCTTGCAGCGTGAAGATGCCCTGCATGGGGTGCTGGAAATTGCCCGCAGCGCGACGTTGGATGCAACGCAGGTCGATTACCTCAATGCTGCCACCGCGACCATCGCCAATTTCCTGTATGCGGTGCTGCAAAAGAGCCGCATCAAGGACCTGCTGGCTATTTCGGAAGCGGCGACGCAGCAGGCGCAGGAACAGAGCCGCCAGTTGCAGCTCACCAACGCCCAGATGGAAGAGCAGCAGCAGCAATTGCAGCAACAGACCGCCGAACTGCAAGCCGCCAACAGCCAGATGGAGGAACAGCAGCAGCAGCTACAGCAACAGACCGCCGAATTGCAGGCCACCAACAGCCAGATGGAAGAGCAGCAACAGCAGTTGCAGCAACAGACCGCCGAACTGCAGGCTTCCAACGCCCAGATGGAAGAGGCGCAGCAGGCGCTCGAACAGCGCAATAGTGACCTGATGCGTTCGCAGCACGAACTCGACGCGCGCGCCAGGCAGCTGGAACTGTCGAGCAAATACAAGTCCGAATTCCTCGCCAACATGAGCCACGAGCTGCGCACGCCGCTCAACTCGATCATCCTGTTGGCCAAGCTGATGGCCAGCAACGAGGACAACAAGCTCGGCGAGGAAGAGGTCAAGCGCGCCGAGGTTATCCATCGCGCCGGGCAGGACTTGCTGCGCCTGATCAACGACGTGCTTGACCTCTCCAAGGTCGAGGCCGGGCGCATGGAACTGCATTCGGCGCCGATTGCCACCCATACCCTGGCCGAGGAATTCCGCGACCTGTTCACCGTGCCGGCCGGCGACAAGGGGCTGGAATTGAAGGTCGAGGACAAGATCGAGGGCGACATCAACGTCGATCGCGACAAGCTGTCGCAGATCGTGCGCAACCTGCTCTCCAATGCCATCAAGTTCACCCGCCAGGGCAGCGTTACCCTGCGCTTCGAGCGCCGCCGCCATGAAGACGCGCTACCGCTGCGCATCAGCGTTCACGATACCGGCATCGGTGTTGCGGCGGACAAGCAGGCGCTGATCTTCGAAGCCTTCCAGCAGGCCGACGGCTCGACCAGCCGCGAATACGGCGGCACCGGCCTCGGCCTGTCGATCAGCCTGTCGTTCGCCCACCTGATGGGCGGCAGCATCGAACTGGCCAGCACACCGGGTGAAGGCAGCACCTTCAGCTTGTTGTTGCCGGAGTCGCCGCCCGCCACGTCGGCGCATGGCGGCTCGGATGAACCACATCGGCTCCGGACCAGCCAGGCCGCTGGCGTACCCGCTGCGGGGCATTTCATCCCGCCAGCGCCGACTTATGCCGCCAGCGCTGCCGAGCAGTCCTTCCTGGCGGCCCCGGCGCAGGCCTGGCCGAGCGACGACCGCGCCCAGATTGGCGGCAACGATGCCGTGCTGCTGCTGGTGGACGACGACCCGGTGTTTGCCCAGGTCATCCTCGACATCAACCGTCGCCTTGGCTACAAGACCCTGCTGGCCGGCTGCGGCGCCGACGGGCTGGAACTGGCGCGCCGCTTTAGTCCGAATGGCATCCTGCTCGATCTCGGCCTGCCGGACATGGACGGCAGCGCCGTGCTGCATCAATTGAAATCAAGCCCCAAGCTGGCCGACATCCCGGTCTACATCATCTCCGGGCGCGACCGCGACAGTGCCCTGATGGGCGCAGGCGCACAGGGCTGGTTGCACAAGCCGGTCGATGTCGAGCAGATTGCGCGAATCGAAGCCGAGGTGTTGTCCGGCAGCCAAGCGGATCGGAAAAACATTTTGTTGCTGATGAATGGTGCGCTGACGCAAGGCGAGATCGCCCCGCTGGTCGGCGCAGATCGCGGTGTGCTCGTTGCACTGCCCGTTGCCGAGTTCTCCCTGGAAACATTTGCCGACAAGTCCAAATCGATGGATGGCTTCCGGTTTGCCATTCTTGATCTCGGCACTGATGCGGCAAGCCTGGCCGCTGCGCAGCAGGTTGCCGGCCTGCTGCATGAACATCAGCCTGAGCTCGGCCTCCTGTTCTATGGCGCCAAACCGCTGGACGAAGAGGATGAAGCGCGGCTGCGCCAGTTTTCCGACAGCATCATCATCCAGACACCGCAGTCCGAGCGCCGCCTGCAGGAAAACATCGCGCACTTCCTGCAACAGGCGCCGCAACGCCACCGCGGCCACACCGTCACCGTCGAACCCGCCGGCAGTGGCGCCAAGCGGCTGGTGAATCGCCATATCCTGGTAGTGGATGATGACCCGCGCAATCTGTTCGTGATAACCGCCGCGCTGGAGCAGCATGGCGCCAAGGTAGATAACGCCCTCAACGGCCGCAAGGCGCTCGAGATGCTGGCCGGCATGACGCCCGATCTGGTGGTGATGGATATCATGATGCCGGAGATGGACGGCTACAAAACCATCGAGGCGATGCGGGCGGATGTGCGCTTCGCGACCATTCCGGTGCTCGCCCTGACTGCCAAGGCCTTGCCGCGCGACCGCGAAAAAGCGCTGGCGGCAGGCGCCGACGACTACCTGGCCAAACCGGCTGACTATGATGTCCTGGTCAACATGGCTGCGGCCTGGTGCCAGGGACGGCGATGAGCCTGACCGTTCAGCACACGCGCTCGGCGGCCGGGATCGATATCCGCCGCATCAACCTGCTCGGACGCCTCGAACGCCCCGAGGAAATAGTGGAGCTCGCGGCCCTGCTGGCCGCGCCCGATTTGCAACCGATCGAGATCGTCTGCTTCGATGCCGATACGCTGCCGCCCGCCAGCATCGAAGCTATTGCCGCTGCCCTCGACCGCGGCCTAGATGTCAAGGTACGCGCCTATCGTCCGCTGCTCGCCTTCAGTCTGCTGCGCTTGTCATTGCCGGTGCTGCCGGTGCCACCGCAAGCGCCGCAGTCCCTGCTCGAAAGCTGTCGCGCTGTGGCGCTGGCCGGTTCGGCCAACAGCCTGGACAAGATTCTCGCCATCGTCGAGCGCTTGCCGCCGAGCGACGCAAGCATCTTCATTGCCCAGCATGTGCTGGAAGACCGCAAAAACCTGCTCGATCAATTGCTCAAGGTGCGCACCGACTACAGCGTGGTGATGCCGCAGCAACTCATGAAGGTGCAGCCGCGCACTATCTATGTCGCTCCGCCGGGATTCCACATGCGGGTAGCGCACGGTTTGGTCTACCTGACCCATGATCGCTTGATCAACTATGCGCGCCCCTCGATCGACGTGCTGTTCGAATCGCTGGCGGCCGAATACGGGCCGAGCGCTCTAGCTGTCCTGCTGTGCGGTTTTGGCCAGGATGGTGTGGCTGGCTGCGCCGCCGTGCGTGCCGCTGGTGGCTGCGTACTGGTTGAGGACGGCAGCGAGTGCAATGGGGCCAACGTGCTACCGGACTGCGCCTTCGCCGCCGGCCATTTCGATCATCAACTTAGGCAGCACGGCATCACCAGTATCGCCGCCGCCGCTGTCTCGCCGCGCCAGCGAACCGCAGCAGGCGCCCTGCTCGACCTGTTCCTCGAAGCCGTGCATGAGCATACCGGCTACGATTTCTGCAGTTATCAGCGCGGCACCGTGGAACGGCGCATCGACAACCTGATCAGCCATGCCGGCTTCACCTCGTTTTTCGATTTCCAGCGGGCGGCCCTGTCGAATCCGCAAATGACCCAACGTCTGCTGACGGAACTGTCGATCAACGTCACCGAGTTTTTCCGTCATCCCGAACAGTTTCGCCTGCTGCGCGAGCAGGTGCTGCCCTACCTCGCCAGTTTTCCGCTGATCAAAGTCTGGTCGGCCGGCTGCGCCACCGGCGAGGAAGCCTATTCGCTGGCGATGCTGCTCGACCAGTTGGGCCTGCTCGACAAGAGTCGCATCTTCGCCACCGACATCAACTCGACGCTGCTCGACCTGGCCCAGGCTGGCCTCTATCCGCGCGAGGTGCTACAGAAAAGCCTGAACAACCACGCTGTGTCCTGCTGCTGCACCCACTTTCCAGAACGACTGGAAGATCACGGCCGCTACCTCAAGGTGGCCAAACGCTATCGCGAGCGGGTGCTGTTCCATCATCACGCACTTGGTCAGGACAGCAGCTTTAACGAATTTCAACTGATTGTCTGCCGCAACGTCATGATCTATTTCGATCCAGAACTACAGCGTCGCGTCTTCGGTCTGTTTGCCCAATCGCTGCACCGTGAGGGATTTCTCCTGCTTGGTCCCAGCGACGGCTTGACGACCCTGGCGCGCGAGTGCCAGTTCAAGCCCGATCCCGCGGGCGAGCATCTCTACCGTTTTGCCGGAAACCTGCCATGAGCGCCCCCAAGAACACCGATTTCGTCATCCTGATGGTCGATGACAACCCCAACAACCTGTTCACCCTGCGCGCACTGCTCAAGCGCTTGCATGACTGCGAAATCATCGAAGCCAGCTCCGGCATCGACGCCCTCGGCCGCGTGCTGGAGCGCCGGGTGGATCTGATACTGCTCGACGTGCAGATGCCCGGTATGGACGGCTTCGAAACGGCGCGCCACCTGCAGATGACGGAGCGCACGCGCAATATCCCGATCGTGTTTATCACCGCCGTATTCAAGGCCGAGGAATTCATCCGCCGCGGCTACGATATCGGCGCAGTGGATTATCTGACCAAGCCGATCGACGACCATCTGCTGCTCAACCGGATACGCCTCTATCAGGCGATTCATCGGCGTGAGCGCGAGTTGATGGCGGCGGTAGAACAATTGCACGAGAAGGAGCAAGCCTTGTCGATCGCCAAGGAAGCCGCCGAAGCCGCCAGCCGGGCCAAGAGCACCTTCCTCGCCAACATGAGCCACGAGTTGCGCACGCCGATGAACGCCATCATGGGTATGACCAATATGGCGCTGCGCAAGGCCACCGAGCCGAAACTCATCGACCAGCTCACCAAGATCGACCAGGCATCACAACATTTATTGCACGTCATCAATGACATCCTCGACATCTCCAAGATCGAGGCTGAACGTCTGACGCTGGAACGGGTGAGCTTCAAGCTAGGCGAGGTGCTGGAAAACCTTATCAGCCTGATCGGCCACAAGGTCACGGACAAAGGGCTCAAGCTGTGCATCGACCTCACGCCAGAAGTTGCCGGCCTCACGCTGCTGGGCGACCCCCTGCGCCTCGGCCAGATTCTGCTCAATCTGGCCGGCAATGCCGTGAAATTTACCGAGCAGGGCGCCATCACCCTGCGCGCCCGGCTAGTCGATGAAAGCGTAACGGACATGCTGCTGCGCATCGAGGTAGAAGACACTGGCATCGGCATTACCGCCGAAGACCAGAAACGTTTGTTCACCGCCTTCGAGCAAGCCGATGGTTCGATGACCCGCAAGTACGGCGGCACCGGCCTGGGCCTGGCCATCAGCAAGCGGTTGGTCAACATGATGGGCGGCGAGGTCGGGGTGGAGAGCCAGCCCGGCAGCGGCAGCACCTTCTGGTTCACCGTGCGGCAGGGCAAAGCTACGGATGCCACCTCGCCAGCGCCAACTTTTTCACCCGACAGGGCCGAAGCCCGGTTGAAGGCCAAAATCCCTGGCACCCGCATTTTGCTGGCGGAAGATGAACCGATTAATCAGGAGGTCTCGCGCGGACTGCTGGAGGATGTCGGCCTCAGCGTTGATCTGGCCGAGGATGGCGTGCAGGCCGTGGCCATGGCCAAGCAGAACCGCTACGCACTGATTTTGATGGACATGCAGATGCCGAACCTGAACGGCGTCGATGCCACCCGGGCGATTCGCGCCCTGCCGGGCTATGCCGAGACGCCCATCCTTGCCATGACCGCCAACGCCTTCGACGAAGACCGCCAGGTCTGTATCGAAGCGGGCATGAACGACCACATCGGCAAACCAGTCGATCCGGACCGGCTGTTTGAAACACTATTGAAATGGATGGAACGTGCAGCTTGAACAGGAGAAATTCGATGAAATCATTGCTTGCCCACATCACCGCCCCGCTGTTGCTGCTGGGCTTCGGCCTGCTGGGCTGCGAGCGCCCGGCCGAAGCCCCGGCGTTGAAATACAGCGACGCACCGGCGACGGCTGCGCTGCCGACCTATCGCCTGGCGATCCATCCGCTGCACAATCCGCAAAAGCTCGCCGAAGCCTACCAGCCACTGGTCGACCACCTGAACCGACAACTGACTGGAATTCGCATCGAACTGGAAGCCTCACGCGACTACCAGGCCTATGAAGAAAAATTCCGCGCTCGCAGGCCGGAACTGTTGCTGCCCAACCCCTGGCAGACGCTCGAATCGATCAAGGTCGGCTATCGTGTCATCGCCATGGCCGGCGATGCCGCAGACTTCAAGGGCATTTTCATCGTCCGCAAGGACGGCGGCATCAAGGCCCCCGCCGACCTCAAGGGCAAGGTCGTCAGCTATCCGTCGCACACTGCCCTGGCAGCCTGCATCATGCCGCAATACTTCCTGCACCAGAACGGCATCGATGTCATGAAGGACATCCGCAACGTCTATGTCGGTTCGCAGGAATCCTCGATCATGAACGCCTATCTGGGCCAGTCGGCCGCCGCCGCCACCTGGCCGCCGCCGTGGCGTCTGTTCGAGAAGGATCACCCGGCCGAGGCCGCGCAACTCCAGGTGATCTGGGAAACGCCCTCGCTGCTCAACAATTCGGTGATGGTGCGTGACGATCTGCCACCCGCCATCAGCGAGAAGATCCGCCTCGTGCTGCTCGATCTGGCCACCGCGCCGGAGGGCAAGGCGATACTGGCCGGCATGGCCACCGCCCGTTTTCATGCCGCCGACAATGCCACCTACAACCAGGTGCGCGACTACATCGCCATCTTCGAGAAAACCGTGCGACCGGTGGAAAGCAAGTAAATGTTCAAGCCACTACAGCACTTCCTTGCGTGCTCCTTGCGTCGGCAACTGATGATCGGCATGGTCAGCGTCATCACCGTGGTGGTGGCGCTGTTCGTGGTGGACATGACGCGTCGCCAGCATCAGGCACTCAATCTGCAGCAGGCCGGCCAGGCGACTTCACTGGCGCGCAGTGTCGCCACGTCGTCCGCCGTCTGGGTCGCCGCGCGTGACTATGCGGGTTTGCAGGAAATCATTGACGGGCTGGCCTCCTACCCTGACCTGCGCTTTGCCATCGTGCTCGACCCAACCGGCCTGGTGCTGGCGCATAACGAGACGAAGCGGCGCGGCGCTTACCTGAGCGATCTGCCGGATGTCGCCGAATTGAAAGTGCTGCGCCAGGATGAGTTGCTGATTGACATTGCCAACCCCATCGTGATCGGCGGAAAAGCCATCGGCTGGGTGCGCATCGGCCTGAGCCGGGCATCGTTTGAAGCGCAACTGACCAACATGGCACGCGACGCCTTGATCTATGTGCTGCTGGCGATCGTGCTGAGCGGTCTGGTGGCCCTGTGGGCCGGCCGTTACCTGACCCGCCGGCTGAGCGCCATTCAACAGGTGGCCGATGCGGTGGAAGCGGGCCAGACCGACAAACGTGTCGATTTGACGGGCGACGACGAGGCAGCCCGACTGGCCTGTCAGTTCAACGCCATGCTGGACAGCCTGGTACGCCAGCAAGAGGAACTACAGACGTATCACCACCATCTGGAAACCCTGGTCGAGGAGCGCACCGTCGCCCTGTCCATCGCCAAGGAACTTGCCGAAGCCGCCAATCGGGCGAAAAGCCAATTCCTTGCCAACATGAGCCACGAGTTGCGCACCCCGATGAATGCCATCATGGGCATGACCGATCTGGCCTTGCGCCGGGCCAGCGATCCGAAACAGATCGACCAACTCAACAAAAGCAAGGCGGGCGCGCAGCGGCTGCTCGGCATCATCAATAACATCCTCGACATCTCCAAGATCGAGGCCGAGCGCCTGACCCTGGAACGGGTGAGCTTCAAACTCGGCGAGGTACTGGAAAACCTCGTCAGCCTGCTCGGCCAGATGATTACGGAAAAGGGTTTGAAAACCTTCATCGACCTGGTGCCGGACGTCGCTTGTCTGACCCTACAGGGTGATCCATTGCGCCTCGGCCAGATCCTGCTCAACCTCACCAACAATGCCCTCAAATTCACCGAACAGGGTTCGATCACTCTGCGCATTCGACTGATCGAGGACAATCCCGCCGACGTGCTGCTGAGAATTGAAGTCATTGATACCGGTATCGGCATTGCCGTCGAAGATCAGAAACGCCTGTTCACCGCTTTCGAGCAGGCCGATGGCTCGATGACCCGCAAGTACGGCGGCACCGGTCTGGGGCTGGCGATCAGCAAGCGGCTGATCCATCTGATGGGCGGCGAGGTCGGGGTGGAGAGCCAGTCCGGCAGCGGCAGCACCTTCTGGTTCACCGTGCGGCTGGACAAAGCCGGCAACAACGCCGTCCCGCCAGCACCGACTTTTTCGCAAGACAGCGCCGAAACCCGGCTGCAAGCCCAATTCGCCGGTACCCGCGTCCTGCTGGCTGAAGACGAGCCGATCAATCAGGAAGTCTCGCGCGGGCTACTCGAAGATGCCGGCCTGGCGGTCGATCTCGCCGAGGATGGCGTGCAGGCCGTGGCACTGGCCCGCCAAAACCGCTACGCCCTGATCCTGATGGACATGCAGATGCCAAATCTGAACGGCGTCGATGCCACGCGGCAAATCCGCGCCTTGCCCGGTTATGCCCAAACGCCCATCCTCGCCATGACCGCCAATGCCTTCGACGTAGATCGCCAGATTTGCATCGACGCCGGCATGAACGACCACATCGCCAAGCCGGTCGATCCGGAGGTGCTGTTCGAAACACTGTTGAAGTGGCTGCAGCAGGCTGATAGTGATGCAGCGGTGATGCAATGAAACTTCAGCACAAAATCTGGCTGGTCACGCTGGCGGTCGTTACCTTGATCATGGCGGGTGACATCCTCCTTGGTCGCCGTATGATCGAGGCAAGCATTTATGTGGAACTCCAGCGTGATGCCCACGACGTGCGCGCCATGCTGATGGCGACCCGGCGCGTCTACCACCAGCAGTTCCTCGACAGCGGCCTGCCGATCACGGACAAGACCGTCGGTTTCCTGCCGGCGCATTCGCTATCGCGCATCTCCAAGGATTTTGCCAACTGGAGCAAAAGCGGGCTTTACTTCAATAACGTCTCCGACACGCCGCGCAACCCGGCCAACCTGGCCGACGCGGACGAGAGGGCGGCCATCGCCTATTTCCGTGCTAACCCGCAGGCCACTGCACGGATGATCGAAATCGTCGGTCGCCAGGGTGAACCCCTCATGCATTACACCGCCCCGGTGTGGACCGAACCCTATTGCCTTAAATGCCATGGCGAGCGCACTGCCGCCCCCGCCGGCATCGCCAGTCGCTACGACACGGCCTATGGTTATAAGGAAGGCGATCTGCGCGGGGTGATGAGCATCAAGCTGCCGGTCAGTCCGTTGCAGGCGCAGGCGGTGCAGGGCTGGTGGACACGTTTTTCCCTGCGCCTGGTCGGTTACATCCTCTTGTTCCTGATCCTCGGTCTGATCATGCAACGCGTGGTTTCCCGCCGTGTGGCACAGGTCGAGGGGGTGGCCCGCCAGATCGCCGCCGGCGACCCATCCGCACGCACGGCACTCACCGGTCAGGACGAACTGGCCAGCCTGGGCCGCACCTTCAATATCATGGCCGACACCCTGCATCAGCGCGATCTTGCCCTGCACGCCGCCGAAAATTCGGCGCGAGACAGTGCGGCGCAGCGCCAGTTTCTGCTCGACGAAATGCCCGTCGGGGTCGCCCTGGTGGATTCGCGGGGCCGCATCTATTTTCGCAACAAGCGTTTTCTTGCACTGTTCGGCTACGACGAAAACACGGTACCAACCCTGGCCGAATGGTGGCTCCTCGCCTATCCCGACCCCGGCTACCGGGAATGGGTGCTGAACACATGGAACGCGGCGCTCGCCCGGGCCGCTGCAGTCGGCACGAGCATTGAGCCGCTTGAGTACCGCGTTGTCTGCAAGGATGGCAAGACCCGCGACATCGAGATTTCGGGCATGGTCTTCGGAGAGCACTTCCTGGCCACCTTTGTCGACCTGACCGAGCGCCGCCGGGCCGAATCCGCCAACCAGGCCAAGAGCGCCTTCCTGGCCAACATGAGCCACGAAATTCGCACGCCGATGAACGCCATCCTCGGCCTCACCCATCTGCTGCATAACGGGGCCACGCCGGAACAAGCCGAGCGTCTGGACAAGATCGACGGCGCTGGAAAGCATCTGCTGTCGGTCATCAACGACATCCTCGATATTTCCAAGATCGAGGCCAACAAGCTGCAACTGGAGACGGGCGATTTTGCCCTCGGCGCAGTGCTCGACCATGTCCGCTCGCTGATCAGCGATGCGGCCCAGGCCAAGGGACTGCGCATCGAGTTGGATGGCGATGCCGTGCCCCTCTGGCTGCGCGGCGATGCGACGCGTCTGCGTCAGTGCCTGCTCAACTATGCCAGCAATGCAGTCAAATTCACCGCGCAAGGCAGCATCAGTCTGCGCGCCAAATTGCTGGAAGAGACCGACGGTGTCCTGCATGTGCGCTTCGAGGTCGCGGATACCGGCATCGGTATCGCCTCCGAAGCTCTGGAGCGCCTGTTCCACGCCTTCGAACAAGTCGACGCCACGACCACCCGCAAGTACGGCGGCACCGGCCTGGGGCTGGTGATTACTCGCCGGCTGGCGCAATTGATGGGTGGCGAAGTCGGCGCCGAGAGTACGCCGGGTGCGGGCAGCACCTTCTGGTTCACCGTCCGCCTGCAACGCGGCCACGGCATCATGCCGCAGACCCCTGACAGGCATGCAGCCGATGCCGAAGCGCAGTTGCGTTTGCACTATGGTGGTGGTGCGGTGCGCCTGCTGTTGGCGGAAGACAATGCCATCAACCGCGAGGTGGCGCTGGAACTGCTGCATGGTGTCGGCCTGGCGGTCGACACCGCTGAAGACGGCCGGGAAGCGCTGGAGCAGGCGCAACGGCAGCGTTATGCCTTGATCCTGATGGACATCCAGATGCCCAATATGGATGGCCTTGAGGCCACCCGCGCCATCCTTGCCCTGCCGGACTGGAATGGCACACCGATTCTGGCGATGACGGCCAACGCCTTCGACGAGGACCGCCGCGCCTGCGAAGTGGCGGGCATGGTCGACTTTATCGCCAAACCGGTGGATCCCGAGTCGCTCTACACCACCCTGCTGCACTGGCTGCCCGCCGTCCCCGGCGAGAGATTGTCCTGGACGAACCCTGCGCCAGTTCGCGCACCCGAGATAGCCAAAGCACCTGCAGGCCATGGCGATGAGGAAATGCTGTCGCATCTGGTTACGAGCATTCCCGATCTTGACATCGTGCGTGGCCTGGCCGCGGTGCGTGGCAACACCACCAAATACCTGGGCCTGCTGCAACGTTTCGTTGCCGCCCATGCCGACGACATGACCCTGCTGACGGAAAGCCAGGCGGCTAAAGATCAGCCCACCGCCCACCGTCTGGTGCATAGCCTCAAGGGTGCGGCAGCCACACTGGGTATCCAGCGACTGGCAAGCATCGCCCTGCATCTGGAAGAATTGTTGCGAGCGTCCCAGGACAGCCCCGCGCTCCAACAAGCGATTGACGCCGACATGGCGGCGATCCGCCGGGAATTCACCGCGCTGGCCAGCGCAATTGCAAAGGAAAGCTCATGAAACCGCGCATTCTCCTGCTCGTTCTGGCCCTGCTGATTGCCGTTATCGGCGGTTATTTCTGGCAACGCCATGGCGCCGAGCGGCCGCTCGACCCGGTGGGGAAAGTCAGCCTGGCTGCTTCGCTGACCCTCTCGCCAGCCACCCTCTGGATCGCCCAGGATCGCGGGCTGTTCGCCCGGGCTGGCCTGGAGGCCACGATGATCGACTGCGCGACGGGCAAGGCCTGCACCGAGGCCATGTT
>JAIFKV010000040.1 GCA_020049415.1 Betaproteobacteria bacterium
GACGCAGTCTTGACGATCACCTGCAGGTCGGGGTGGGCTTTTTCCAGATCTTTCTTGGCCTGGTTGGCCCAGAACACGATGCCGCCGGTGAAGCCGTGGGTGGCCGCCGGAATGGCCACGCCCAGCACCACTTTTTCTGCAGCAAAACTCGGCACACTGACCAAAGCAGCCATGGCCACAGCGGTCAAGGCTAATCTACGGGTGATGGTTTTCATGTTGATGATCTCCTGAGGTTGAAAAAAGTAGCGACCTGCTACCGGGGTTGGGAAACTGGATACATGGTTAGCGCCGTCCACGCTGCATGAAGGCGACACCGACGATCACAAAACCTTGCACCGCTGCGTTGAGGTAGACGCTGATGATGCTGGTGAGATTCAGAATGTTGCTGATGACCGACAGCAAGATGGCTCCCACCACTGTGCCGGTGATGCTGCCTGCACCACCCTTGAACGAGGTGCCACCGACGATCACGGCGGCGATGGCTTCAAGCTCCCACAACAGCCCGGTGGTCGGGGTGGCTGAGCCCAAGCGTGGCACATACAGCAAGGTGGCGATACCCACGCAAACGCCCAGCAGCACATAGGTCAGAATCTTCACACGGTCTACATCCACGGCAGCGTAACGGGCCACCTGTTCGTTCGAGCCAATGGCCTGCACATAGCGTCCGAAGGCAGTGCGGTTCAGGATGACGCCACCCACTATTGCCACCACCAGAAACACCCAGACCGGGATCGGTACGCCCAGCAAGCTGCCGTAGTAGACCGGGCTGTAAACGTCACTCAAGTCGTTATCGAGCGTGATCGCCCCACCGTTGGAGAAATAAGTCAGGTAAGCGCGGTAGATGCCCAGGGTGCCTAAAGTGACGATGAAGGGCTCGATATTCCCTTTTGTGATCAACAACCCGTGGGCCAGGCCAAAGACCGCGCCCAGCACCAGCGCCAGGCCCATGCCGAGGGCAACGATCATCACCGGCGAGCCAACCACGGGCGCCAGGGCATTCATCGCCATGATGACACTGCCTGCGATCAAAGCCGCCATCGACCCGACCGACAAATCAATGCCGCCCGAAACGATCACAAAACACATGCCCACCGCAATGATGCCAATGAACGCGGTGCGTGTCAGCACGTTCATGGCGTTGTCTGGCGTGGCGAAATTGCCATTGAGCCAGGTTCCTGCAATACACAGCAGCACCAGCCCGATCACCGGACCCAAGCCCTGCAAACGGCTCAGCCAAGAGGCTGTGGCGCGCGGCGCAATCGCCGACTTAGTGGGTGCTCCTGTTCGGTAAGTTGGTCTTCTTCCAGTACGGCCTGCAGGCGGCCAGCACGCATCACCGCCACGCGGTGGCATAAGCCAATCAGTTCCACCAGCTCGCTGGAGATGACAACCACGGCCAGGCCCTCCTGGGCCAGCCGCTGGATCAAGAAATAGATATCGCGTTTGGCCCCGACGTCAACACCTCGGGTTGGCTCGTCAAGCACCACGACTTTCGGATGGGGATGTAGTACCTTGGCCAGTGCCAGTTTTTGCTGGTTGCCGCCCGACAGTGACGATGCGCTGCTTTGCAAGTTACCGGTACGAATGCCGTAGTCATCCACGGCGGTCTTAAGGGCTGCGTTTTCGGCGTTGGTGTCCAAAAATGGATGGGCGTAGCGCTCCAGTGCCATCAATGTCAGGTTTTCGCGCAGCCCAAACTTCACATGCAAGCCCTTGCCCTTGCGGTCTTCGCTGAGATAGGTCAGACCTTGCCTGGCTGCGGCGCGGGGGCTGCCCAAGTCGGTTAACTTGCCTTGCAGTTCGATCGTGCCTGCGCTACGAGGTCGCAAGCCCAACAAACCTTCAAACAACTCGGTGCGGCCCGCGCCAACCAAACCTGCAAAGCCAAAAATTTCCCCGGCATGTACTTCAAAGTGGATGTCCTCGACCCAGCCGGGCACCGTCAGCCCTGACACTTTGAGCATCGGAGCGGCTGTGGCGGGGTGCGGCGCTTTTGGCGGATAAAGATTGGAGAGTTCCCGGCCCACCATCAAACTGGCCATTTGTTGACGGGACACGCTGTGTGTGTCTTCACGTGCCACCAATCGCCCGTCACGCATCACGATCACCTCGTCGGTGACCTGTTTGACCTCGTCGAGTTTGTGGGAGATGTAGACCATCGTCACACCATCGGCCTTGAGTTGCGCCATCAGTTCGAACAGGCGTTGGGTTTCGCCGGGTGTCAACGTGGCAGTGGGCTCGTCCATGATCAACAGCCGCGCTTTGCGAAGCAGGGCTCGGGCGACTTCCACCAGTTGCCGCTCGGCCACGATCAACTGTTTGACGCGGGTGTTCACGTCCATCTGCAGACCCACCTGGGCCAGGACTTTGGCAGACTCATGCTGCATGCTGGCGTCGTCAAGCAACCAGCCGCGCTTTTTCTCATGGCCCAAAAACAGGTTCTGTGCAATGGTCAGGTCTTCGGCCAGACTGAACTCCTGGTGGATCAGCACAATGCCCTGTGCCTCAGCGTCGCGAGAACTGGCAAACCGCATAGCTTGGCCGTTGACACGCAAGCTGCCACCACTGATGGTTTCAAACCCTGCCAGAATTTTCATCAGGGTGGACTTGCCCGCGCCGTTTTCGCCAATCAGACCCACGGTACGCCCTGCCTCCAGGGCAAAGCTCACGCCGTGCAACACGCGCACCGGGCCAAAGTCCTTGACCACATTGTCAAATTCAACCGTGACGCTCATCGGCCAAACCCTCTTTTTTTCAGCGTCTCTTGCATCGCCAATACGCCAGCCCCGACCAAACCCGCTTGTTCTGCAAGCGGGGTGTATTGGATTTCCAGGTGCCGGGTGGACAGCGCCAGCGAGCGCTGGTAAACGCTTTGTCGCACCGATGCCAAAAACAGCGGGCCAACGCGGGTGATGCCACCACCAATGAACACATGCGACGGATTAAAGAAGTTCACCACCGATGCCAGCATTTGCCCGATCAGGTTGCCGGTGTGCTGAATGATGCGGTTGGCAGCAGCGTCGCCGTTGCGGCTGGCCTGGCTGACGTCTTCTGGCGTGATGATGCCTTTGTCCGCCAGACAGGCGGCCAATAGCTCACTTTCGCCCGACATCGCGGCCTCTGTTGCCAGGCGGGAAATAGCAGGGCCAGCCGCCATGGTTTCAACGCAGCCCAGGTTGCCACAGTGGCAACGCGGTCCGGCGGTATCGACACAAATATGACCCACATCACCGGCAGAGCCATTGGCGCCGCGGTAAACCTCGCCATGGCAGACGATGCCACAACCAATGCCGGTGCCCACTTTGATGACCAGGAAATTCTGTAAGCTGCGCTGCAGGCGCCATAACTCACCCAGCGCCATCAGGTTCACATCGTTGTCAACAAAAACGGGCGCGCTGTATTCCTCGCGCAGATAGTCCCGAATCGAAAAACCGTCCCAGTTGGGCATCAGCGGTGGGTTCACCAACTGACCACTTTCAAAATCGATCGGGCCCGGTACGCCCACCCCAATGCCGATGACCTGCCTAGCCGCACCCGCGACATGACATCACCGGGTCCGCGTCGGACATCGAGCGGCTCGGCGGTCTGAGCCAGCACGGTCAAATCGGGCTTCATCACAGCAAGGTCCAGGCTGGTCGCACCCAGATCCACACACAACAGCACGCCCAATCCACTGCTGAGTTGAAGCGTTTCCGCGCGGCGACCACCATTGGAATTCAGGAGCCCGATTTCATCGAGTAGTCCCAGGTCGAGCAGGGAAGCGACCAAGCTATTCGTCTTGCTTTTCGAATACGCAAGTCGATGTGAGAGCTCATACCGAGACACGCCAACAGACCAGAAAATGGTTTGCAGGACGGTGATTTCATCCACGGACAGTTTGTCCCAGTGCGTCAAAGTTTGTCTCCCGTGGGCTTAGTCTTCATATTCGAGAAGCGATGACAAATAGTATGGCGACCACTTCGGCTTAACAAGTTCTATGTTAGACCTATTTTTGGCCGAAGTATCGAGTGCCTCCACCTATCTCCGTGTTTGACATTCCTAGTGATGTTTTGGGATGAGTCAACTTCTGAGGTCGCTGCCGTGGCTTTTGGAGACAGCAAGGCAGCCCAAAAGTGCGGCCTAAGGCTGAGGTGTTCATCCCGTTGGTCTGGGGCACCAGATCGGAAGTTGTTTGTCGGCTGTGGGTCTTTATGCATAGCACCCAGTTATGAATAGGTCGACAGCGGCAAGCATGTTGACCGCTGGCATAGCGGCCACAAACACGTCTGCCAGCTATTCATAATTACAGTGACTTCAAGAAGTCCAGCAGCGAGTCGGATGCCCGATACCGATGGATTTTTTCTTCAGGTTCCTGTAACCGAGCCAGCGCACGCTCTTTCATTGCCAGGTCCGCTTCCACGTAGTGATGTGTGGTCGTCGGACTTTCGTGGCCCAGCCACAGTGCAATCACACTGATGTCGACTCCCGACTGAAGCAGGTTCATGGCCGTCGTGTGTCGAATCGTGTGGGGAGATATATGTCGATCGGCTAACTCGACCTTGACTTTGGCGGCGGCTGCCACTGCCAATGCCAGCCGTTTCGCCACGTTGTCGCGCGTCATGGCCTCCCCGTCCCGGTTGGGCAGCAGTGCCGATGTAGGCAGTTGCTGCGGGTTCAGTCTCAGCCAAGCGCGAATCTCTTTCACCGTCGAGCGCCATAACGGCACCGACCGCTGTTGCGCCTATGCCCAGCTTCAACTGTTCAGGGCGGCTGCGTAACATCAGTGACTGATTTGAGAAGTATTCCACTCAGACTGTCAACTCTTTTTGATTTAGGCCAATGTGCCTGATTGCGTTCGTGAAGAACAGTGCAAAGATAAGGTAAATCCTCGACCACAGTGAGTTGGGACTGCCCCCGCAGCGTTCATCGGCACAGGTCTCTTTTGCTGGAAAAGCGTAGCTAAAACAATGCCATAATTAAAACGGGGGAAGCAGTAACCAAAACTAGACATGTTGTGGCCAAAATGATCACCAAAAAACGGTGCGAGCTGACTAAATTGTGGCCACTGGCGTCGGGAGCCTGGACCCCGGATTTACAGGGCGCGGGTTTCATTCTGAGCCAGACGGCCAATCAGCATGATCCTTCCAGCATCATGCAGCATGACGACCTCAGCGCGCTTTTGCAGGCGGGCTGCGCCCTTGATGCACCGCAGGCGATCTTCCCCCCTGAATTCAAATTCTGTCCAAGGTCCGGCAAGGCCTTGCAGCTTGCGCCGCCAGCAGCGCCGGGAATTAGCTGGGTGCCACCGTTTGGCGCCGCGCCACTGGCACCACGTGCCAGCCGCGCGGTCCGTGGCCTGCGCCAGGCTGCGATGGCGATCAAGCTGACCCGCCAGGACCAGCGTCGTGCCGATGCCGACCCCGACGCCTCACTGGGCCTGCCGCCACCCGGCGACTACGAATACTTCTCGACCCCTGCGGGCAGTCGTGCAGCGGTGCTGCTGGCGTTGGACCCGACCAAGGGTCTGCTTTACCTGTTGTTGCCGGCATCCAAACGCTGGGAACTGCTGGAGCATTACGGTGGTGGTTTGCTGGCCGAGTCGCGCTGCGCGCGCGCCGACTGGCGTTGCGAACTGGCCGTCGACGGCTTGCGCAGCCTGCTCTTCCTGCCCACCGAATCGGGCCTGGCCTGCCTCAGCCCCGACGCGGCCAGCTTGAGTTTCGAGGTCGACTACATCGGCGACGCGCCAGCCATCGGCGCACCTTTGCAGTTCGCTGAACAGGTCTGGGCGCCGCTGCGGCTCGCCGATGGCGGCATCCGATTCGTCAGCGCAAGCGTCAGCGGCTTGGTCGGCGCACAGGTCGACTTGCCGGCCACCAGCACCGGTGTGTTGGCGCTGGGCACATTACATGCCCCGCTGGCCGATGGGCGCACCGCCTTGTGGCCCTGCGACAACGGTCAACTCTTGCTGCGCAAGCAGGCTAGCGGCGCGCTAGTCGCGAGTTTTCAGGCCTGGCCCGCCGGTGTGCAACCGTCCTTCGAGTTTGGCAGCCCGTATCTGTCGCGTGACGGTAGCCTCTGGCAGCTTTGTTTTGACACGCAGCAAGACAGTTATACCTACCTGCAGCTCGGTGTCGACAAGTCCGAGCGGGCGTCGGCGCTGGCGCCGCGCCTGTGTTCGGGCAGCTTCAACTTCCGTTTTGCCACCAAGTTCAAGAGTGAGCCCTGGCTGGAGCCCGAGCATGGCGATGACGGCGGCTCCGACGAGGTGGTCCTGCCCTTGCTGGAGTCGACCAGCAGTGCTGCGGTGCTGGGCCTGAAGCTGGAAACCACCGCCGGCCTGGCCGATCTGCTGCGCTCGGGCGAGCGTATGCGGGCGGTGCTGGTGCTGGACGACGCGTCAAGCCAGACCGCTTTCCATATGCTCGTTGTGGCCGAGCCCTGGAGGCTACGGGTCTTTATTCACGCCGGCCTGCTCTGGGCCTATCACCCACTGTTGAGTCGTTTGGACGGATGGACCTTGCAACCATGAATATTTTTGCCCGTGCTGCCCGCGTTGCTGTTGTCTTTTGTGCGGGCCTGGTCGCCTTGCCCGCGGTTTCAGCCGGCATCCAGCAGGCCTTCCTGGTGCAGAACTCGGGCTGGATGGAGCCGTTTTACAGCGACCCGGCCTCGCAGCTGAAAGCCCTGGTGGCAGCGGTGGCTGACGCGGCGACCAGCGCCGATGACCCGGTGTTCACACTCGCCTTCAGCCAGAGCAAGGGCAGCAATGTGTCGCCGGCGCTGCTGGCAAGCGGCCGCGGGGCCGCTGCGATGGGCCGCGACCTGGCGGCGCTGACAGTGGCCCGCAAGGGGCCCGGCGCGGCGCTGGCCGACACCGATTTCAAAGAAGCCATCAGCAAGACCATCACCGGCCCGTTCAAGGCCGCGCCGGGCATCATCTGGATCTTCACCAACAACAAGAACAGCCCCGACAACGACGCCCAGACCGCCGAGCGCAACCGCGATTTCTATCGCCTGCTGCACCTTGAGCCGTCGATCACCAAGACCCTGGTGTTTGCGCTCAAGATGCCGGTGCAGGGCAAGCAATTTGCGGCGCGCGGGCTGATGGTCTACGCGCTGGCCTACGGTAAGCCGGCCGCCGAAGCGCTCGACCGGATCATGGCCGAGGGGCGGCTGACGCGTGTTCTGACCCAGGCGCCGGCGCGGCTCAAGCCGGTCGACCAGGACGCGCTGCGCATCGTGCCAGTGGCGGTCAAAGACGCGCCGAATGTGTCTGCCAGCCTGGGCGCCGACCAGCGCACGCTGGTGCTCGACGTCGAGGCCGCCAGCCTGGTGCCGACGGTGACCTTGCAGGCCAAGCTGGAAAACCTGTTCTACCCCTACGTGATCCAGCGCGCTGGCGTCGAGGCCAGCTTGCTGGGCAGCGCCGAACGCACGCCGGTGCGCGTCGAACCGGCCGTGGTGCAGGGCCTGCAGCCGGGTGCCGCCCAGCCGGTGGAGGTGAGCTTCACGCTGCCGATGGCGCAGGTGCCGTCGGCTTGGTCGGCGCAGGCGCTGGCGGCCATGGGTAAGCAGGTGCTGCTGCCGATGGTGGTCGAGATGGGCCTGACCGGCCAGCAACTGACCCTGTCCGAAGACTTCTCGGCGGAAATGCGCGAACTTTTCCCGGGTGACCCGATCTCCGAGGTGTTCACACCGCCGGACAGCGTGCGGGCCTCGCTGGTGCGGGTTCCTCTGCTGGTGCGGATTCAATACCCGCTGCTGCCGTTACTGGCGCTGATGGGCGGTTTGTTGCTGCTGGTCGGCGGGCTGGTCGCGCTGGGCCTGGCCTCGCGCAGCAGCAAGCGTTATGAGCTGGTGGTTGACGGCAACAAACGCAACGTTGTGCTCAAGCCCTTCGCCAGCCTCGCCATCAAGGACGGCGAAGGCCGGCTGGTGGGCGAGATCAAGCGTGGCCTGGGTCGCCCGCAAGTGCTCAGCGTCGCCGAGGGCCATACCCTCAGCCTGGGCCGCCCCTGAAGTCCGGCGCGCCGGTCCAGCATTCATTCAGTCTTTCATCTACACCAACTCAATCCATAAGGGGCAATCGGCCATGGCACAGACTCAACAACAAAGCAGCGGTTTTTCACTGCCGGCGCCAGCCGACGCGGCCTCGGCTGCTAACGCGCCCACCACCACGGCCACCGTCATCCTGCCGCCAGGCGAAAAGTTCGAGGGCACCTACACCGTGGTGTCGGACACCTCTTCGCGCGACCTGCTGGTCGGCGGCGGCATTCTGCTTGTGCTGTTTGTGGCCTTCTTCTTTGCTAAGAATGCCTATGCCAACACCCTGGTGGCCAAGCGGGTGCCGCCGAACAAGGCCAACGCGGCCGGCTGGTGGCTGTTCGTCTTCCTGGCCAGCCTGGCGACCGGCGTGGTGCTGGCGGCGGTCAATTCGGCCAAGTTCATGACACCTCTGATCATCGGACCGGTGGCGGCGGTCGGTCTGCTAGCGCTGGTACTGATGTTTGTTTCGGGTCGCAAGTAAATAGTCAAGCTTCGGCTACAAGGAGAGACAGGCATGGCGGACAACATCAACCAGACGGTCGGCGCGGGCGCCGTACCGAAACCAGAGACCAGCATCGACCTGCGTCCGACGCTGTTTATCGGCGTTGGTGGCACCGGTATGGAGGTGTTGATGCGGGTGCGCCGGCGCATCCTCAACACGCTGTGGGGCGGCTCCGGCGCACGCACCAGGGTGGAGTGCCTGGCCGACTTTCCCGTGGCGCAGTTCATCCAGTTTGACCTTGACAGCGGCGCGGTGATCGACAGCGGCCGGGCCCAGGCCGAGGACCTGCAGTTCGACCTGGTCAAGTTCAGCGACGACGAAAAGATCGTCGAGTCCTTCGACATGGACAAGTACAGCCGCGACGATGACGCGCTGGAGAAGTACCCGCACATCAAGGAATGGCTGTCGCTGACGCCCAAGAAGATCCGCGAACTGGGCATTGATCCGGCCAAGGGGGCAGGCCAGATCCGGGCAGTTTCACGGCTGTACTTCTTCGACAAATACGCCAAGGTGCGCGACAAGATCCGCCTGAAGCTCAAGACCCTGAAGGCCGGCCTGTCGCACGAGCGCCAGCTCAGCCAGCTGGGCCTGAAGATGGAGAACAGCAAGTTCCGCATCGTGGTGATCGGTTCGGTGGCCGGTGGCACCGGTTCGGGGGCCTTTCTCGACATGGGCTTGCTGGCGCGCTGGCTGGCCAAGACCGAGGTCGGCGCGGCCGACGTCGAGCTGATGCTGTTCCTGCCCACCGGCTATTCCGGCGCCAACAAGGACCGCACCGAGGCCAACGGCTACGCCGCGCTGATGGAGCTGGAGTCGGCCATGATGGGCAACAAAGGCTACGTCGGGCGCTGGGACGCCTATGACCAGCCCGAACTGTCGCGCGAACCCTACGGCGAGGTCTACCTGATCGACTCGGGCAACCTCGCGCAGCAGCACACCAAGGACGTCAAGGACGTTTACCAGATGGTGGCCGATGCCTTGTTCGAAGACTTCGCCTCCGGCGACTTCGCGCGGCGCAAACGTTCGGTGGCGGTCAACCAGGCGCAGCACAAGAACTTCCTGCACGACGCCCTGGTGCCGAAGAACCGCTTTGCCGACATGCGCCTGTCCTATTCCAAACGCTTCTCGGCCTTTGGCCAGGCGGTGCTGGACACGCGCCAGGAAGCCCGTCACGACGAGCGCGCCCACCGCTGGGCCGGCGAGATGCTCAAGGCCTTCTTCGGCGTCGGCGGCTCCGACATCGGCGCCAACCGCGCCACCGACAAACAGCGCGACGACTTCATGGCCACCCACATGGCCCTGCGCGCCTCGACCTTCAGCGATTTCCCCGAGTTCTCCGACAAGACCGTCGAGCTCAAGCGCAGCAGCGGCGAGTTCACCGATTACTTCATCGTCGAGGACCTGCTGCAGGATAAGAACGGCCTGCTGCTGGCCGGTGTCGAGCAGCGCGTCAACCACCGCATCGACGACATCCGCAACGGCTTCGAACGGGGCGAATGGCCGGTGCAGGTGCGCGAGGCCGTCAAGCAGCTCGAGCGTGATGCGGTGCGCGACCAGGACTCGACCGCCGACACCACGGAGGACCGCGTCGCCAAGCGCCGCCGCGAGGTGCTCGATCGCGTCAGGAAAGCGGTGCGCGACCAGCTCTACGCCTACCTCGACAACAAGGAATTCGGCGGGCTTGAATACGTGCTCTCGCTGGTCGAGCAGATCAAGGACCGGCTCGAGGTCTCGGGCAGTGGCCTGATCGCCGCGCTGACACTCAACGGCGAGCGTTATCGCGAAATCAAGGAGGCTGTGCGCAGCCGCGAGGTTGAACGCCTGCTGACCAATCTGGAGCAGACCAAGGGTGGCTTCTTTGGCGGCGGCGAGAAGCAGGCCGTCACCGTGATGGACCAATTGCGCATCGAGATTGCCAACGGCATCAAGTTCCACCTGCGCGCCAAGGCCGCCGACGAGGCCGCGCTGTTGATGGGTGAACTGTCGGCCTGGTTGGGCCGCAAGATGGGCGTCGACGCCCAGGGCCGGGCGGTGTGGAACGGCCTGGTCGGCGAACTGCAGGCCGGACGCGAGTCGGTGCTGGCGATGCTCGATCAGCTGCAGCGTGCCAACACCATCCTGCAGCAGGATCTGAAGAAGGACCATGCGACGCTGATCAACATTCCGGCACCCGACCGCGAGATCCCGATGCCCGGCGCGGCGCAGCTGCGTGAATGGGCTGACGAGGCCTTCAAGGATCTGGGGGGTTCAAAAGCCCTGTTCCCGATGCTCGGCGAGGTCGAACAGCGCGGCAAGATCCTGGCCAAGATCAAGCGTATGGCCGAGCGCCAGCTGGCGCTGGCCGCCAGCGTTGACGGCGACGCGGCGGCCACCGACCCGCTGGTCGAGGCACTCGAGCAGATGAACCCGGGGGCGCGTATCGATGCCTTTCGCAAGCTGCTGGCCTGCGCAATGCCCTGGATCGACGCCAACCTGTCGGGCGACTTCACGGTGCGCGCCGACCAGTACAAATGCTTCATCGGTGTGGCCGGTGCCGACGAGTTCAAACGGAAGTTCGGCCCCGAACTCGACACCTGCATACCAACGCAGGCCGGCATCACCGCGGCCCAGTTGAGCATCGTCGAAAACGGCGCCTCCGGCCGGGCGGTCTGTTATAGCGAGCTGTCGGGCGTGCCGATGACGGTGCTGCGCGGGCTCGAAGGCTGGCGCACCAGCTACCGCAAGGAATCGGAAAAAAGCCCCACCCACACCCACATCGATTCAACCCAGTTCAGCCATCCGATCGCACCGACCACCGACGAGATCAACCGCCTGGCCGAGGACTTCAAGCAGTTCCTGCTGGCGGTGATGCTAGGTGTGCTGACGCGCTCGATCCAGCGCGTTGTGCCGCCGGGACAGTACCAGTTTGCGGTGGCGCGTGGCGATGTGCGGCGTATCGGCAACGAGCGGGCGATCCGCCAGAACGGCCTGCCCTTGGCATACCGCGAGGCCATCGTCGCACGGGTGCAGGAGCAGTTGGCCCAGGTCGGCGCGCAGCAGCTGGCGGCGCTGGCCGCGCTGTGTGATTACTACGAAAGTGCCGTCTACACCCCGAAGCTGGTGTCCGATGCAACCGGCGCCGAGCAGGTCCGCAAGGGATTCGCCAGCGCGATCTCGGCCGAGGCCAAGCAGGATTTGCGCGACCGCGCGCGCCGCAAGGGCCTGTCGGAGCGTGAACTCGAGCAGGTGGCCACCAGGTTGCTGGACAAGCTCAAACCCTGGGCGACGCCGATCGGCGATTCCGACGCCGATGCCTACGACTGGGAAGTGCGCGAACCCGGCGAGGACGGCCAGCCCCGGCTGAAGTACCTGATCAACGCCGACATGCTGGAACCCGGCGCACTGGAGGCCTTGCTGCAGCCTGCCGCAATGGCCGCCATGCCGGTGATGCCTGGTGTCATGCCGGCGATGCCCGGTGCCATGCCGCCACCCTTGGGCGGCTTGGCACCGCAACTGGCGCACCAGTACCACATCGGCGTCAACGGCCAGCAATACGGCCCCTTCGTCACGCAGCAACTCGCGCAGATGCTTGCGGCCGGGCAAATCGCCGCAGTGGGCACCAAGGTCTGGCGCCAGGGCCTGCCGGCCTGGGTCGAGCTGAGCCAGCTGGCCGAGCTGGCGCCCTTGCTGCAATGCCCGCTGCCCTTGAGCGCCGCCATGCCACCCCCGCTGGCTTGATTTTTTCAGGGGCTGACTTGGAACCGTCTTTCGAACCTTGTTCCGGCTGCAGCGCGCCGCTGTACGACGCCGTAGCGCATTGCCCGTTCTGCGGTGTCGCGCAGCCCGTCGCTGATGACCAGCCGGTCGGCCCGGCAGCAGGTGCATCGGTGGCCGCCGCCGCGACGGCGGCGCCAATCCGGGCGCCAACACCGGTTCCTGCAGCTGCGGCGCCGACTCCCGCTGCGGTGCTCAAGCCGAAGCCACCGGTGCTGCCGGAAAAAACCAAGGCCACATCGCCAGCAGCCGAACCGGTCACGCCGCCCGCCCCATCACCGGCCACCCCAATGCGCGATGAGCCACCGCCATCGCAAGCAAAGCCACCGCGCTCCAAGAAGGGCATCGTGGTGACGCTGGGCCTGGCTGCCTTGGTCGGGGCCTACCTGTTCACGCAGCCAAGCCAGAAGGAAACCGCCTGCGATCAAGCCTTGAACCAGGCAGCCGCGATGCTGGCCGGCGGTGACGCCGCAAATGCCCGCGCCCAGACGGTGCTGGCGCAGGCCTCCTGCAGTGGCGAGGCCCGCTCCAAGGCCGGCGAGCTGCAGTCGGCGGCTGACAAGCTCCTGGCTGTGCAAGCCAGATGCGAGCGCAGTTTCCGCCGCATCGGCAGCCAGATTACCGAGCACCGCCTGCAAAGCGCCCGCGGCACACTCGACCAGCTCGACACAAGCTGCGCCGATAGCCCGCAGGGCAAAGGCCTGCGCACACAGATCGAAACTGCCCAGGCCGCCGCCGTCGCCGCCGAGGCCGAGATGCACAAGCAGCTCGCCGACGGCGACTTGAAGGCCGCACGCGCCGCTTTCGACCAGATCAGCGCCAACAACCGCGAGCATCCCGATCTGGCGACGCTGCGCCAGGAACTGGCGGCGCGTGTCAAGGCCGCGGAAATCGACCAGCCGACCAACGCGGCGGCGGCCGCGACCCCAGCGCGCGAGGCGCCGCAGTCCGAGATGGCACAGTCGTTCCTGCGCGACGCGGAAACCGCGATGAATCAGCTCAAGTTCGATACCGCCAAGACCTATGTCGAGAGCGCGCGTCGCCTCGATCCGAACAACCCGCAGGCGCCCGCACTGGCCCGCCGGATCAGGGAACGCGAGCTGCAATACCTGGAGGAAGCGACATCCATCAAGTGATGCTGCCTGGCCACCTTGCCGCACCCGTTGCCAAACATTTTTATCCCCCCGAAAACACCCAGGAGAACCCCCATGAACCCATTCAAAAATCTTCAACGTACCGTGGTCTACATCACGGCAGCCACTTTTCTCGTCGCCTGCGCCGCTCCGGGTGGCCCGGGCGCCGGCCAGACCGGCGCGGCGGCCGAGGAAGATCCCTGCAGCGTTGGCAAGAGCGCGATGGCCGGTGCACTTGCCGGTGCCTTGCTTGGCGCGCTGCTGAATGGCTCGAAAGGCGCCGGCCAGGGCGCGCTGGCCGGTGGCGCGCTGGGTGCGGCGACTTGTGCGGCGATCAACTACCAGTCGCGCCAGACCAAGAGCGCGGCGCAGTCCGATGCCGACTACCAGAAGGCGCGTGGTGCGCTGCCAACCGAGCCGACGGTTGTGTCCTACTCGGCACAGTTGGCCAAAAACTCGGTGCAGCGTGGCCAGCCGATGAAGGTCAACTCCACCTTGGAAATGGTCAACGGCACAAGCCAGCAGGTGCGTGAGGTGCGTGAAGAGCTATTCATCTACCACCCCGACGGCACGCAGTTCAAGACCGGCAACAAGCCCTTCAAAGCCAACACGGCCGGCCGCTACGAAAACTCCTTCGAGGTCAAGCTGCCCGAAGGTGTGTCCCAGGGTGTCTATCCCTTGAAGACCAACGTCTACATCAACGGCAAGCTGGCCGCCACGCGGGATCTCCGCACCCAGGTGGTCTGGGATGGCAGCTCTGGAGTGCTCGTAGCATCGCGTTGATGCTTCGGCTGGGCTATCCCCCCATCTCTCAGCTGCCGGTTTGGCTGAGGCATTTTGACAAGCTTGCAGGCCGCAATGAGTCTACTGCGGGTACCCATTTTCAGCATCGGTTGTTGCTTTACCAAGATTGATCATCTGGACGATAACGAAAGGTAATGGGCACGCAGCAAGCGTTCACGAACGACAGGTTCAGAGCGATCAAATTGAAACTCATAACGGCTGCACCCAGCCTG
>JAIFKV010000003.1 GCA_020049415.1 Betaproteobacteria bacterium
ACATCGACCTCAAGGCGTATGAGCCGGCCATGCGCCACCTGATCGACACCTACATCCGTGCCGAGGAGAGCGAGAAGATTTCCGCCTTCGATGATCTGAGCCTGATCCAGTTGATCGTCGAACGCGGCCCGGATGCGGTGAATGCGCTTCCCAAGGGCATCAAGAAGAGCGAAGAGGCGGTGGCCGAGACCATCGAGAACAACGTCCGCAAGCTGATCATCAACGAGTCGCCGGTTGATCCGGCCTACTACGACAAGATGTCGAAGCTGTTGGACGCCCTGATCGAACTGCGGCGCAAGGGCGTGGTGAGCTACAAGGAATATCTGGAGAAGATCGCCAGGCTGACCAAGGACGCGACGATGCCGGGCGGCGGGCCGGGTGGCTATCCGGATAGTTTGAAGTCAGCGGCACAGCGGGCGCTGTACAACAACCTGGGCAAGGATGAGGGGCTGGCGCTGGCGGTGGATGCCGCCATTCAGTCTGCGCGCATGGACGGCTGGCGCGACAACACGATGAAGACCAAGAAGGTGAGGCTGGCGATCCGCGCCGCCCTGACGCCCGCAAAAGATGCGCCGCCAACCGGGACCAGCCATCTCCGTCAGGACATGGCGCGCGATGATTACCCGCTCGAAGCGCTGACCGACGTCATCCTCGACCTTGCGAAACACCAGAGTGAGTACTGAGGCGACGCCTGCCATCCGGCGCATCACCGTCGCCGGCATCAAGGTGGAAGTGGTGCGCAAGGACATCAAGAACCTGCACCTGGGCGTCTATCCGCCCAATGGCCGGGTAAGGGTGGCCGCACCGCTGGTGGTCAGCGATGAAGCCGTGCGGCTGGCGGTAATCGACAAGCTGGGCTGGATCAAGCGACAGCGCGCCAAATTCGCCGAACAGCCGCGCCAGTCACAACGCGAGATGGTGAACGGCGAGAGCCATTACTTCCTCGGCAAACGCTACCGGCTGCGGGTGCATGAGCAGGATGCCCCGGCTCGGGTAGCGATCCGTGGCATCGCCAGCCTCGACCTGTTCGTGCGACCCGGCAGCAGCGCCGAACAGCGGGAAGCGGTTCTGCTGCGCTGGCATCGCGAGCAACTCAAGGCGCTGATTCCGCCCCTGCTGGAGAAGTGGCAGCCGTTGCTCGGCGTTCAGGTTGCCGACTGGGGCATCAAAAAGATGAAGACCAAGTGGGGAAGCTGCAACATCGCCGCGCGACGCATCTGGCTGAACCTGGAACTGGCGAAGAAGCCGATCCAGTGCCTGGAGTACATCGTCGTGCATGAAATGGTGCATCTGCTGGAAAGGCATCACAACGAGCGGTTCTCGGCGCTACTGGATACTCACGTACCGCAGTGGCGTCAGTACCGAGAGATGCTGAAAAAGGCACCGCTGGGGCATGAGGAGTGGGGGTACTGAGGGACGATCCGCCGCAGAATCTTGGGCTATCCATACACATCAGATATACGATATCTTGATGAAATACGCCTTTTACCTCGGCATCATCGCCGTAATCATCGGCTATGGCATTCTGCACTTACTGCGGCAACGCCGATTGCGTCGGCGCGAGCCGGAGTTCGACATTCCAAACTTTTTGCGCGGTGGGACTGATAGCGGCGACCACGCCAGCCATAGCGTCGAAACTGATTGGGTGGAAGTCCATCCTTTGCCGCGCAAGATTCGGTGAAATCGGCGGTCGCTCGGTACACCCAGGTTCTCGAAGTACCGAAAGGCTATGCGCAGCGACCTGAATGTGCGCGCCGTAAAATTTATCGCAGATGCGCTAACCCAATATCAAGAACTACCATCTGACTATGTAGATGTTCTGGTTGATCTTGCAGATAGTGCATGCACGAAAGACGAATGGAGCGGATATGTGATTTCTCGTTTTCCAAGTCTCCCTTACAGCCCGGCTTAGGCTGGGTCACCACATCCCTGACCGATTGCAACACTTGGTTTTTCATCCCGTCCATGTGGCGGGATTTTTTGCCTGCCGTTTACAGAGTAAACGTGCATAACCACCACCGACCCGGCCGGGTTTTTTGTTCGCATAACGGAAGTGTTTACCTTTCCGCCCTGCTTACCATGTGCTTACCGCGAAACACAGACGCAAATACGGCGACCTTTGAAATCGCCGTAAGTTACTGATTAACAATCGAATTACTGGTGGGCAGTACGGGGTTCGAACCTGTGACCCCCGCCGTGTGAAGGCGGTGCTCTACCGCTGAGCTAACTGCCCTGAACTTTGCGTTCAAAGAGGCGCGCATTCTAATGACGTGGGCATACACGGTCAAAGGTTTTTTCCCCGCCCGCTAAAGGTAAAATCATCGTCTTTCGTCCTACCGCCAAGATCATGGTCCGCACCCGTTTCGCCCCCTCCCCCACCGGTTATCTGCATATCGGCGGCGCGCGCACCGCGCTTTTTTCCTGGGCATTTGCTCGCAATATGGGCGGTGAATTTATTCTGCGCATCGAAGATACCGATCAGGAACGCTCTACCCAGGCATCCGTGCAGGCCATTCTCGATGGCATGGCCTGGCTCGGTATCGACTGGGATGAAGGCCCTTTCTTCCAGATGCAGCGCATGGAGCGCTACAAGGAAGTGGTCGATCAGTTGCTGGAAGAAGGTTATGCCTACTACTGCTATGCCAGCAAAGATGAACTCGATGTGATGCGTGAAGCGCAAAAAGCGCGTGGAGAGAAACCACGCTATGACGGCCGCTGGCGTCCCGAAGCGGGCAGAACGCTGCCGAAGCCTCCAACTGGGGTAACGCCGGTGATCCGCTTCAAAACGCCGCATGAGGGCGTGGTTACCTTCAACGACATGATCAAGGGCTCGATCTCGGTCGCCAATACCGAACTGGATGATCTGGTTATCGTGCGTGGTGATGGCGTACCCACCTATAACTTCGGCGTCGTCGTCGACGACTGGGATATGCGCATCAGTCATATCATTCGTGGTGACGATCACGTCAACAACACGCCGCGCCAAATCAATATTCTGAAGGCCCTGGGTGCGCCGATTCCGACCTACGCGCACGTGCCGATGATTCTCGGTCACGATGGTGAACGCCTGTCCAAACGGCACGGCGCGGTATCGGTACTGCAATACCGAGAGGAAGGTTTCCTGCCCGAAGCGCTGCTCAACTATCTTGCGCGCCTGGGCTGGGGGCATGGCGATGAGGAAAAATTCAGTCTCGCCCAGTTCGTTGAGTGGTTCGATGTCAGTCATGTCAGCCATTCCGCCGCTCGTTTCGACGGCAGCAAGCTCGCCTGGCTCAACCAACAATATCTGAAAGACGCCGACAACGCGCGCCTGGCCGAGCTGGTTCAGCCATTCTTGTTGGCACAAGGCATTGATACATCTGGCAGTAGCGCACTTGGCGGGCTGATCGGCTTGGTGAAGGAGCGTGTCAATACGATCGAAGAACTGGCTGACGGCCTGCATATCTATTTCAAGCACAGCCTGGCCTCGGCGGAAGACCTGCGCGCCAAATTGCCCAAAACAGCTTTGCCCGCCTTCGAGCAACTCAAGCTCGATTTCGCCAATGTCGCTTGGGAAGCCCCCGCGCTGGGCCAATTACTGAAGGACACCGCGCAAGCCTTTGGCCTCAAGATGGGACAAATCGGCATGCCGCTGCGGTTGATTTTATTCGGAACAGCACAAACTCCGGCCATTGACCAGGTGCTCGCCCTGCTTGGCCGCGAAGAAACGCTGCATCGGATTGAAGCTGCATGGGTGCACACCTTGACGGCAGTGGCTTAAACTCGGCTGCCGGCCTTTAAAACGTCATCAGTTGGCTATTTCAAGAAACACGAACATCTTTCAATACCCTCAAGATGAAACTCATCGGTTCACTTACCAGCCCTTTTGTACGCAAAGTGCGCATTGTCGCAGCCGAAAAATTTGTCGAATATGAACTCGTCTTAGACTCGCCGTGGCAAGACGATACAAAAGTTCCGGCTTATAACCCGCTCGGAAAAGTACCGGTCTGGGTTCTCGACGACGGCAAAACGCTGTTCGACTCACGCGTCATTGTCGAATATCTCGACAGCATCAGTCCGGTCGGCCATCTGCTGCCGAAGGACGCACGCCCACGCATTGCGGTGAAACGCTGGGAAGCGCTTGCCGATGGCATCTGCGATGCTGCCGCACTGGTTTTTGTCGAACGCAGGCGCGCCGTCGAAAAACAGGATGCGGACTGGATCAAGCGGCAACTTGCCAAGATCGATGCCGGTTTGCAGATGATGAGCGACGACGTCGGCAGCCAAACCTGGTGTACCGGTGAATTCTTCTGCCTGGCCGACATCACTCTGGGTTGCGCGCTTGGCTACCTTGAATTTCGCTTCCCTGAAATCGACTGGCGCCGGCAGCATCCAAACTTATCGGAATTGTTCGACCGCATCATGCTCCGCCCGGCGTTCAAGGAAACCGTGCCGGTGGCGTAACCACCCAAGACGAGCGTACTACCGGGTCAACGGCATTCGCTCTCCGTACCCGCCTATTAGTAACGGGGCCGCCTGGATCTCATTGCGTTGCCGCGCATCCTGCGAATCTTTCCGGGCAGGTCCGCCCTGAGAAGCTTGCTCGGCTTTACCGCTCATGCGCAGCGGCGCTACCCCGACCTTATATCGCTGCGGCTCCGCCTGATCGGCCATTGCAAGCAAGACGCAAAGGCCCAAGGTTGTTGACGCCCGTTTGCGTCGTATCAATCCGAAAATAATCGGCTCATATGCCTCAAGCCTAAGCAATTCCCGAGCGGAATTGTAGGGTGGTTTCTCTGCGCTTTTCCAGCCAACGTCCGTGCCAGGCCGAGGGTTTGTTTTTCCTGTTTGGTTCCGGCTATTGCCGACATAGAGCGACTCATCTTGATTTCAGCCAATTTTTCTACAGTTCCACTGCCCACCTCTGCATCAATTACCGCAAATTGTCGATAATCAAGCCATGCCGACCGATCAACTCGCCACTCTTTATCCCTTTCTGACCAGCCTTGCGCTTGGCCTGCTGATCGGCCTGGAGCGCGAGCGTTCACCTTTCGCGCGGGCGGGTTTACGCACTTTCTCGCTGGTTGCGCTGGCTGGCACACTGAGTGCGTTGTTGTCCGACAAGACGGGAGCACCCTGGATGCTGGGCGCTGGAATGCTGATCATGGGCGGCATGATGGTGGCGACCTATTTCAAAGCGACCGAATCGGAAGACCCTGGCACTACCACCATTGCCGCGGTTGTCGTCTGTTATTCGCTTGGCGCGATGGTCTGGTATGACCTGGAGCAACTCGCCGTTACCCTCGCCATCCTGACCACTGCCCTGCTCTACTTCAAACCGGAATTGCGCGGTGTCTCGCGCAACCTGACCCGGCTTGATCTGGTTTCCATTCTGCAATTCGCGGTGCTGTCGTTCGTCATTCTGCCGATTTTGCCGAATCAGAATTACGGCCCTTACAACGCGCTCAATCCGTATCAAATCTGGTGGATGGTGGTGCTGATTTCCGGCTTGTCGCTGGCCGGTTATGCCGCGTTGCGGGTTGCCGGCCAACGTCACGGAACATTGCTCACCGGCTTGTTTGGAGGTATTGCATCTAGCACCGCGACCACCCTGGCGTTCTCTCGGCATGGCCGCAACTCACCGCAACTCGCCGATATGGCGGCGCTGGTCATCCTGCTTGCCAACTGGGTGTTGTTGATTCGTCTATCTGTGCTGGTGGCGGTGCTGGCGCCGGACTTGTTGCGTCCGATGCTGACCATGCTGGGAAGCGGCGCATTGGCCGGCCTGATCATCCTCTACCTGGCTTGGCGACGGCTCGACGCAGATCACAACACGCCGGTATTGGAAATGAAGAACCCCACCGAGATCCGTGCCGCGTTGAGTTTTGGCCTGCTCTACGCCGTAGTCCTGTTTGCCGCCGCCTGGTTGTCCGATCTGGTCGGCAGTCACGGGGTTTACGCGGTGGCGCTGGTTTCCGGGTTGACCGATGTCGACGCCATTACGCTATCCAGCTTGCGCCTGTTCAACCTGGGCAACCTGGAAATCGACCAAACCGCTAACGCCATTCTATTGGCGATTCTGGCCAATATTGTCTTCAAGAGCGGGCTCGCTACCGTTATTGGCGGCGCAGCATTGGCACGCCACGTCCTGCCAGGCATGGCGGCGGTTGCCGGCGGCTTGCTGCTGGGGTGGTTTTTGATCTGAACATAAGCGGTTTGACCAATCCATGCTGGCGGGCTACTGCCAATCATGCACGTGCGTATGCCGATGTTCGATGTCGCCATGGCGATGGCGGTGGGTATGTACCAGATTGGCGGCGGCAAGTTTTTCCATGTCCGTCAATAACGCCTGGATTGGTCCGTCATAGATCAGACGATGATTTTCCCCCAGCACCAGAGCGCGGCTCGCGAGTTCCGGGGCCAAGCCAAGGTTATGGGTGGAAATCAGCGCCGCAACCGGCAAACTGGCGAGAAAATCGATCAACCAACCGGTTGATCGCGGATCGAGCGCAGCGGTTGGCTCGTCCAGCAGCAGAACTTTTGGCTCCAGCACCATCAGCGCCGCCAGGCAGACTTTCTGCTTTTCTCCGCCGGACAGACCGAACGGGGGACGTGACAGATGCGCGCTAACGCCGACTTCAGCGGCCCAATGTCGCACCCGTGCTTCGATATCCGGCAGGCCGATCTGGCGCGGGCCAAAAGCGATTTCGTCGAATACGGTCGGGTTGAACAGCATCGCATCCGGGTTCTGAAACAGCAGCGCGACTTCAGCGCGAAATCGCCGATGCAGGATGGGATCTTTCAAGCGAGCGGGATTGATTTCATCGTCCTGGTAGAACACCCGCCCGTGGCTCGGCGTGATGAGGCCGTTGAGGATTTTCAGCAGTGTTGATTTGCCGCTGCCATTGCAACCGAGCAGTACGCTTTTTTCACCCGATCGCAAGGTAAATCCAATGTCTCGCAGCACCTCGCACGCGCGTGCCGATTCGCCACCGAAATGATGGCCGAGGTCGATCGTCCGCATTACGGCGGGTGCATCCACGCCAACCGGGCGATAGCGAATTTCAGTCATTGAAGAAACCTCGTGAGCGCAAGGCTTGTGATGACTGCGTCGCAGCGTGCAGGGCTTTTTCGATAAACCAGGCCGCCGCCGCCGCGCTGGCGCGATAGCGGTCGATCAAACGCGGTGGTTTGAGCGAACGACTGGCCAGCGCAAGACGAAAATCGTCTTGCGCGCGGCGAAAGGTGAGCGCTTGGCTGTAAGCCAGCCCTAACACAAAAGTGAGGCCTGGCGAAAAGTCCAGCGCGCGGAACAGATTCACCCGGGCGATGAACAGAAAAGTGAGGCAGGTAATCAGCAGCACGCGCAGGTTCAGTCGAATCAGGGTGACCCAAGGTGAAACATCTTGCAGCCAAGCCATCAAGATATAGCTCAGGCTGATCAGCAGATTGAACGTCAGCACAGCGAACAGGGCCTGACGCAGAATACCCATCGCCTTGCGACCGCTTGCCAACAGCGCCAGGCCAAGCCCGCAAGCAAGCCAAACAGGGTCGTGAATCAGGGTCGCGGCGAACACCGCGCCGAGATAAAAACCCAGGTAAGCCCGATCCAGGTTCATCTAGCCAGTTTTGCCCGCAAACGCGTGAAATAGCGATATCCGAGTACCGTAAGCACCCCTTCGGCTACCCCAACCAACAAATGCGGCAGCACCACGGCAGGCAGGGTAATGGACAGATCGAAGGGAAAGAATAGCGGCGCGCCGTTGGCATCATGCGCGATGTTGGGCTGAATGCCCAGCACCAGCGCAATCAAGATCGCTGGCAACACGATGGAAAACCAGCCAGCCAGAAACAAGGCAACGCTTTCGTTGTAACGACGCAGCAGGCGCCAGCAACCAGCCGCCGCGAAACTGCCGATCAAACCCAGCGCCAGCGCATTGATCGGCAATGCGGTAACGCCGCCGACGCCAAACAGCAGTGCTTGCATCATCAGCACCAGCGAAATCGCCATAAACCCCATCCAGCCGCCAAAACTCACCGCCAACAGGCCGATGCCGGCGGCATGCGCGGTGGCGCCACCGGGCAGCGGCAAGGCGAGCATCATCAAGACGAAGGAAAGTGCGGTCATCACCGCCAAGGTGGGCAAGGCATCGGCGTCCAATTGCCGGCGCAAACTCCGCGCGCCATAAACCCATGCCACCCCAGCGACGGCGTAAAGCGGCAAATAAGTTTGCGGCGAGATAAAACCATCGGGTATGTGCATTCGCGTCAGCGGCTCAGAAAAGGGTAGAGAAAGTGGCGATGAAGCGGTATTTCTCCTTGCCTTCAGCACCTTGCTGGTGATTCTCCTCGTTGAGGTCAGTCCAGACCGGCTTTTTCAGCGCCAAGCCCAAACTCATATTGTCTTTGTAAAGTCGCACCCCGAGTACGCCATAAAGCATGTCGCCGCCGGTCGCCGCCGCACCGACACCGTTTTCAATATCGCGGCCCAAATTGAGGAAATTGAGTTCGACATTGCCATCGACGCGGAAGCGCGTTTCGGGGTTCTGGTGCAGCCGGTAGGCCAGCGCCGCGTTGGCGCGATTTTCAGTCCCGAAGCGGACCAGATCTCCATTGTCGTAGCGATAGCTTTGGAAGCGAATCTGGCCAATTTCAAACACCGCTGTGGCATTGTCACTGAGTTGCTTAGTGGCGGTTGCGCCCAGCGAAAAGCTGGCCTTGCCAAACCCAAGCGACTTGCCAGGATCGATATTGCCGTCATCGAGAACGTGGTTGGCATCGCCGGTCGGCAGCGATGTGCCGCCATAAAGCGTGAAATGCCAGTCCATCAGGTCATCCAGACTTTCATTTTCCGGCACCAGCATGAAACCCTTGTCATATTTGAAACCGATCACCCCCATCAAACTGAGATCGGTAAAACCACGCGAATCGGTATTGCCGTATTCATCTTTCTTGATGTTGTAAGGCTGAAAAACATAACCAGAAAGCCAAGGAGTAAAGCCATAGCCAAGGCCCAGCATCCAGTATTGATTGAAATCGCCTTCCTGCTCGTCAGATGCGGTGGAAGCATCGTAGGTCTTTGATTTGGCATGATCTATTTTCAGATAACCAAGCCATTTACCTTGCGGCAAGGTAGCGGAACTGGAAGTCTCCACCGGCGCACCAGGACCGTCGAGACCCGCCGCGCCGAGGGAGGCGACGCCATGGTGAGCCAAGACTGCGGGGCTGCTCAACGCCAATGCCATTGCCGATGCGAGTGCCGTAAAGAGTGAGGATTTCATGTCGCGCGCTTCCTTTTTATATAGAGACTCAAAAAACCAAACATGCCGAGAATCACCGCAACGCCCACTGCAATCCGGCTGTAGCGATCAACAACCGGTTTATCCGCACCAACCAGCAGTGCGGCTGCATCGGTGCTGAATTTGAATTCCAGGCCATGACCGTCTTCTGAAACCGCCTTGATTTGCCAGGTGGCTGCGCCGTCAGGCAGAAAAGCGATGCGCCCGCGTGCATCGGTGCGGCCGACTTGAAACGGTAATTTTTCGCCTTCACGCGTGATTTCGTAGCTTTCGAAGCTGAATGGCGTGTTGTCTACATAAAACAAACTGATGACGCTGGCCTGTCCACCGCCCACCGTGTATTGCAGGTCGTGCGCACCAGCAGAGGTGGCCAAAGAAAGGCCGAGCACGGCCATTGCGGTGAATTGGCGCAAAATCATTGGATTTCGAATTGAAGTGTCGTAGCGCGAATAACTTTGTCCGCCCTGACATCATCGAGCTGTTGTTCCAGGCTGGCCTGGATCAGTTGCAACCCGGTTTGGTTGAGGCGAATGTTTATTCTTCCATCGGCTCCGGTGGTGCCACGCGGTTTGCCGAAATACGCCACTGTTACGCCGGCCATCGGTTTACCCAGAAGATATGCCTGTAACTGCAGTTTTTCGCCGTGTTTCAGCGGCAAAGGATTTTCCAGTGGCACCAACTCCAGTTCTTGCGTCAACGGCCGCGAAAACGCGCCCCCCCAACGTTCGATGCGCTTGACGGACTCCAGCGACAACCAACTCGCGATTACCGCACCGGCTTCGGTTTTCGGCAGATTCCGCGTTCCGTAAGGCGTTTTGCTCCAATAACCGCTGGACAGCAAAAACCAGGTAGCGGCGCAATCGCCCTTCAATTTCACCGGATAGGTTCGACCTTGCTCAGCGGCTTGCGCCTGGCCGGACACATTGAAACAAATCGCCTTTTTAAGGTTTTCAGGCTTGTATTCCAGCCGCTTCGCCCCGGCATGAGCAGAACCCTCATGACCATAAATAAGGCTATGTGAAACGCCTCCGCTCTCGACTTGACGTTCTATCCAGAGATCATGTCCCCAGCTTGAAACGGAGAACAGCGACAACAGAAACAGTAAAAATGGCAGAAAAGGATGTAAACGCGCAGACATGGAATGAACTCCGGAGTCGATACGCGCAGCCTAATAAGAATTAAGAAAAAAACATAATTTGTATTATTTATGGACAAAATGTTTTTATACCGCACCACTTCATCTTTTGGTGAACGAAGCCGAAACGATAGTTTCAGGCCGACAACACCCGGTTCTTGCCGGCCCGCTTTGCCAGATACATCGCCTGGTCGGCGCGCTTGATTGCATCCGCGCCAGTCTCATCCTGAGAAAATTGCGCCACACCAGCGCTGAATGTGATCAAAATCTTTTCGTTGTAAGCGAGGAAGAAATTCTTCGTCAGCTCACGTTGTAAACGCGTCATCGCATTGATCGCTTCTTCCAGCGGCGTGTCGGGTATCAGAATGACAAACTCCTCACCGCCGTAACGCGCCAAGGTATCCATCGGACGCAAACTATCGCGTACGACTTTGACCAGATGAATCAACGCCTCATCGCCCGTCTTGTGACCCAACCGGTCATTGAGTTTTTTGAAATTATCGATATCGAGCAACGCCACGGACAACATAGAGCCTTTGCGTCGCACATTGGCGATCTCGCG
>JAIFKV010000127.1:0-2816 GCA_020049415.1 Betaproteobacteria bacterium
TGATCAAACACGCCACCGTCTTTCTTCACAGCGAACATCTCAGGCGGTGGATCACCAAGGAACTTGCCTTTAAAACTGTGTATCCAGTCCGCTTTGGCCGGCTCGATCTTGTCACCCAGGCCAGGGGTTTCCGCATGTTTGATGACCCGCACGCCGAGCAGGTGGCCGTTTTTATCGACGCCCATCATGCAGACGATGCGACCGGCATAGCCCTTGCCGACCACCTGGAACACCACCGCTTCCACCTTGCCGGCGCGGCGCGCACGGTAGACCGTGACTTCGCCATCCGGACCGGGCAGGAGCACGCTGTCTTTGAGCAGATCGTTGTCGAACTGGCCGGGCAGCACCTGGCTGAGCGACTGCTGCAAATCAAGTGCTTCCGCTGCGGCAATGGCCGGCCCGGTGGCGCGCGAGGCGACGGCGAGGGCGGCGGTGGTAATCAACGCGGCAACCGCCAGCAATGCGCCTTGATAGCCGAGTTTGTCGCGCAAGGCGTCGAGATTCATTTTGCACCCTCCTTGGCCGGTGTCAGTGCAACGCCTTTACGGTCGCGGCCATAGATGCGCGGCTTGAAGTAACGGTCGATCACCGGCGTGCCGGCATTCATCAACATCACCGCGAACGCCACGCCCTCCGGATAGCCGCCCCAGGTGCGGATGATCCAGGTCAGCAGGCCGCAGCCGAGGCCGAATACCAGTTGTCCGCTGACCGAATTGGGGCTGGATACCGGGTCGGTGGCAATGAAGAACGCGCCCAGAATCAGCGCGCCGGAAAGCAGGTGATAGTCCAGGCCGGGGTAGCGTTCCGGTGCAATCAGGTTGAACAGCAGTGCCGGCACGGCCACGCCGGCCAGCATCGCCAGCGGGATATGCCAGGTGATGATGCGCCGCGCAATCAACACCAGTCCGCCGATCAACAGCAGCAGTGCCGAGGTTTCACCCAGACTGCCGGCACGCTGACCGATTGCGAAGCTGGCTGGGTCGTAATAGCCGCTCAACGCCTGCGCCAGACTCATGTCGCGACCGAGTTCAGTCTTGACATGGCCGAGCAGCGTCGCGCTGGAGATGCCGTCAGCCGGCGGCAGCCCGGCAAAGGTGATTGCCAGGCCTTCCATGAAACCGGGCGCGGTGGCGGAAGTGATCGGCAGCGGTGCAATCCAGGAGGTCATCTCCAACGGGAACGAAATCAGCAACATCACCCGTGCGGCCATTGCCGGGTTGAACAGGTTCTGTCCCAGACCGCCGAAGATCTGCTTGCCGATGACCACGGCAAACAACGAACCGACCGCCGCCAGCCACCACGGTGCCCAGGGCGGTAACGACAAGGCCAGCAACCAGGCAGTGAGCAGGCCAGAGCCATCGAGCAGCGCGCCGCGCACCGGGCGACCCATGATCTTCAAGGTGGCGGCTTCCGAGGCCAGCGAAACCGTCAGTGCGACCACCCACAGGTTGATCGCCGGCCAGCCATACAGCCAGAAGCCGAACAGGGTGGCTGGCGTCAGCGCCAGCATCACCGTCGCCATCACCTGGCTGACGCTGGTCTGGGCGTGGGCGTGCGGGGAATGGGCGATGGGTGTCATACCGCGAGCGCCTCCTTAACGTGAATCGTCGTAGGGCGGAAAAGCCGAAGGCGCCTTCCGCCGTATGTTGGGCGGTTCAGTGGGGCGCTCATGCGGCGGAAGGCGCTATCGCTTTTCCGCCCTACGTTGGGGGCGTGCGGGGAATGGGTCAGCGTACTCATGCTTCAACCTCTTCTTTCGCTGCTGCCTTGGCTGTCGCTGCGGCTTCAGCTGCCGCTTTTTTGGCCGCATCGGCGGCAGCTTTCTTGGCTGCACGTTGGCGGGCAGCTTCCTCGCGCTCGCGTACGATGCGCGCCATGCGTTCGTTGCGATCGTCGGCCAGTTTCTTGGTTGCTTCGTTCTTCATCTTCAAGCGTTCGCGCGCCGCCAGATCGCCCTTGGCGTGGTTGAAGTAATGCACCAGCGGGATGTGCGACGGACAGACAAAGGAACAGGAACCGCAGGCGATGCAGTCCTTCAGGCCCCAGTCGACTGCGCCGGCCGGGTCGCCAACGCGAATGCGGGCGGCCATTTCCAGTGGCAGCAGGCCCATCGGGCAGGCGCGTACGCAACTGGAGCAGCGGATGCAGGGGCCGGGCCGGGTCTGTTCGACTTCGGCGCTGGACAGTGCCAGTACGCCGCTGCTGCCCTTGACCAGCGGCACATCGAGACTGCTCAACTGGGTGCCCATCATCGGCCCGCCCAGCACCAGACGCGCCGCTTCTCCGCGCAAGCCGCCGCAGGCGTGTACTAGTTCGGAGGCCAGCGCGCCAATCGGTGCTTCAAGATTGCCCGGCGCCATGATCGCGCCGCCGCTGACGGTGACGATGCGCGACACCAACGGCCGGCCCAGACACAACGCCTGCTGCACGGCATAGGCAGTGCCGACGTTATGCACCAGCACACCGATATCGGCAGCGCGGCCGCCGGCCGGCACTTCCTGACCGATCAGTACCTGGATCAGCTGCTTTTCCGAACCCATCGGATACATCGCCGGCACGGCGACCACCTTGACGGGGGTTCCAAAGGTGGCGGTCATCATCGCCGTGATGGCTTCCGGCTTGTTGTCCTCGATGCCGACCAGAATCCGGCTGGCGCCGGTGGCATGTGCAATCAGGCGGATGCCGGTGACGATCTGGCTGGCGCGTTCGCGCATCAAACGGTCGTCGCAAGTCAGGTAGGGCTCGCATTCGCCGCCGTTCATGATCAGCGTATCCACCTCGCTGCGGCGTGACAGGTTGAGTTTCACCGCCGCCGG
>JAIFKV010000127.1:2832-5013 GCA_020049415.1 Betaproteobacteria bacterium
TCAGTGTCGATCCAGGCATCGTCGCCATCGGCTTCGATGGTCAGCGTCGGCATCGGCAAACCGGAGGGATGCGGTCCCGGGAAGTCGCCGATGCCGATCACCCGGCCGGATGTCGGCGAGTGCACCGGCGCCGAGACCATGCCCTGGCTGGCCGCCAGCAACTGGCCCTTTTTGACGACATCGCCGACGCTGACCAGATGCCGCGCCGGCGCGCCGATGTGCTGCTGTAACGGCACATACAGACGCGCCGGCATGGGCAGCACGCGAATCGGTGGTTCTGCCGAAAGGTCCTTGCGGCCTTCTGGATGCACACCGCCACGCAGTTTGAAAAGCTTCATGCCGGAACCTCCGGCTTGCTCCAGTACCACGTCTGCAATGTCGCCGGCAGTGGAATCATGCGTGTGGCCTCGGTCGGGCACACATCGACACATTTACCGCAGGCGGTACAGGCCTCCCTGAACACCGCATGAATCTGCTTTGCCGCCCCCAGAATCGCGTCAGTGGGGCAGACTTTGTAGCATTTGGTACAACCGATGCAGAGGTCTTCCACCACTTCCGCCACTTGCGGGCCGCTGTCCGCCATCCCGGAGAGATCCGCTTCGACGCCGAGTTTTGCCGCCAGCGCTTCCACCAGCGGCCGGCCGCCGGGCGGGCACAGCGTGATCGGCGCACGGCCTTCGGCCAGCGCAGTGGCCGCGCCGGTACAGCCGGGGAAGCCGCATTGGCCGCATTGCGAACCGGGCAACATGGCTTCCAGTTCTTCGATCAGCGGATTGCCTTCCACTTTCAGGCGGATGGCGGCGTAGCCCAGGCCCAGACCGAGGGCCAAGCCAAGCAGGGTGAGACTTGTCAGAGCGGCAATCATCAATATCTCCTAGACCAACCCGGCAAAACCCATGAAGGCCAGCGACAGCAGCCCGGCCACCACGAAGCCGATCGGTGCGCCGGCGAATGCAGCCGGCGTCTGCGCCAGCGCCAGTCGTTCGCGCAGTCCGGCGAACAGCAACAACACCAGCGTGAAGCCGAGCGCCGAGCCGAAGCCGTACAGCAGGCTTTCCACAAAAGCGTGTTTTTCCTGCACGTTGAGCAATGCCAGTCCCAGTACAGCGCAGTTGGTGGTGATCAGTGGCAGATAGATGCCAAGCACCTGATACAGGCCAGGGCTGGTCTTGCGAATGACCATTTCGGTGAACTGCACCACAGCGGCGATTACCAGGATGAAGGCGAGGATGCGCAGGTAGCCCAGACCCAGCGGCTTCAACAGCCAGTATTCCAGTATCCAGGTGGCGGCGGTGGTCAGGGTCAGCACGAAGGTGGTGGCCATGCCCATGCCCAGCGCGCTGTCCATCTTCTTCGACACGCCCATGAACGGGCAGAGGCCGAGAAATTTGACCAGGACGACGTTGTTGACCAGGGCAGTGCCCAACAGCAGTAACAGGTGCCGGATACGCCTAGTGCACGCAAAATCAAGGTTTTGCGCGATGCTGCACTGCAATAGTGCGGAATCCGCTTGTCGCAGTTGAAGCGGCTGTCGAATTTGTGTCGTGAAACCGACAGGCATCAATTCTTATGCGGTCATCGCAGGGCGGACAAGCGCAGCGCCTTCCGCCATTTCACGGCTTATTCGGTGGAAAGCGCTGCGCTTGTCCACCCTGTATATCGACTCACCCACATCTCCGGCATGGATATTGCAAGGCATGTAATGAATCCACGCTTAAAAGACCATCATGTCCGCTCCGCCCGACCTTCCGCCGCAAGTGTTTCGCCAAGCTGTCGAACAAGCCGCGCTGGCGATTTCGATCACCGATCCCGATGCCAATATCCTCTACGCCAACCCGGCGTTCGAGCGGGTCACTGGTTATTACGCGGCGGAGGTGGTCGGGTGCAACCAATCGATCCTGTCGTACAAGGTCACCCCCGGCCTGGTCTATGAAACCCTGTGGGCGCAGTTGCGCCGGCAACGCGCCTGGAACGGCATGCTGGTGAATCGGCGGCGAGACGGTAGCCGTTATCTGGCCGATCTGACCATTACCCCGGTGGTCGATGCCGCTGGCAAGACCAGCCATTTCCTCGGCATGCACCGCGATGTGACCGAAGTGCATCACCTGGAACGCCAGGTGCAGAACCAGAAGGCGATGATCGAATCGGTGGTCGATGCGGCGCAGGTGGCGATCTGCCTGC
>JAIFKV010000187.1 GCA_020049415.1 Betaproteobacteria bacterium
AATCTCCAGACAGTGGCGTCTTCAGTTAGTGACCGACGCAGCTTATCCGCAGATTATTACAAGCTCGTGACAACAGTAATAAATTCGGAATTCATACCCCTGCAGCCATCCGAACCGCATCGGCAATATGATCAGCCGTCCGCCGCACCTGCGCTTCGTCGCGCCCCTCCACCATGACCCGGATCAATGGCTCGGTGCCGGATGCGCGCAACACCACCCGTCCGCTATCGCCCAACTCGGCCTCCACTTCCGCCACAGCGTGCGCTACGCCGGCATGACCATCCGTCTTGAAGCCTTTGGCGACCCGCACATTCAGCAGAATCTGCGGAAAAGCCGGACAGTCACGGGTGTATTCGGCCAGCGTCCGTCCGGACCCGCGCAATGCTGCCAACACTTGCAGCGCGGAAACAATGCCATCGCCGGTGGTGTGTTTATCGAGGCAGAGAATATGGCCGGAAGCTTCGCCGCCGAGCAGCCAGCCGTTCTGCTGCAACAGTTCCAGCACATAGCGGTCACCGACATTGGCACGCTTGAATTCGCAGCCCAACGCTTTCAGCGCCAGTTCTGCACCAAGATTGGTCATCAATGTGCCGACAACCCCCCCCAAATTCTGGCCACTCTCCTTGCGATAGCGTGCAATGGCGTAGATCAGCTTGTCGCCATCCATGACCTGGCCGCTGGCATCGGTCATCATCAACCGGTCGCCATCACCATCCAGCGCAACACCGACATCGGCGCGATGTTTGCGCACCGCCCGCGACAAGGAGTCAGTATGGGTCGCGCCGCACTCCTTGTTGATATTGAAGCCGTTCGGCTCATTGCCTATCGCAACCACATCGGCACCGAGTTCGTGGAAGACATGCGGCGCGATGTGATATCCAGCGCCATTGGCGCAATCGACCACAATGCGCATACCGCGCAGATCCATGTCGGTGGGGAAAGTACTCTTGCAGAATTCGATATAGCGCGCGGCGGCAGCTTCAACCCGCTTGACCCGACCCAATTGCTTGGATGAGGCCGTCTTCATCGGTTGTTCGAGCGCTGCTTCAATTGCCAACTCGACTTCGTCCGGCAGTTTGGCGCCGCGCGCGGAGAAGAATTTGATGCCGTTGTCTTCATATGGATTATGCGAGGCGGAAATCACCACGCCCGCCTGCAAGCGCAAAGCCCGCGTCAGGTAGGCCACGCCGGGCGTCGGCATCGGCCCAGTCAGACGGACATCAACGCCAGCCGCCGTCAAACCGGCTTGCAGCGCAGATTCCAGCATGTAACCGGAGATGCGGGTGTCTTTGCCGATCAGGACGGCGGGATGTTCACCATGCAGCACGTCGTGCTCCGCCGCCGCCAGCACCTTACCGGCGGCATAACCAAGACGCATGGCGAAATCCGGCGTGATCGGCTCATCGCCCACTTTGCCGCGAACACCATCGGTGCCGAAATATTTTCTGCTCATTGTTTGACTCCCAATTGATTGCCTGACAATTCCCGCCATAAACGGAGGGCTTCCACCGTTTCCCGCACTTCGTGCACGCGCACCACAAATGCACCGCTTTGCACTGCCAGCAATGCCGCGATGACGCTGGGCAGCAGACGATCCTGGGTGGATCGCCCGGTGAGGGCGCCAAGAAAAGATTTGCGCGACACCCCGACCAAGGTTGGCGCGATATCGGCCAATTCGGCAAGGTTCTTGAATAGCGAGACGTTGTGCGCCAACGTCTTGCCAAAGCCAAAACCAGGATCAATCAGCATACGGCAGGAATCAATCCCCGCTGCCCGCGCGGCAGCCAGACGTTGACGCAGGTAAGCCGCCACTTCAGCGACCACTTCCGCATAGGCCGGATCATGTTGCATGTCCGCTGGCATGCCGCGCATATGCATGACACACAGGCCACAGCCAGACTCCGACACCGCTTGCAGCGCGCCCGGCGCTTCCAGACCACGCACATCGTTGATCATGTCGGCGCCCGCCGTCAGTGACGCAGCCATCACTTCCGGCTTCATGCTATCGACCGACAGCGCAATGTCGGCATGGCGCAGTCCTTCCAGCACAGGAATCACCCGAGCCATCTCTTCTTCCACGCTGACCGGCGCGCCGCCCGGTCGCGTCGATTCACCGCCGATATCCAGCAGGTCGGCACCCTCGGCTTGCAGCTTCAGGCCGTGCTCAATCGCACGCTCAGCCGAAAAATAAAGCCCGCCATCCGAGAAGGAATCCGGCGTGACATTGACGATGCCCATGACCAGCGGCTGGGACAGAGGGAAACGGTAACGCCCGCATTGAAAATAGGACATGGAATTTGGAGACTAGCATGCGGCTTAAATAATCAGGGGCGGCATAAGCCGCCCCTGATTCTCAAACCGTTATCCGCTGATCAAGCCTCTTCAGCAGGTGTGATGGTTGGCGCTGGCGTTTCCGGATGACCGCTCGGGGGCGGGCTGTTGGAACTGCTGACCGGCGGCGTCACCGGCTTCGGCGGATGCGGTTCCTGACCGGCCATAATGGCGTCGATTTGCACGGCGTCGATGGTTTCCCATTCCAGCAGTGCTTGGGTCATACGCTCGACTTTGTCACGATTGTCTTCCAGCGTTTTGCGCGCGAGCGCGTATTGCTCGTCGATGATGCGGCGGACTTCCTCATCTACCTTGCGCATGGTCGCTTCCGACATGCTCTTGTGCGTGGTGACCGAGCGGCCAAGGAAAATCTCGCCTTCCTCTTCACCGTAAACCATCGGCCCAAGCGCATCGGACATGCCCCACTGAGTCACCATCCGACGGGCCAGATCAGTTGCGCGCTGGAAGTCGTTGGAAGCGCCGGTGGTCATCTGGTTCATGAACAACTCTTCGGCAATCCGTCCGCCAAACAATACGGCAATGGTCGACATCAGACGCGTGCGATCCTGGCTGTAGCGATCTTCCGTCGGCAACTGCATGGTGACGCCAAGGGCGCGACCACGCGGAATGATGGTGACTTTGTGCACCGGATCGGTCTTCGGCATCAATTTAGCCACAACCGCATGACCCGACTCGTGATATGCGGTGTTCCTGCGTTCTTCCTCCGGCATGATCATCGAACGACGCTCGGCACCCATCATGATCTTGTCCTTGGCGCGTTCGAAATCTTCCATGTCGACCACACGCTTGTTGGAACGGGCGGCGAACAGCGCTGCCTCGTTGACCAGATTGGCCAGATCAGCGCCGGAGAAGCCAGGCGTGCCGCGCGCGATGATGTCTGCCTTGACATCTTGCGACATCGGAACTTTGCGCATATGCACCAGCAGAATTTGTTCGCGACCGCGAATGTCCGGCAACGGCACGACCACCTGACGGTCGAAACGACCCGGACGCAACAACGCCGGATCGAGTACATCGGGACGGTTGGTGGCGGCGATGACGATGACGCCGACGGTGGCTTCGAAACCATCCATTTCCACCAGCAACTGGTTCAAGGTCTGCTCCCGCTCGTCGTTACCACCGCCCATGCCTGCGCCACGCTGACGCCCCACCGCATCAATTTCATCAATAAAGATGATGCAAGGCGACTGCTTCTTGGCCTGCTCGAACATGTCGCGCACGCGCGCTGCGCCGACACCGACGAACATTTCGACGAAGTCGGAACCGGAGATAGAGAAGAACGGCACTTTCGCTTCACCGGCAATCGACTTGGCCAGCAAGGTCTTGCCGGTACCCGGCGACCCCACCATCAGCACACCGCGCGGAATGCGGCCGCCGAGTTTCTGGAAGCGTGACGGATCACGCAGGAACTCGACCAACTCGCCGACCTCTTCCTTGGCCTCATCGCAACCGGCAACATCGGCGAAAGTCACCAGATTGCTGTCCTGATCAAGCAAACGCGCTTTGCTCTTGCCGAAGGAAAATGCGCCCCCCTTGCCGCCACCCTGCATCTGGCGCATGAAGAACACCCAGACACCGATCAGCAACAACATCGGGAACCACGATACGAAGATGCTCATCAGCATCGAAGGCTGCTCTTCCGGCTTGGCTTCAACTTGCACGCCGGCCTTGAGCAGGTCGGAAACCAACCACGGATCGGATGGCGCATAAGTGGTGAACCGCCGACCATCGATGCCGACGCCGCGCAGGACATGGTTCTCGATGGTGACCTTGGCGACCTGACCCTGCTTTACCTGTTCGATGAAGGTGGAATAGTCGATCTGCGACTGCACGGTTTGACGCGTGTTGAACTGGTTGAACACCGTCATCAGCACCAGCGCAATAATCAGCCAGATACCGACATTCTTGAAAAGATTATTCAATTTGACTCCTTTACGACTCGAATGCCACAGTAAGGGGTGAAGTTAGACGAATTCCGGCTCATGTTCAATCAAGTCGGACGCCTTCAACCCCCGGCCCAGCAAATACACTTCGCGACTGCTATCACGCGAGGCTTTGGGTTTACGCACCAGCACGGATTTAAAGACGGCACGCATTTGTTTCATGAAATCCTCGAAGCCCGCGCCCTGAAATACCTTGACCAGAAAAACGCCCTCCGGTTTCAACCAATCCGCTGAAAATTCCAATGCCAGTTCAGCCAGATAATAGATACGCGCCTGATCCGATACGATAACTCCGGTGATATTGGGGGCCATATCACTCAATACAAGGTCAGCCTTGTTGCCATGCAAGCGCTGCACCAATTCGGTCAACGTGACTTGTTCGGTAAAGTCGCCCTGCAGAAACTCCACACCATTCAGACCAACCATTTCCAGCAGGTCTATGCCAACAATACGCCCCTGGCCCTTCATCCGTTCCAGCGCCACCTGGCACCACCCTCCGGGGGCGCAACCGAGATCGACCAGCGCAACGCCCGGTTTCAAAAGTCGGTCACGATCATCGATTTCCATCAACTTATAAGCCGATCGCGAGCGGTAACCCTGCTCGACCGACTGCTTGACGTAGAAGTCGTTGACGTGGCGTTGGTGCCAGACGCGACTTTTAGCTTGTCGTTTCACTCAGTACACCTCATGGACTACTATCGCTCCCTTTTTCCGTACCTTAGACAGGAAACCGAATGCTCGAATTAACGGTAGAACAACGCAAATATCTCAAAGCCCAGGCGCATGCTTTAAAACCGGTGGTCATGATCGGCTCGCAAGGCCTCAGCGAAGCCGTTTTGAAAGAGACCGAAAGTGCACTGGCTGCGCATGAATTGATCAAGATACGCGTTCTCGGCGACGAGCGCGATGCACGCGTAGCCTATCTGGCAGAAATATGTGAACGTCTGAATGCCGCCCCGGTTTTACACATTGGCAAACTGTTGTTGATTTATCGGCCGGCAAAGAAACCGAAGCTGCGCTTACCGTGAATTCTGCTTAGCGACCAGAGCCAACCCAAGCAGGCTCTGGATCAGATAGACCACGCTGGAAACACCATGCCAGGTGGAAAAGCGATCCCTGAACAGGCTTTGCATGACATCTTTTGGCAAAGCCGCTTCTTTGAGTTGCGCCAGAATCGGTTGAATACCGAAATGGCCTGCCAGCGTCAGCAGCAACATCAGCAGAACAATCCAGAAGGAAGCCTGTTTCAGCGCACCCGCACCAAAGCGCACGAAGCGAAACAACAACAACCAGATCGCGCAAACGATACCGATCCAGGCTATTCCGGTGAACATCTTGCCCGCCAACATACCGGCCAGCATGCGGTCACTCATGTTGTAAAACAACATCGGCGCGGCCAGGTAACCAATCGCCCAAAGGCCGCCCACCCATAAGGTCAACGCCCAGGCGGCAAACAGATCGGGCAAGCTTTTCACGGCGAAATCGCAGATTAAATGTAGTGGACGTCGACGATTTCGTAATGCCGCAAGCCGCCCGGAGCATGCACATCAGCGACATCACCGGCATATTTTCCGATCAGCGCCCGCGCGATGGGAGAACTGACGGAAATCTTTCCATCCTTGATATCGGCTTCATCGTCACCAACGATCTGATAACGCACTTCATCGCCGGTTTCAGCATCGACCAGTTCGACGGTAGCACCGAATACCACACGCCCTTCGACATCGAGATGACGCGGATCGATGATCTGGGCATTGGCCAGCTTGCCTTCCAGATCCTTGATACGGCCTTCGATGAAGCCCTGTTTTTCCTTCGCCGCATCGTATTCGGCGTTTTCCGACAGATCGCCATGCGAACGTGCCTCGGCAATCGCCGCAATCACGCTGGGACGCTCGACACTTTTTAGACGTTGCAATTCATTGCGCAGCTTCTCCGCGCCGACTACCGTCAGAGGGACTTTAATCATGTTTAAACCTCGAATCAGTGCAGACGCGTGTGCAGCTCTTGCAAGGAATAGACGGTGATTTCCCGTCTCTCCTGCATGCCCAGACAAGCGGCCTTGCCGCCAGCCAACGTCGTGAAATAGGGAATGTTCTGGCTGAGCGCAGCGGCACGGATGGCAAAGGAATCTTTCACCGCGCGTTTGTCCTCGACCACATTGATGATCAACTGGATTTCTTTGTTCTTGATCATATCGACAATATGCGGACGTCCTTCCGCCACTTTGTTGACGCGCGTCACCGGTACGCCGGCTTCTTCGATTGCCTTGGCAGTGCCACGCGTTGCAAACAATTTAAAGCCAAGTTCGTGCAACCTGGTGCCGATTTCTGCCACATGGGGATGTTCGGGGTTGCGAACGGAAACAAATACATTGCCTTGACGCGGTAATTTGACGCTCGCGGCGTACTGCGATTTCAGGAACGCCTCGCCAAAGCTCTCGCCGACGCCCATGACTTCACCCGTCGATTTCATTTCCGGCCCAAGCAAAGGATCAACGCCCGGGAATTTACGGAACGGGAACACGGCTTCCTTGACCGAAAAATAAGGTGGCACGATTTCTTTCACCGCGCCTTGCGACTGCAAGGATTGCCCCACCATGCAGCGCGCCGCAATCTTGGCCAGTTGCCGACCGGTCGCCTTAGAGACGTAAGGCACCGTGCGCGATGCGCGCGGATTCACTTCAAGTACATAAACCTCGGCCGCATCGCCTTGGCCCTTGATAGCGAACTGCACGTTCATCAGACCGACTACGCCGAGTGCTTTCGCCATCGCGACGGTCTGTTGCCGCAACACTTCCTGAATCGCCGGCGAAAGGCTGTAGGGTGGCAACGAACAGGCAGAATCGCCTGAGTGAACGCCGGCTTGCTCGATGTGCTCCATGATGCCGCCGAGCAATACCGCCTCGCCGTCACAGAGCGCATCGACATCCACCTCGATCGCATCATTCAGAAAGCGGTCGAGCAGAACCGGTGAATCATTCGATACCTTCACCGCTTCACGCATATAGCGCTGCAAATCGGCTTCTTCGCGCACGATCTCCATCGCGCGTCCACCCAGCACATATGAAGGACGCACCACCAGCGGATAGCCGATCTCGGCGGCCAGGCGCAAAGCTTCATCTTCCGCTCGCGCAGTGCGGTTCGGCGGCTGCAACAAGCCCAGGTCGTTAATCATGATCTGGAAACGCTCACGATCTTCCGCGCGATCAATGGCATCCGGCGTCGTGCCCACTATAGGAACGCCATATTTTTCGAGGTCGCGTGCCAGTTTCAACGGCGTCTGACCGCCATATTGCACAATGACGCCAACCGGCTTTTCGATCCTCACGATTTCCAACACGTCTTCAAGCGTCAAAGGTTCAAAATAGAGACGGTCTGAAGTGTCGTAATCAGTAGAAACAGTTTCCGGATTGCAATTCACCATGATGGTTTCATAACCATCTTCACGCATCGCCAATGCTGCATGGACGCAGCAGTAGTCAAACTCGATCCCTTGGCCGATTCGATTAGGTCCGCCGCCGAGGACCATGATTTTCTTGCGATCTGTCGGGTTCGATTCACATTCCTCTTCATAAGAGGAATAAAGGTATGCGGTAGAAGTGGCGAATTCTGCAGCGCAAGTGTCAACCCGTTTGTAGACCGGATGCACCATCAACTCCCAACGACGCGCTCTCACCGCATGCTGATCACAGGCCAATAACTTGGCCAAGCGGCGGTCGGAAAAGCCATTCCGTTTGAGAACAAACAGTTCATCGCGCGAAAGTTCGCCCAGTTTGCGGCCGGACAAGGCTTGTTCTTGTTTGACCAAGTCTTCGATCTGGGCCAGGAACCATGGGTCGATCTTGCTGATACGTTGTATATCTTCAAACGTCATGCCGACCCGGAAGGCATCGGCAACAAACCAGAGTCGTTCAGCGCCGGGATTACCCATCTCGGCTTTGATTTCATCTTCGTCGATGGACTTTTCATCCAGACCGTCAACACCGGTTTCAAGGCCGCGCAATGCTTTCTGCAACGATTCCTGCATCGTCCGACCAATCGCCATCACCTCGCCGACTGATTTCATCTGCGTCGTCAGTCGATCATTGGCCTGGGGAAATTTCTCGAAGGCAAACCGCGGCACCTTGGTCACCACGTAGTCGATCGAAGGTTCGAACGATGCCGGGGTCGCGCCACCCGTAATCTCGTTCTTCAATTCATCCAACGTGTAGCCAACCGCCAATTTGGCAGCGACTTTGGCGATCGGGAAGCCGGTTGCCTTCGAGGCCAGTGCGGATGATCGCGAAACACGCGGATTCATTTCGATCACCACAATTCGGCCATCCGCCGGATTGATCGCGAACTGAACATTGGATCCACCGGTATCGACGCCAATTTCGCGCAGCACGGCTATTGAAGCATTGCGCAGGAGTTGATATTCCCGGTCGGTCAAAGTTTGCGCCGGCGCAACGGTAATCGAGTCACCGGTATGCACGCCCATCGGATCGAGATTTTCAATGGAACAAATGATGATGCAGTTGTCGGCACGATCGCGAACCACCTCCATCTCGAACTCTTTCCAGCCGATCAATGACTCTTCGATGAGTAGTTCGCGCGTTGGCGAGGCTTCAAGTCCACCTTCGCAAATCGTGACGAATTCTTCCATGTTGTAGGCAATGCCGCCGCCGCTCCCCCCCATCGTGAATGAGGGGCGAATGATGGTCGGAAAACCGATGCCAGCTTGAATCTGAATTGCCTCTTCCAAACTGTGAGCAAGTGAAGAACGCGGGTTGGCCAAACCAATTCGGGCCATAGCCTTCTTGAACTTTTCGCGATCTTCCGCTTTATCAATAGCTTCGCGCGAAGCGCCGATCAACTCGATACCATATTTTTCCAGGATGCCGAACTTGGCCAGATCCAACGCGCAGTTCAACGCAGTCTGGCCGCCCATCGTCGGCAGAATGGCATCTGGACGTTCCTTTTCGACAATACGCTCTACCGTCTGCCAATTGATTGGTTCGATGTATGTCGCATCCGCCATTTCCGGGTCGGTCATAATCGTCGCCGGATTCGAGTTGACCAGAATGACGCGATAACCTTCCTCTTTAAGCGCTTTGCACGCCTGAGCGCCGGAATAATCAAACTCGCAGGCCTGGCCGATTACGATCGGGCCGGCCCCGATAATCAAAACGGAGTGGATGTCGGTACGTTTAGGCATTTCGTGCGCTGTTTTCTTTCATTAATTTGATGAACCGGTCGAACAAGTAGGCGACATCGTGCGGCCCGGGACTCGCCTCAGGGTGGCCTTGAAAGCTGAAGGCCGGCACGTCGGTGCGCTCGATTCCCTGGAGAGAACCATCAAACAGTGAAACATGAGTAACACGCAAATTAGAAGGCAAGCTGTTTATGTCAACTGCAAAACCATGATTCTGGCTGGTGATCATGACCCGCTTGCTGTCCAGATCCTGGACCGGATGATTGCCACCGTGATGGCCAAACTTCATTTTCACCGTACGTGCACCGGAAGCCAGACCCAACAACTGATGCCCCAGACAAATTCCATAAGTTGGAATTCTTGCTTCCATTAGCGCTTGAATTGCACGAATGGCGTAATCACAAGGTTCAGGGTCACCCGGGCCGTTGGACAGAAAAACGCCATCGGGTTGCATCGCCAAAACTTCAGACGCAGGCGTCTCTGCCGGCACCACGGTAACCTTGCAACCTCGACTTACTAGCATGCGCAAAATGTTGCGTTTGACGCCGAAATCGTAGGCAACAACATTGAAGCTGGGTTCTTTTCCAGACATAAAGCCTTTACCCAGGCCCCATTCCCCTTCTACCCAATGATGTGGATCTTTACAGCTAACAATTTTTGCCAGATCCTGGCCATTCATGGATGGGCAGGTATTGGCACGAGTCAAAGCGTCGGCTTCATCAATATCGCCAACCGCAATGCAGCCATTCTGAGCACCCTTTTCGCGCAGTAAACGGGTCAACCTGCGCGTATCAATACCGGCAATGCCAACTACGTTGTTAGCCTTCAAGTAAGCCGACAAATTTTGATTCATTCGAAAATTGCTGGCCAGCAAAGGCAAATCACGAATGATCAGACCGGAGGCATGTACACGTGAAGACTCTTCATCTTCCGAATTTGTCCCCACGTTCCCAATATGCGGATAAGTCAGCGTGACTATCTGCCGACAGTAAGATGGATCAGTCAGAATTTCCTGATAACCAGTCATGGAGGTGTTGAAAACCACCTCGCCAACGCCAAACCCCTCGGCGCCAATGCCATAACCACGAAAAACCGTACCATCAGCCAAAACTAAGATTGCAGGCGCGAACGCAGACAAGATAACCCCTGGTTCAGATGTGACAAGCGGGACAGACTTGCGTCTATCCCGCTTGATTGAAAAGTGTGTGCAATTATACGTTTACGAGATCAATTGTCTCAAGTGTCAGAGCAGAACAGTTCACTTGCAGCAATCGACTAAAAACAAAAAGCCCCTTCGTATTATCGAAGGGGCGTTTTAAAGGGAGTCTGGCGATGACCTACTTTCGCGGGCGAGATGCCTACTATCATTGGCGCTGGGGCGTTTCACGGTCCTGTTCG
>JAIFKV010000011.1 GCA_020049415.1 Betaproteobacteria bacterium
GCCGAATGACTGCAACAAGTCGATAGCAGCCGATTGTAGGGATTTTAAATACAGATTCCGCCCTCCTTTTTGCCTAAACCGGTAGTTTCGCCAGTTCCTGGTAAGTCCGGTTCAGCCAGATTTTGACGCGCTGGCGTTCGAGCAGGCCCAGGTTGTGCGGGCCTTTGTCTTTGTTGTTCACCGCCGACCAGAAACTGCTGCTGTGGCCGTCGATCTTTTGCATGGCGGTGTCTTGTAGATGGCGGATTGGCAGGATTTGCGCGCCGAGTGCTTCTGCCCGGGCGCGTTGGCCGGAGGCTTCGAGCAGGTCGAATCGGTCGCCGCGAATTTCGTTGAGCACCAGAACCAGTGGCAGGCGTCCACCAAAGCGGTCGAGCAGTTGGCGCAGCAGGTCGACTGCATCCTGGCCGGAATCCATGACGTGCCAGTAAGTCAGGCCGATGCCGAGTTCATCGGTCATGTCGAGTAGAGCGGAATCTTCCATCCAGCGCATCAGGAAAGGGTGCGTTTGCGCGGCGAGATCAACCAGTACGCGCCGGTCGGGTTCGGCGACGGCGGCTTCGATAATCAGATCCAGGCTTTCGTAGCGGTCGATGGCGACGGGCGCGGCGAAGTCGGCATAGAAACGCAACAGCGCGCCGTGCGATTGGTCGGTGTCGAATCCGATGAAGGGCCGTTCGTGGTCGATCAGGTACTGGGCTAGAACGCGCGCGACCAGCGATTTGCCGACGCCGCCTTTTTCGCCACCGATTAAGTGAAGTTTGCTCATTGGTAATTGCTCATGTCAGGACAGCATTAAGAAATAGGGTGAATCAAGACGCGACTTCAGCGTTGGCGGCAGCGGCATCCATTTCGCGCAGGCCTTCTTCCACCCCGGCGGCGTGCGTCAGACGGGCGACGTTGCCTTTGGTGAAGAAGCCCTGAAAATCGCCGAAGCGCTGAACGTATTCGATGATCAGGCTGGAATATTCTGAGGCGCTTGAGAAGATTTGTTTGAGGCCTTCTTCTTCGCTGCCGATGACGTCGAGCAGGAAGTTCTGGCCGCAATCGCGCAGGGCTTCAACAACGTAGTCAATGTTGGCTTTGCCGCCGGTATGGCCATCGTTGACGGCGACGGCGATGTGATGCAGACGCGGGCCGTAGTTGCGCACGAAGGCTTCGGTCGGTGACGGCAGTTGCAGCAGGTGGTTGACGAAATAGGGGTGGTTGGCGGCGGTGAAGACTTTGGCCGGGCTTTCCAGTTCGTTGTTGTAATGCACGCTCTTGGTGACGTTGGTCGATGAATTCTGATCGGCGATATCGTAGGAGCCCCAGTAGTAATAGCTGGTCAGCGACAGGTATTCGAGGATGGCGGCTTCGCGGTTCTGGCTGTAGACGCGGGTGGCGAGGTGGTCGATAGGCAGCAACATCTTGTCCAGGCCAAGTTTTTCCTGCGCCGCCTTGGCGGCTTCATAAGCGGCCTGGACGTCGTCGCGAATGCTGGTCATGCCGAGGGCGTAAACGCGGATATGTTCTTCCGGCCGCTCCCAATAGCCAACGATATTGTGTGTGTACGGGCTGGGTTTCACTACCGCCATGTTGCCGGGCAGTTCCAGCTTGCGGATCTGGTCCTGGTTGAAGAAACGAATGTCGCGTGATTTCTGCAATTCAACGACATCGTGCAGACTGGTGACGCGGAAGATTTCCCCCATGTAGCGTGAGTTGGGCTTCTGCGCGCCAATCGGATACACCTCGTTGAGGCTGCGGAAAATGCCGCGCGTATTCGGGTCTTTCACTTCCCGCACCAGGATGTCCGGCGCGTTCATGTCGATGCGCAAGATGTGGGTGAAATGGGTTTCCGACTCCAACGTGACCAGGTAGTGATACGGCGTCATCAAACACAGTTCGCCGACGTAGGCGATGGAGTGCCCCGGTTCCACCGTGATCATCATTGCGTCGATCTGCTGGATCATGCTGGTCAAGCCGCAGCGGTCGCGCTCTTCCAGTAATTGCACGAGAAACTCCTCGAAGAAGTCGGAGTTCTGTTTGTCGCCATAGCGGGGGAAATCGAGTGACGGTGGAATCATTTTGGAGCGCCTGTCCTGGAGAATGGGTAAATCGGGTACGTTGCGGCTGGCTTACGCATGGCTTGCTTTAAACGCTGCGCGAACCGATCACTGCAGCATGCTTTGTTCCTGTATTTGCGTTTGCTGGTGCAGGGAAAAATATTTGCGCGTGATGGCATCGTGCAGCTTGGCCAGATCCGCCTGAATCTGGTCGAGGTGCTCATGCAACTGGGCGGGCGAGACATCGTCGAAACTCATCGCTTCCAGGCGTCGCCAAGCGGTGCGGGCGGCTTGCAGCGGGGCGTGGTAATCAGTCAGCACCGACAGCGCGCTTTCGATTTCGCCCAGACAGTGGGTCACGGTACGCGGGAAGTGCGGGTCGGTAAGCAGGTATTGGACCACCGCCGGGCCTTCGATGTGAACGCCGACATGTTGGCGATACATCTGGAATGCCGACAAGGCGTTGAGCGTGCTCATCCACAGCCGTTCACGGGCAATGTCGGCGGTGGCGTCGATGGGCAGATTCACCGCTGAATTGACATCGATAATCCGAGTGGTCATGTCGGCGCGCTCCAGATTGCGTCCTAACTGGAGGAATTGATAGGACAGGTCATGACTCATCGAGCCGACCAGCAGACCAATCACCGATTGGCGCCGTTCGATGATGCCGTTCAATACTTCATAGCGTTTGCTGCTGCCGTGCGAGGCGGCCGCGGCGTTGTCGCGGATGTAGAGGTAAAGGGCGTTGATGCGCTCCCAGATTTCCATCGGCAGCACTTCGCGGAAGGTGCGGGTGTTCTCGCGCGCGCCATGGATACTGGCCAGAATTGAACCCGGATTGCGTTCGTCCATGATCAGAAAACGCATGATGTCGGCTTCGTTGGCGGTGGCGTAATGCTTGTTGTAGAGCGCGTCGAGGCCGGCCACCTTGAGCAGCGTATCCCAACCGAAGGATGCGCCGCGCGGCAGGTCGAGCAAGACCTGGGTGGTGCTGTTGATGAAGCGGGCGGTGTTCTCGGCGCGTTCGAGGTATCGCGCCATCCAGTAAAGACTTTCAGCGACTCGGGAAAGCATGATGGCTCCAGGGACAAAATTCAGGGCGCACGTAGCAAGGCGGGCGGCGACTCTCCTCGCCGCTGTTGCCTTGCACTATGCCGCTGCGGTTAATCGACATCGACGATCCAGGTATCTTTGGCGCCGCCGCCTTGCGACGAATTCACCACCAGCGAACCGGCTTTCATCGCCACCCGAGTCAACCCGCCGGTGGTGCAATAAAGCTTGTCGGATTGCAGAATGAACGGACGCAGGTCGAGGTGGCGCGGCTCCAGATGGTCGTCGATCAAGGTCGGCGCGGTGGATAAGGCCAGCGTGGGTTGCGCCATGTAATTGCGCGGATTCGCCTTGATCAGCTCGGCAAACTGGTCGCGCTCCTGTTGTGTCGCGCGCGGTCCGATCAGCATGCCGTAGCCGCCGGATTCGTTCGCCGGCTTCACCACCAACTTGTCCAGGTTGGCGAGGACGTAGTTCTTCTCGTCCTCATACATGCACAGATAGCTGGGCACGTTGGGGATGATCGGGTCTTGGTCGAGGTAATACTTGATCACTTTGGGGATGAAGGCATACACCACTTTGTCATCCGCCACACCCGCGCCTGGCGCGTTGGCGATACCGACATTGCCGGCGCGCCAGGCGCGCATCAAACCCTTGACGCCCAGCGCGGTATCCGGGCGAAAGGCTTCCGGATCGAGAAAGTCGTCGTCGATCCGGCGATATATGACATCGACTCGACGCAAACCAGAAATCGTTTTCATGTAAACACAGTCGTCTTTCTGCACCACCAGGTCGCTACCCTCGACCAGGGATGCACCCATTTTCTGCGCCAGATAACTATGTTCGAAATAAGCCGAATTGAAGATACCCGGCGTCAACACCACCACCACCGGACGCGTTCCCTTGCGCGGCGATAACGCGGCCAAGGTGTCGTAGAGACGCGCCGGATAGTCATCCACCGGCAGGATGCTGGAAGACTGAAACAATTCCGGAAACAGACGCTTCATCAGTTGACGGTTTTCCAGCATGTACGAAACGCCAGACGGCACGCGCAAATTGTCTTCCAGCACATAAACAGTGCCATCGCCATCACGCACCAGATCAGTGCCGCAAACATGCGCCCACACCCCAAAACGGGGCGTCATGCCCTTGCATTGCACGCGGAAATTCTTTGACCCGTCGAGCACTTCCAACGGAAACACACCGTCTTTGACGATGCGCTGTTCGTTGTATAGATCGTTGATGAACAAGTTCAGCGCGGTCAAACGTTGCTTCAGACCGGCCTCGATGCGCGTCCATTCCGATTTCGCCATAACCCGCGGAATGATGTCGAATGGCCAGGCGCGGTCGATGTTGCCGGCCTCGCTGTAGACGGTAAAGGTGATGCCCATCGTCATGATGGCTGCGTTTACCGCCTGGCGTCGTTCTTCTACCCCGGCGCCATCAATCGCTTCGAGGTGCTCGAACAATGCCCGCGCGGCGGCGCGCGGCTGACTGTTGGCGTCGATCAATTCATCGAAAAAATCGCCTGATGCGTAATCTTTGGTCAATGTATTCATGGCATACAACTCCTCTGTCTGCTGGTGACGTTGCAAGGAGCGTGCCAGCCCGGATTGCCACCACGATTGCCGCCCCGCCTGCTATGCTCAAGCCGTTTTTCGATGAGGGATTTATTGTGACTTATTGCGTAGGCATGTTGATGGACGCCGGCATGGTGTTCCTATCCGATACCCGAACAAACGCTGGCGTCGACCAGATCAATACCTTCCGCAAGATGACCGTATTCGAGCAGCCCGGCGAACGCGTCATTGTGCTGCTCTCGGCCGGCAATCTGGCCATTACCCAGGCGGTGGTGAGCTTGTTGCTCGAACATCAGGATAAGGAAGGCAAAAGCCTGCTTACCGCGCCAAACATGTTCGAGGCGGCGCTGCATGTCGGCGATTGCCTGCGGGAGGTGCATGCTCGGGATGCCGCCGCGCTTTCGAATTTCAATATCGACTTCAATGCGGCGCTTCTTCTTGGCGGCCAGATCAAAGGCGAAGCACCGCGTTTATTCAGCATTTACGCTGCCGGCAATTTTGTCGAAGCCTCCGCCGATACGCCCTATTTCCAGATCGGCGAATCGAAATATGGCAAGCCGATTCTGGACCGTATCTTCAACTGGGATACTCGCCTGGAAGAGGCCGCCAAGTGCGCCTTGATCTCGATGGATTCGACACTCAAATCCAACCTGTCGGTCGGCATGCCACTGGATATGCTGTGTTACTCGCGTGATTCGCTGAAAGTACAACGACGCGCCCGGATCGCCGCCGATCATCCCTATTTCAAGTCATTGACCGAAGCCTGGGGCGAACGCATCAAGCAGGCATTCAGCGAATTGCCCGCGCTGGATTGGGAAACTTGTGCTAAATCATAAGTATGGCGCTGCGAACAGGATGGCCTGCCGAGCGCTTGGCATGAATCCACAATCAGGAGCTCGCCAGTATGGAAATTCCCGATAACTCCGCGCTGGTCGGCGTTCTGTTTGGCAGCAGTTCGAATCGCGCGGCGCAACTCAATAACCTTGCCTTGCGTGAGCTGGACAAGGGTTTGGGTCAGTTCACCAGCAAGAATTATGAATTGGCCATCGGCAGTTTTGAGCGAAGTATTCGCTTGTCGCCCGGCACCGAAGCCGCAGTCAACGCTTACGATTACATGGCGCGCGCGCAACTTAGCCAAGGCAACAAGGATGCCGCCATCCAGTCCTATCAAAAAGCGCTGAAGATCGATCCCGCGCGCGACGACCTGCACGCGCTGCTGGGCAACATTTACACCACCGAGGAACGCTTGAGCGATGCCGCCGCCGAGTACGAACTGGCGGTAACCAACAATCCCAGCGCCGCCAATCGCTATTCGCTGGGGCAAGGTTATCTGGCAACTGGGCGACTGGATGAAGCCAAGGCGCAATTCGAGTTGGTCAAGCAACTGTCGCCAAAAGAAGCATTTGGTAGTTTTGGTCTGGGTCTGGTTTATGCCAAGCAAGAAAAAAATGTTGACGCCATCGATGCATTCAATGATGCCATTGCCATCAAAAGCGATTACTGGGAAGCCTATTCCGAAATAGGCTACGTCATGGCCAATAACGGCGACTTTGAACAGGCGCAAGAAGTGGCTAACAATTTACTAAGCAACGATGCGGAGATGTCCAGCAGTCTCAGCCAATATATCTACGAGAAAACCAATCCCAAGATGTTGGCTGTTTACAGCAGCGATTTGTACTCATTATTCTCCTCCACGCTTGGCCCCGGCACGCAGCTTTCTGGCTTGAACGCTTACCTGCAAACCGCCAACGCCGAAAAAACCTTTTCCATGGTGTTTCAGTTCAGCAAGCAGATGGATGCCAAATCGGTTGAAAGCACCTTCAACTGGAAGATCGAACGCGCCATTGGCACCGGACGCGCCGATGGCTACAACTTGGACATGAAGTTGAAGGACACCGAAGTCACGCTGCCTTCCGCCCCGCTGGCGGTCTATTACGACCAGAAAGACATGACTGCGACGGTGCTGTTCAAGTTGAAGCAGAATGATACCGCCACCGGCACCATCGATCCTTCACATATCAATTTTCTCTTCAACGGCAAAGACGTCCTTGGTCTCTCGATGGATAAATCGGCCGACATGTATAGCGGATTTTCCGGCTTTGCCTGAGCTTCATGCCGCCCCGCCGGGCGCGGCATGAATTAAGCTTGTCGTTTTCGCTTCCACGAGGCTTCCATGGCTGCGCCCAACTCCCTTATCCTCGCCACCGCCGAGCACCTCTCCCGTTTTGCGCCGTTTGACAGCATGACGCGCGAACATCTGACCTGGATGGCTGAACGCCTGAAACTGGGTTACTACAGCAAGGGAGAAATCGTGCTTTCTCCAGAAATTGGGGACATTCGCAATTTCTTCATCATCAAACAGGGCGAGATTCACGGCGAGCAAGACGTGGTGCGCGCGCAAGACGACGCAACCTGGCTGGAACTCCACGAGGGCGAGTGTTTTCCGCTTGGCGCACTGCTTTCCAGACGTCCGGTGAACAGCACCTACAGGGCGGGGGTCGACACTTTCTGCTATGAACTGGCAACCGACCACTTCCATGAGTTGCTGCACAAATGCCCCGCCTTTCACGATTTTTGCACGCGTCGGCTGGCCAATCTGCTCGAACAATCGAAGCAGGTGATCCAGGCTCAATACACCAAATCGTCTTCCGAACAGCAATCGATGACCAGTCCGCTATCGGCCATCGTTCGCCGTGAACCGGTCGCCTGCGCCCCCGACACACCGATGCGCCAAGTGCTGGAAACGATGAATAGCCTCGGCATCGGCTCGATGGTGGCGATTGATACGCAGAAGCGGCCGTTGGGTATTTTTACGTTACATGATGTGTTGAGCCGAGTGACGCTGCCTAATCTCGACCTGAACACGCCGCTCAGCTCGGTAATGAGCACCAACCCGGTCACGCTGCCGCCGCACGCCCTCGCCTATGAGGCCGCCCTGGTCATGGCCAAGCATGGATTCCGCCACATCTTGGTGGAGGAAAATGGAAAATTGATCGGCCTGCTTTCGGAAAAGGATCTGTTTACCCTGCAAAGAGTTGGCCTGCGCCAGTTGAGCGGCATCATCCGCAAGGCGGACGACCTGGAAACACTGAAACATGCTGCGGAAGATATCCGTCAGTTGGCCCATAACATGCTGGCGCAGGGAATTACCGCCGAGCAATTGACGCAAATTATCTCTACCCTGAACGATCTGCTGACTACCCGCATCATCGAACTGGAACTGGAGGCCGATGCCGCCGCGCGCGAAATTGATTTCTGCTGGCTGGCCCTGGGTTCGGAAGGCCGCTTCGAGCAAACGTTGAATACCGACCAGGACAACGGCATTCTGTTCAGCGTGCCCGATGGCAAGGACGCGGAGGCGCTGCGCGGCGTCATGTTGCCCTTCGCCAAACGCATCAACCAGGCGCTGGCGGCATGTGGATTTCCGCTCTGCAACGGCGAGGTGATGGCGTCCAACCCGAAATGGTGTTTGTCACTGGCGGAGTGGAAAGAGACCTTTGACAAGTGGATTTATCATGGCGCGCCGATGGATCTGCTCCATTCCACTATCTTCTTTGATTTTCGACCGCTGTTCGGCAACCGCCATCTGGCCGAAAATCTGCGCGAATGGCTAGGCGAAGTGACCCCCAAAAACACCCGTTTCTTGCATCAATTGGCGGTCAATGCGCTGCGCAACAAACCGCCACTGGGTATCGTGCGCGACTTCGTCACCGGCGACGGCCATACCATCGATCTGAAACTGAACGGCATCACGCCGTTTGTCGACGCCGCCCGTATTTTCAGCCTCGCCAACGCCGTCAGTGCCACCAATACATTGCAACGCCTGCGCGAAGCGGGTGAAAAGTTGCGCATGTCGGCGCAGGACATCGATGCCTATTGCGATGCATTTCTGTTTATCCAGTTATTGCGGCTGCGTCTGCATCACGAGCAATGTCAGGCGGGCGAAAATCTCACCAACAAGGTTGATCCGGACACACTGAATGCGCTCGATAGCCGCATCCTGCGCGAAGCCTTCCGGCAGGCGCGCAAGCTGCAAACCAAGCTCGCGTTGGATTACCAGGTCTAGGGCATGCGAATGCTGACCTGGCTGTTTGGAAAAAAACCCAAGCTCACCGACCAACAGAACGAAAGGCTGGCACGATGGCGCGCCTTGCCCGCCGCCGACATCCAGCAACCGATGGATGCGAGCCGTTATGTCGTCGTCGATGTAGAAACCAGCGGCCTGAATGTCAACAAGGATCGCCTCATCGCCATCGGTGCTATCGCTATCTGCAACGGCAAAATTGCGTTGGCGGATAGCCTGGAAATTGTCCTGCAGCAAAATCGGGTCAGCGATAAACAGAACATTCTCATCCACGGCATTGGCGGCACGGCGCAAGCCGAGGGCGTGCCGCCGGTCGATGCATTGCTGACCTTTCTGGAGTATGTCGGAAGCGACCCGTTGATCGCGTTTCATGTCGCCTTCGATCAGACCATGATCGGTCGGGCGATGCGCGAGTACCTGGACTTCAAGCTGAAACATGTCTGGGCCGATCTGGCCTACGTTGCCCCCGCGCTCTACCCTGAACTGGCGCGACGCAACCGCTCGCTGGATAACTGGATGGAATATTTCGGCATTACCAACTATGCCCGCCACAGCGCCTTGGCGGATGCCGTCGCCACCGCTGAATTATTGTTGGCGCTGGGTCCGAAGTTACAAACCCGCCAAGCCACCTGCTTTCAGGGCCTGCGAGATATGGAAAGGGAACGGCGACGGCTGACCCACCCGATCTGATGGCAGCGGCGAAAATCGGTTTTTACCCCGCCTTGGCGGGTCAAAACAGTTCGATCTTCTTGCCGATGGTTTTCTTTGGCAACGCCAGAGATTTTTCGTAGTCTTGTTCCGCTTTCGCCACCGCGACGGCGTCGGGTTGCGTTGTCGGCATCCGTCGGCAGAAAGCTTCGCCAGTGCTCGGCACGAAGATGATCTTGCGCGACCAAGGGCCGCTGAAGTCGGAGGCAACCAGCGGAATCGACTCGCGATGAAGCCACTCCTGCGCAAACTCGGCATTACGCTCGCCGATGGCCATACTGATCGAACTGACGATAGTGCCGCCGCCAAACGCCTTGGCAATCATCCGGCTTTTGCTCGCGCCTTTGTTGAGCAAGCCGTTGACCAGCACTTCCATTGAGAAGTCACCGTTGAGGATGACGTCGTTATCGGCATTGCTGGAGTTGCTTCCTCTTGGCAAGAGGAAATGGTTCATCCCGCCGATCTTGAGTTTGCTGTCGAACAAGCAGACCGAAACACAAGAACCAAGCAACGTGGCGATGGGGCGGTCTGATTCAATGGCCCACCCACCCGGGTTGATGTTGAGGGCAATGCGCTCAAGATCTTTGCCGCTCAAATGGGAGAGATCACTCAAGGAAGGAGGACATCGGAGTCATCCGATGACTGCAAATACGGGCTTACAATTGTAGCTCGACAGGATCAGACCAGACTCAGGATTTTCCCATGGATAAGTACGATGTCTTCAAGTCCATCACCGCCGATGTCTCCAAAGGCGAACTCGCCTTTCCCACCAGCGCACGTGTTGCGATGAAGGTGATGCAGGCGCTGGATGATCCCGAGTGTCAAATCGAGACTGCGGCGAAACTGGTTCAGGCGGAGCCACTTCTCTCCGCCCGCGTGGTGGCGATGGCCAATGCGGCCGCCTTCAATCGTTCCGGACGCCAGATCACCGATGTGCGAACCTCGGTCATGCGCCTCGGTTTTCGCGCCGTTCGGTCGCTTGCGATGGCGCTGGTGACCCGGCAGATGGCGGGCAACAATACCGCTCAACCGCAACAGCAGTTATCGGCGCAACTTTGGGAACACACCGCCCATGTCACTTCACTTGCGCATGTGATTGCGCGTCGTGTCACCCATGTCGATCCCGAAACAGCGATGTTTGTCGGCATCATCCACGAGGTCTCCGGGTTCTACATGCTGTCTCGCAGCAAAGACTTCCCGGAACTGCTCGAAGGCGATTTCCAGGAGTGGATCGACATCGGCGAAGCCGAGGTTGGCCGTGCCCTGCTGAAGGTATTGGCGGTACCCGAACTGGTGGTCGAAGCGGTAGAGTCTTACTGGAGCGGCTACTTGGCCATACCGCCCGTCACACTGGGCGACACGCTGCTGCTTGCCGAGGAACTGGCCCCGATCGCATCACCATTGCATAAGCTGGGCGGCAACGAACAAGGTGAAGGCATGACAGCCCGAATCGATATGTTGATCGGCCAAGAAACCTTGTCGAGCATTTTGAAAGAATCAGCGGAAGAAGTTGCGTCGCTGACCGGCGCGTTGAAGTTCTAACCACGGATATTTCATACCGTGGTGGCCGATCGACTGGCCGGCGGTCTACATGAAATTAGTCGTGGCGATGATGCGGATGAGAGGGTCCGCAGCATGACTGCGGGCAGTTTCGATGTCAGAGAATTTTATCTGTTCGAGCGTCCGACACGCATCCTCGGCGGGCGTCAAGAATCCCCAGAGATTCAGCTTCTGCTCCGAGGTGAAGTGCGGGTTGCCGAGGTCAAGCGTTTCCCCTCGCCCAGATCCAGCCAGACACAGCAATCACGATCAAGTTTTCATCAGCAACGCCTTGCACGTCCCCTTGTTGAAGGAGGTGGGTTTCGATGAAAAATCTATTCGGTATCGAATACTCCTTGCCACTGGCTGCGGGGGAAAAGGAATCTGAATTTATTTGCCTTTGGAGTCGTCGGTGGTAATCCGGCCAACCCAATAAAAAACCCCGCCGAAGCGGGGTTTTTTATCATCCGTTAAAAAACGGATCAGTGAGCCTGCGCACCTGCGGCACCACGCGGGTAACGGATGCCCTCAACCAAGTGCTGGATGTGATCCGGGCACGGAGCGGTCATCTTCATCACGATAAAGGCGACGGTGAAGTTGAGGATCATGCCGACCACACCGATGCCTTCCGGCGAAATGCCAAGGAACCATTGGCTATCCGGCACCTTCTCCATCCCCAACAAGATGTCTCGCTTGAAGTAGACGATGTAGGTCAGGGTAAAGAACAAGCCTGACAACATGCCGAAAATCGCGCCTGCTCGGTTCATCGACTTGCTGAAAATGCCCATCAGGATGGTCGGGAACAGCGAGGCGCAGGCCAGACCGAAGGCAAACGCCACCACCTGAGCGACAAAGCCTGGCGGGTTGTAGCCCAGATAACCCGCAATCAGGACGGCCACAGCGGCAGCAAGACGGCCGGCCATCAGTTCGGTCTTCTCGGAGATGTTCTTGGCGAACACACCCTTCATCAGGTCATGCGAGATGGCGGACGAGATCACCAGCAACAGACCAGCGGCGGTGGACAGCGCGGCGGCAATACCGCCGGCGGCGATCAGCGCAATCACCCAGTTTGGCAAACCGGCAATTTCCGGGTTGGCCAACACCATGATGTCATTGTCAACATTACCAACAAACTTGCCATCTTTCTTGGAGCCGAGCTCGTTACCTTTCCAGCCAGCCGCTTCAGCCTTGGCCAGGAAAGCTTCGTTCTTGCTCTTTTCGTTGTAGTACTGGATGCGACCATCACCATTCTTGTCTTCCCAGGCAATCAGGCCAGTCTTTTCCCAACGCTTCATCCAATCTGGACGAGTCTCGCCCAGAATGCTGGCTTCGGGAGCGAACATGTCGCCACCGCTAGTAACAGCGGTATTCACCGTGGCGTGCAGGTTATAACGCGCCATGGCGCCCACAGCGGGAGCGGAGGTGTAGAGAATGGCGATGAAAACCAACGCCCAGCCTGCCGACATACGTGCGTCATGCACTTTCGGCACGGTAAAGAAGCGCACGATAACGTGCGGCAGGCCAGCGGTTCCCGCCATCAACGCCAGCGTGATGCAGAACACATCGATCATCGTCTTGCTACCGGTGGTATAAGCCGCGAAGCCGAGGTCCGTCACTACCTGATTCAACTTCGACAGGAAGGAGACATCACCGATGGAACCGCCCAGACCAAGTTGTGGTAAAGGCGTGCCAGCGATATTCAGGGAAATGAACACAGCGGGAATGGTGTAAGCAAAGATCAGCACCACGTATTGCGCCACCTGGGTGTAGGTGATGCCCTTCATGCCGCCAAGTACGGAGTAGAAGAACACCAGTCCCATACCAATGATCAATCCGGTGGTGATTTCGACTTCCAGGAAGCGCGAGAACACGATACCGACACCGCGCATCTGACCGGCAACGTAGGTGAACGAGATAAAGATCAGGCAGATCACCGCGACGATACGCGCCGTTTGCGAGTAATAGCGGTCACCGATGAACTCGGGCACGGTGAACTTGCCGAACTTGCGCAGGTACGGGGCAAGCAGCACAGCCAGCATGACGTAGCCGCCGGTCCAGCCCATCAGGTACACGGAACCGCCGTAACCGAGGAAGGCGATCAGGCCAGCCATCGAGATGAAGGAAGCGGCGGACATCCAGTCTGCGCCAGTTGCCATGCCGTTGACGATCGGGTGTACGCCACCACCAGCAACATAAAACTCCTTGGTGGAACCGGCACGCGCCCAGATGGCGATGCCAATGTAGAGGGCGAAGGATGCGCCCACCACGATGAAAGTCAGAGTTGTCAAATCCATTGTGCTATCTCCTGGAGGGGTGCTTATTCTTCGTGGACGTCATGTTCGCGGTCGATCTTGTCCATCCGACTGGCGTACCAGAAGATCAAACCGACGAAAATAAAGATGGAACCTTGCTGAGCGAACCAAAAACCAAGCGGATAACCGCCGAGGTGGAAGCTGTCCAGCGCATCGCGGAACAGGATGCCAGCGCCGAAGGAAACGATGAACCAGATGACCATGGTGATGGTCAGCAACCGAAGCGTCGCGCTCCAGTAGGCTTTTGGGTCAAAGGTGGAGGATTTGGACATTTGTAGGTCTCCATGATTGAAGGTTAATGGCGAAGGTTAAACGAAAATACTCGCCTCCCAGCCAGGGAGCCTGTCGGACTTTGGAATCGTCGGTGGCATATCGCTATCGACGCCCAAAGTCCGACAGGCTCCTAGCCGAAGCCGGCCGGAGTATATCGAGGCGTTACTTACATGACACTTACATGTCATTCTTTCTTGCTGATTGCTTCCGCTCGGGCAACCACTACCCTTAGCAAAAAATAATAACTCCATAGCACGATACCCGTCAGTCCGGTCCAGACTACAAAGGAGAGTCCGACCACCAGCACCGATACGCCGATGGCAAGCAGAACACCGGCGCTGATCATGTTGATGCTCAACACCCAGGCAGCCCAACGCTCACCGCCCACGATACCGTGGCCGCGCCAGTCGGCGACGTAGCGCATGTCCTTGCGTACCGCAATCTTCCAGGCGCGGTAAAACATGCCCCCGGCCATGAGAAACAGACCAAGAAACATCAAACGGGCGAGCCAGACGAACCAGAATTCCATGCGATATCACCTGTCGCCACCATCAGGTAAAAGCGTTTCAGGCGCCTGCGTTTTTTGGGATTTGGCAAGATAGCAGAAGCGGCGCTTGTTTATGCCAATTACTGGCGCAAAAAGATGCGTAAACAACGCATATTTGGAAATCTTCGCCGGGGATTGTTCGCTCAATTCGCTAAACTTCGAGCCAAATATACCGTGCTCACTTCATTTTTTAACCGCCTGATGCCAGCAGATCTCCGACGCCGCGATTACTGGAACAAGAATTTGCGCTTGACCGCGCTGTTGCTTGGAATCTGGTTTGTGGCAACGTTTGGAGTGATTTTTTTCGCCCGTGAACTTAACGATATCCTCTTGCTGGGCTTTCCTTTCGCCTATTACATGGGCGCGCAAGGTTCGCTCATTATTTACGTGCTGATCATCTGGGTTTATGCGCATCGAATGAACAAACTCGATGAAGACTATGGCGTCGAAGACAAAGAACACCCCTTCCATTGAGCTGCAATTCGATGCTTTGGCATGCGCATTTTCGCCGCCAACGTGCCGCCTGACCCGAGTCTGTGAGCAGGCAAGCTAGAATCGCCACTTTTCCGACTCAGGCGTTTATCCATGCCGCTTGATCTATTGATTGTCACCCTGTTGCGCAGGCTGGTTGAAGTCGCTGGCTTCTTCCTGTTAGGTCAAGGTGTTCTTGCGTTATTGGCGGGCAAGCAACGTCAGCAGAACTTGTTTTATAGCGTGTTGCGGGTCGTCACCACCCCGATCATCAAAGTCGTGCGTTACGTCTCGCCTCGCCAGGTCATCGACGCACACATTCCGCTGCTGACCTTCTTCGTGCTGTTCTGGCTGTGGATCGCATTGGCATTCGCCAAGCGTTCGCTATGCGCTGCGCATGGGCTGCAATGCTGAAAATATGGCTGCAGTCGTTGCGCCTTGGCAGGTTCGCAATTTCCTGGAAAGTCCTGCTTGCCTACGCCATTGCCAGCCTGCTGCTCGACTTGCTCAGCAAACCCGACACCGTTTTGCCATTGGCGCTGGCGCCTTGGACGCCCCCCCCCGGCCTGACGCTGGCTTTTCTATTGCTGTTTGGTTTGCATTACGCACCATTTCTGTTTGGCGTCATTTTTCTGCTCGGCTTACCGCTTTACGGCGTGCCGGATGATTGGCCTCCCGCCTTATGGGCGGCAGGATTGTTGATGTCCGGACTATTAGCGCTGGCAGCCTGGTTACAGCACGGTTTACGCATCGATTCACGCCTCGCAACGCAGCGCGATTTGTTCTGGTTTCTGGTAGCGGCAATCGCAGCGGCCTGGCTGGATGCCAGCGTGCATGTCTTTTCGCGCAGCCCGGAAGCCGCGCCGGATGCCTGGGCCTGGATGGCGGACCTGATCAATTTCTGGGTCGGCGCGTTGATTCGCATGCTCGTCATCGCGCCGCTGGTGCTGGTTCATGCCGACACCGATTGGCGCAGTTTGCGCGATTGGCGACCGGGTCGTGAAATGGTGTTGCAGGGCGCAGCCATCGCTTTTGCGCTGTGGGTCATCTTTGGCCTCAAATACACCGACGAATTCAAATTCTTTTATCTGTTGTTCCTGCCCATGATCTGGATCGTCATGCAACACGGCATTCAAGGCGCAACGATTGCTTTGGCGATCGCACATGTCGGCATCAATGCCATTCTGGAGTGGATGGGAACGCACGCCATCACAGTGGTCGAATTTCAGATGCTGATGCTGGGCCTGGCGGTGACCATGCTGTTTCTCGGCATGACGGTGACAGTACGCCGCGCTACCGAAGAACGTCTGCATCAGCGTGAAGCGGAACTGAATCAGGCCATGCGTCTGGCAGCGGCGGGGGAAATGGCGCAGGCCATCGCGCATGAATTGAATCAGCCGCTTTCCGCTGTCGCCAATTACGCCCGTGCCAGCCGCTCGATGCTGGCCGACCCGGAGCGGCACGGCGCATTGCTGGCGGATACGCTGGAAAAAATTGATCGCGAGGCCAATCGCGCCGGCCAAGTGATGCGACGTTTGCGCGAATTTTTTCGTGGCGGCGGCCTGCGCACGGAAACCTTCACCCTGAGCCAACTGGTTGAAGAAAATATTTCCTACGTGAAGCGGCGCGCGGAACGACAGAATATTGTTTTCAGGTTAGCGCTGGATGACACCCTGCCTTCGGTACATGCTGACCGCGTGCAGATGGGGACGGTGCTGCACAACCTGCTGGGCAATGCCATCGACGCTTTATCCATCGCCAGCGTCGATGTGCGCGAAATTCAAATCACGGCAAATCGACAGACTCAGGCGGGCAACCTGATCAAGGTTTGCGTGACGGATAACGGCGCCGGCGTCGGCGATGAAATGACCTCACGCCTGTTTGAATCCTTTGCCACCAGCAAACCAGAGGGCATGGGCCTGGGACTGGCGATCAGTCGAACGCTGGTGCAAGCGCATGGCGGCGAGCTCTGGCTCGAAAGTGCGCGCCCGGCGCAATTTTGTTTTACGCTTCCCATTGCGGGTATCCAAGATGAATGAACCGATAGTCACCATCGTTGACGATGACGAAGCTGTACGCGATTCGCTGGCGTTGCTGCTGAACTTTCGCGGCTATCGCACCCGCGCCTTTGCCAGCGCCGAAGCATTTATCGACGCTTGGCGGCCCGACTGGCGCGGCTGTCTGCTGCTCGATTTGCGCATGTCCGGCATGGATGGCTTGGCGCTGCAAAAAGCCTTGATCCAGCGCGAATGCACCTTGCCCATTGTGTTTCTGACCGGCCACGGCGACCTCTCGCATGCCCGCACGGCGCTCAAAAGCGGCGCCGTCGATTTTCTGGAGAAGCCCTACGAAGAGGCCGCTCTGCTGAAAGCAATAGCAGAAGCAATTGACCGCGATACGCGTGAATATGCGACACATGCACACGTCGCCGAAATTTCCGCGCGGGTAGAACGCCTGTCGGAACGTGAGCACCAGGTCATGCAACTGGTTGTCGCCGGCAAACCGAATCGCGAAATCGCCGTCGAACTCGGCATCAGTCCGCGCACCGTTGAAGTATTCAAAGCCCGCATGATGGAGAAAATGCAGGCCCGCAGCGTGCCGGAATTGGTGCGTATGGCGATGAATCTGGATAAGGGATCCAGCTGATTCGGTTGGTTCAGTTGGTTCGGTTGATTCAGTTACCCTGCATTTCCAGCAATTCAAGCACCACATCCGCCATCAGTGCCATTTCCGCCGCCTCGATGATGTAAGGCGGCATGAAGTAGACCGTGTTGCCGATGGGGCGAAGAAATACACCCTTGGCCAACGCTTGTTGGTGAAAGCGGAGACTGAATCCCGGCGCGGCATCATTCACTTCGAACGCCCAGATCATTCCAATATTGCGCATTTGGCTGACGCGTGGATGGGCGGCGATCGGCGCCAGCAACTGGTTGAAGTTCGCCGCTTTGACGCGATTGCGTGCCAGTACATCGTCTGCATCAAAAATATCCAGAACCGCCAGCGCCGCCCGGCAAGCAAGCGGATTGCCGGTGTAGGAATGCGAGTGCAGAAAGCCGCGCGCGGTCGAATCGGCATAGAAAGCGGCGTAGATGTCATCGCGCGTCAACACGCAGGACAATGGTAGATAGCCGCCAGTAATGCCTTTCGATAAACACAGGAAATCGGGACGTACTTCGGCTTGCTCGCAGGCAAACAGACTGCCTGTGCGGCCGAAGCCGACCGCGATTTCGTCGGCAATCAGGTGAACTTCATAGCGGTCGCAGAGTTCGCGAAGGCGGGTCAGATAGATCGAGTGATACATGGCCATGCCGGCTGCGCCTTGCACCAGCGGCTCGACAATCACCGCTGCGGTGGTGTCGGCATATTCCACCAAGAAGATTTCCATCTGGGCGACCGCGCGCTCGGCATAGTCTGCCGCCGACTCGTTCGCCTCGGCCAGCCGCCAGTCCGGGCTGATGACCTGATGCGACTGACGCAGCAACGGCGCGTAAACATCTTTGAACAAGGCCACGTCGGTGACCGAAAGCGCACCCAGCGTTTCACCGTGATAACCGTTTTGCAGGCTGACGAAACCCGTCTTCTGCGGACGGCCCCGATTACGCCAGAAGTGGAAGCTCATTTTGAGCGCAATCTCTGTGGCACTGGCGCCATCGGAAGCATAGAAGGCATGCGACAAACCGCTGAGCCGCGCCAAGCGCTCAGACAACTCAATCACCGGCGCATGCGTACAGCCAGCCAGCATGACGTGTTCGATGCGGCCGAGTTGATCGACGATAGCTGCGTTGATGCGTGGATTGGCGTGACCAAACAGGTTGACCCACCACGAAGAAATCGCATCCAGGTAGCGGCGGCCATCCGTGTCGATCAACCAAGCGCCTTCACCGCGCGCGATCGGCAACGGCGGCGCCTGTTCAAGATGTTGCATCTGGGTGCATGGATGCCAGACAGCGGAGCGAGTACGCTCAATCCAGTCGGCGTTGCTTTGCCCGCTGAAGGCAAAGGCTTGCAACGCCCCGGAGAGCCTGTCGGACATACGGTTTCGCCAGCTTACTGAAAAAAGCCCTTGGAAAGCAGTTCCATGGTCAGCAATCGGTAATCGTGCGCACCTGGCGAATCGGATGAATAAGCGAAGATATCCATCCCATGCGCCGGACTTTCGGCCAACGCGGGATCATCAGGAATGCGTGTATCGCAAAGGCTTTCGCCATAACGACTCTTCAGGCTGGCCAGTGCTTCGCGGCATTGCGGCTTGGCATCGTCGAAGCGGGTGAGCACGACACGGCGCTGAATGTGCCGCTTCAGCGGACCTTCCAATACATTGAGGGCAAGGTCGAGCCGGTTCAGCCCTTGGATGGCAAGAAAGTCGGCGGTTACCGGAATCAGAACGCGATCCGCCGCGAACAATGCATTCAGCGAAAGCACGCCCAAGGCGGGGGCGCAGTCGATCAGAATAGGGGCATCTTCCCAGGCCAATGCCGCGTCAAGACCGCGTTTCAGCGTTGCCGCAACACCCGGCGTCGCGCCCAGCATGGCGTCGATTTTTGATAGATCGGGGTGGCCAGGAAGCAAGCGCAAATGGTTAGCCAACCGTCGCATGATGCGGTCGAGCGGCACTTTGTCGCGAAAGAAAGCCGCCGTCGTCGCGTTGCTTGGCAGGTGCCTGACCCCTAGCGCAAGACTGACATGCGCTTGCGGGTCGAGGTCGATGACCACCGGTTTGCGTTCCAGCAAAGCAAGCGAAGCTGCGACGTTGAGCGTGGTGGTCGTTTTGCCGACACCACCTTTTTGATTGAATACCGCAATAACTGCCATGTAGGGTTACTCCACCGTGACCGATTTGGCCAGATTGCGCGGCTGGTCTACATCGGTGCCCTTGAGAATGGCAACATGGTAGGCCAGAAGTTGCAGCGGGATGCTGTAAACGATAGGGGCGGTGCCAGGATAGATGTCGGCAAGTGTAAGGTTCTGGTAGTGATCCAGTTCGATTTTGACCTTGCTGTCAGAAAACAAAAACAACTCGCCACCTCGCGCCCTCACCTCCTGCAAATTGGAGAGTACTTTGTCGAGCAACGGATCGTCAGGTAACGCGCAGATGACGGGCATGTCGGCATCCACCAACGCCAGCGGGCCATGTTTCAGTTCGCCAGCCGGATAGGCTTCGGCGTGGATGTAGGATATCTCCTTCAACTTCAGCGCCCCTTCCAGTGCGATCGGGTAGAACGGGCCTCGACCCAGGAACAAGGCATGATGCTTGTCCGCAAACGCTTCCGCCATTTGTTTGATCGCATCGGACAAGGACAACACCACCTCGACCTGACGCGGCAAGGCATGCAGTTCATCCACCAGTCGCTTTTCCTCCTCAGAGGTCAATCCACGTCGACGCGCCAGCGCTACGGTAAGCAAGCGCAGCGCGGTAAGTTGAGTAGTGAACGCCTTGGTTGAAGCAACCCCAATCTCCGGGCCGGCGCGCGTCATCAAGGCGACCTCGGATTCGCGCGTCAACGACGACTCGGGCACGTTGCAGATAGTCAGCGTACCCACATAGCCGGCTTTCTTGGCGAATCGCAATGCGGCCAGCGTATCGGCCGTTTCGCCAGATTGGGAGATGGACAAGAACAACGTATCCGGCGGCACCACAACCTTGCGATAGCGATATTCACTAGCCACTTCAACACTGCATGGAATACCGATTTCCTCCAACCAGTACCGCGCGACCAAGCCGGCGTGATAACTGGTGCCACAAGCGATGATGTGGACGCCGCGCGTCTTGTCGAACAGAGTCTTCGCTTCATGGCCAAAACTCTCTTCCAGCAATCGACCCTTGTGAATACGTCCTTCGAGCGTTTCGGCAATCACCGAGGGCTGCTCGTGGATTTCCTTCAGCATAAAGTGCTTGTAAGGCCCCTTGTCGGTCGTTGACGCTGAAAGCTGTGAAAGACGTTCCGGTCTTTCGACCAGGTTGCCGGTGACATCAAATATTCGCACGCCATCGCGTCGAATTTCGGCCACATCACCTTCTTCCAGAAAGATAAAGCGCTGGGTAACCGGCAACAAAGCGAATACATCGGAGGCGATGAAGTTTTCGCCAATGCCCAAGCCGATCACCAGCGGACTTCCAGCGCGGGCGACGATCAACCGATCCGGATCGCTAGGGGAGGAGACCGCCAGGCCGTATGCACCGACCAGTTGCAAAATAGCCTTCTGAACCGCGCGCAACAGATCAGGCTCTTCATTCAACAAGAGGGCCAGCAGATGCGCGATAACTTCAGTGTCGGTTTCCGAGGTGAAGAAGTAACCTTTGGCCTGTAGTTCCAGCCGCAATTCAGCGTGGTTCTCGATGATGCCGTTATGGACAACGGCAACACGTTCGCCGCTCATGTGCGGATGCGCGTTGCGTTCCGCCGGCATGCCGTGCGTAGCCCAGCGGGTGTGCGCTATACCAAGATTACCGGCGACCGGATTGGTCTCCAGCAATTGCCGCAGCATCGCCACTTTGCCAACCGCGCGGATCCGGCCAAGACTGCCGTCGTCCTGGCGCACCGCGATGCCGGCCGAGTCGTAGCCGCGATATTCCAGGCGCTGCAACCCTTCGATCAAAATTGGAACAACATTGCGCTGGGCGATTGCACCGACGATGCCGCACATAGAATTTCTCCTATTACTACTTTTTAACCGGCCGCTTCCAGCCGGGAAGCGTCAACTGTCTTGCGCGTGATAGCGTCAACTGCCCCGCCGGGGCATCCCGGGTCAGCGTCGTTCCCGCCCCCAGCGTAGCGCCTTTGCCAACGGTAACAGGCGCAACCAGTTGGCTGTCTGAACCGATGAATGCCTCGTCTTCAATGATGGTGCGATGCTTGTTGACGCCATCGTAATTGCACGTAATTGTGCCCGCGCCAACATTCACTTTACGCCCGACACTAGCGTCGCCGACATATGACAAGTGATTGATTTTCGAGTTGAAACCAACTTGTGCATTTTTCAGTTCAACAAAGTTGCCAATATGCGTTTCTTCTGCCAACTCAGTGCCCGGACGTAAACGCGCATAAGGGCCGATCACGGCATTCGCACCTATGCGGGCGCCTTCCAGATGACAAAACGGCTTGATTTGTACCCCCGCCGCTATTTCAACGTTTTTGATGACACAGTTGGCACCAATCTGTACGCCATCGCCGAGTACCACGTCACCCTCGAATACCGCGTTGATGTCGATCAGCACGTCACGCCCACAAATCAAGCTGCCGCGAATATCGATCCGGGCCGGGTCAATCAACGTCACCCCATCCGCCATCAGCTGGTTGGCCTGGTTGCGCTGATGTAACCGTTCCAGTTCAGCCAGTTGCGCCCGGCTGTTGATCCCCAACACTTCCCATTCTGCGGCTGGATGACACGGAATGACCCTTTCCCCTTCATCCGTCGCCATGCCGATGACATCGGTCAGGTAATACTCCTTTTGTGCATTATTGTTGCCTAGTCGAGCCAGCCACCCAGACAGCTTCCCGGCGGATAGACAGAGAATGCCGGTATTGACTTCATTGATGGCCAGTTCTTCCGGACTCGCATCCTTCTGCTCGACAATGCGCTCGACCTGTCCGTGTGCGTTGCGGACTATGCGGCCATAACCTGTCGGATTAGCCAAATAGACCGTTAACAGCGCAATGGCACCCTCTCGCGCAATGAGCGTCATTTCCTGTAACGTTTCATACCGTGTCAACGGTACGTCTCCATACAGAATCAGGCAGATCGCGTTAGGGTCCAGGTAAGGCACGGCTTGCTGGACCGCGTGCCCTGTACCAAGTTGTGGCTCTTGTCTGGCCCACGCCAAATCACTGCGCGCGATTGCTTGCGGCAAAGTTTCGCCGCCATGTCCATAAATGACGCAAATCGATCTCGGTTTGAGTTGGTCAGCTGCCGCCAACACATGCGAGATGAGCGGCTTTCCCGCCAAAGGATGCAAAACCTTGGGCAGGTCGGACTTCATCCGAGTGCCTTTGCCGGCAGCGAGAATAACAATATCGAGGGGAGGGATCATAGGGAGCGGCTGGGTGCGATGAAGCAGGAACGCGCATAAGTATAAACAGCGGCCTCGTCCTTTGTCTGGCGACACGCCAAAGAAAAACGGCAGCACAAGGCTGCCGTTTCTGAGGTATGCAGAATTATGATCAACCTCGTGTTCTACGCAGCTTTTGAATCGCAGCCAGTTGAGCAACAGCTTCGGCCAGTTCCGCCTGGGCACGCGCGTAATCCATAGACGAGGTCCGATTTTTCATCGCCTCCTCTGCTTGCCGTTTGGCTTCCTCGGCACGCGCCTCATCAAGATCTGCGCCGCGAGCCGCAGTATCGGACAAGATCGTGATCACCCCCGGTTGCACTTCAAGAATACCGCCAGAAACGTAGATCAAATCTTCATCCACCCGATCTGGCATCTTGATGCGAACAGAACCTGGCTTCAGACGGGTCAACATTGGCGTATGGCGGGGATAAATCCCGACTTCGCCCATTTCGGCAGGAGCGATCACATACTCGGCAATACCCGAGTAAATGGAGGCTTCCGCACTGACGATGTCGACATGGAGAGTCATGGGCATGACGTGTCTTCCTTACTGAATGGTCTTGGCTTTCTCGACCGCTTCGTCGACCGTGCCTACCATGTAAAAGGCTTGCTCCGGCAGATGATCATATTCGCCATTGACGATGGCCTTGAAGTTGGCGATGGTGTCCTTCAATGAGACATATTTGCCTGCGGCGCCTGTAAAGACTTCAGCAACAAAGAACGGTTGCGACAAGAAGCGCTGAATCTTGCGCGCTCTAGCTACCGCCAGTTTGTCTTCCGGGGAAAGTTCATCCATACCGAGAATGGCGATGATGTCACGCAGTTCCTTGTAACGCTGCAACGTCGACTGTACTTGCCGCGCGACACTGTAATGCTCCTCTCCGACTACCAGAGGATCAAGCTGACGCGAGGTGGAATCAAGCGGATCAACCGCCGGATAGATACCCAGTTCGGCAACTTGACGGCTCAATACCAGGGTTGCATCCAAGTGCGCGAAGGTGGTAGCGGGAGATGGGTCGGTCAAGTCATCGGCAGGCACATAAACGGCCTGGAAGGACGTAATCGAACCCGTGCGGGTGGAAGTAATGCGCTCTTGCAGGGCGCCCATTTCCGATGCCAGCGTCGGCTGGTAACCCACGGCGGAAGGCATTCGGCCGAGCAAGGCGGAAACTTCAGTTCCCGCCAAGGTGTAACGGTAGATGTTGTCGACAAAGAACAACACGTCACGTCCTTCGTCACGGAAAAACTCAGCCATCGTCAGACCTGTCAGCGCAACGCGCAGCCTGTTGCCGGGCGGCTCGCTCATCTGACCATAAACCAGTGCAACTTTGTCCAGTACGCCGCCTTCTTTCATCTCATGATAAAAGTCGTTGCCCTCGCGGGTACGTTCTCCGACACCGGCAAATACCGAGTAACCGCTATGCTCGACAGCAATGTTACGGATCAGCTCCATCAGCGTAACAGTCTTGCCCACGCCAGCGCCACCAAACAGACCGACCTTGCCGCCCTTGGCGATCGGCATGATCAGGTCGATAACTTTGATACCGGTTTCCAGAATTTCCACCGACGCCGCTTGATCGGCATAGGCCGGGGCCTTTCGGTGTATGGGCATACGGGTTTCGGAGGCGACCGGGCCAGCCTCATCCACCGGATCACCCAATACATCCATGATGCGGCCGAGTGTCGCCTTGCCGACCGGAACCATAATGGCGCTGCCGCTGTTGCGCACTTTGGCACCACGCTTGAGCCCATCAGTGGACCCCATCGCGATGGTGCGCACGATGCCGTCACCCAACTGCTGTTGAACTTCAAAAGTCAGCGCTGGGGTTTCCATCTTGATCGCGTCATAGACCTTGGGAAGAGATCCACGTGGGAACTCCATGTCTACCACCGCGCCGATGATCTGTACGATTTTTCCTTCGGTCATGGCATTCATTCCTAGCTAGTTCGATTCTGTTAAACGGCGGACGCACCGGCTACGATTTCAGAGATTTCCTGTGTAATCGCTGCCTGACGGGTCTTGTTGTATACCAGCTTGAGCTCGTTGACGACATCCTTGGCATTATCTGAAGCGGCTTTCATGGCCACCATGCGCGCAGATTGCTCACAAGCCAGATTCTCAGCGACGGACTGGAAAATCAGTGCCTCAATGTAGCGAACCATCAAACTGTCGACCACATTCTTCGCATCTGGCTCATAAATGTAATCCCAGTGATGTTCGGCTTTTTCAACCGCGCTTTCGGCATTGAGCGGCAACAACTGGGTAAACGAAGGCTCCTGCTTCATGGTCGAGACAAATTTGCTGTACACCAGATAGAGCGCGTCTATGCGACCTTCTTTATATGCATCCAGCATCACCTGTACCGGGCCAATCAATCGCTCCATGTGCGGTGTATCGCCCAGGCCGGTTGCTTGAGATGCGACGTTGGCTCCCAGACGTTGCAGGAAACCCAGGCCTTTGTTGCCAATAACGCAGACATCTACTTCAATTTTCTGTTCATCCCAGCTCTTCAGCTTGTTCAATGCCAATCGAAGTGCATTGGTATTGAGACCGCCGCAAAGCCCCTTGTCGGTGGTCACCAATATCAGACCGACCCGCTTGATGGTTTCACGTGAAACCACAAAAGGATGCCGGTATTCAGGATGCGCCTGGCTGAAGTGGGCTGCAACGCGACCAATTTTTTCAGCGTAGGGGCGGGCTTGACGCATCCGCTCCTGCGCCTTGCGCATCTTGGCTGCGGCGACCATCTCCATGGCGCGTGTGATCTTGCGCGTGTTCTCCACGCTCTTGATCTTGCTGCGAATTTCCTTGCCGGCGGCCATGCTTTTTCTCGTCCGTCAGTGGTTGATCAGTAAGCCGCGGAGGCCTTGAAATCATCTATCGCGGCGGAAAGCAGCTTTTCAGCTTCACCGTCGAGATCCCCCGTGCTCTGCAGTTTATCCATGATGGAGGCATATTTGCTCTTCATGAAGGACTGCAACGAGGACTCGAAAGCCAGCACACGTTTAACTTCGACGTCATCCATGAACCCGCGATTGACAGCAAACAGCGTCACCGCCATTTCGGCCACATTCAAGGGTGAATACTGGAACTGCTTCATCAATTCGGTGACCAGCTTGCCGCGCTCCAACTGTTTCCGCGTCGCTTCATCGAGGTCGGAGGCGAACTGGGCAAAAGCGGCCAACTCACGATATTGAGCAAGTGCCAAGCGAATACCGCCGCCGAGTTTCTTGATCACTTTGGTCTGTGCCGCGCCACCGACTCGCGACACCGACAAACCGGCGTTGATAGCGGGGCGAATACCGGCATTGAACAGATCGGATTCAAGAAAGATCTGGCCGTCAGTAATTGAAATCACATTGGTTGGTACGAATGCGGACACATCGCCTGCCTGCGTCTCGATGATCGGCAAAGCGGTCAATGAACCCGTCTTGCCCTTGACTGCGCCATTCGTTTTCTGTTCAACAAAATCAGAGTTAACCCGTGCTGAACGTTCAAGCAAGCGTGAGTGCAGGTAGAACACATCGCCCGGATAGGCTTCTCGACCTGGCGGCCGACGCAACAACAAGGAGATTTGACGATAGGCCCAAGCTTGCTTGGTCAGATCGTCATAAACGATTAGTGCGTCTCGGCCGGAATCACGGAAGTACTCGCCCATCGTGCAGCCCGCGTAGGGCGCAATAAACTGCATCGCGGCAGGGTCGGAGGCGGTTGCTGCAACGATGATGGTGTGCGCCATTGCACCGTGCTCTTCGAGCTTGCGCACGACGTTGGCGATGCTTGATGCCTTCTGCCCGACGGCGACGTAGATACAGAGTACGCCGGTGCCCTTCTGATTGATGATTGCATCAATCGCAACCGCGGTCTTGCCGGTCTGACGGTCGCCGATGATCAACTCGCGTTGACCTCGTCCCACCGGGACCATGGCATCAATCGCCTTGAGGCCGGTTTGCATTGGTTGCGAAACGGATTGTCTAGCGATAACGCCCGGCGCGATTTGTTCGATCGGGGAAGTTTTCGGACAATCTACCGGACCTTTGCCGTCGATGGGCTGACCCAGCGCATTGACGACGCGACCCAGCAGCGCCTCACCAACAGGGACTTCCAGAATGCGGCCGGTGCATTTGACCGTATCGCCTTCGGAAATATGTTCATATTCACCCAGAACAACGGCGCCGACGGAGTCGCGTTCCAGATTCAGCGCCATGCCGAATACATTGCCGGGAAACTCCAGCATTTCACCCTGCATGACTTCGGCCAAGCCATGCACACGCACGATGCCGTCGGTGACGGAGACCACGGTCCCCTGGGTACGCAATTCAGAACCTGCTTCCAGATTCTTGATACGGCTCTTGATCAGCTCGCTAATTTCAGACGGATTGAGTTGCATGTGAACTCCAGATTTCTTGATTAAGCTTTCAGGGTGACGGCAAGAGCTTCAAGCCCGCCGCGCACCGACGCATCCATAACTTCGTCGCCGACCTGAATCACGACGCCGCCAATCAAGTCGGATTCAACCGACTGTGTTGCGGTGATCTTGCGGCCTAGCTTGACTTGCAACTTTGCGACCAAAGCGGCTACCTGCTCGGCGGACATCTCAAATGCACTGGTGAAATGAGCAGTTAGCTCACCTTCCTGTTCTGATTTGAGTGATTCAAACAAGTCAACGATTTCAGGCAACAAAACTAATCGTTTGTTTTCAGCCAACAGACGAGTCAGATTCGCGGGCTCCACGCCAAATTTGTCGCCACATACGGCAAGCAGAATCTCGGCGATTTTGCTGCTCGCGATGGCGGGATTATTGATCAACATCTTCAACTGTTCATCCGCGGCCACTTGGGCAAGCAAATTCAATTGCTCTGACCAAAGGCCCCAGGAAGCACTTTCGCCAGCCAGCTTTGCAATCGCTTCGGCGTAAGGGCGGGCCAAGGTTGCTCGTTCCATGTCAGAGCTCGTTCTTGATGGCGTCCAGGAGAACGGCGTGCGCGCTGGCATCGACTTCACGTCGCAGCACCTTGGCTGCTCCGGCGACGACTAATGCGGCAACCTCTCCACGCAACGCTTCACGCGCACGATGCGATTCCTGACCGATTTCAGCCTTGGCGGCGGCAATCATGCGGTCCCCTTCGTCTTTAGCGACACCTTTCGCCTCCTCAACGATTTGGATTGCGCGTTTTTCCGCTTGAGCGATGATATCAACCGCTTTCAGCTTGGCTTCATGCATGGTTTCGCTGGCGCGCCTGGCGGCGAGTTCCAACTCATGCTTGCCACGATCGGCTGCTGCCAGTCCATCGGCGATCTGCTTCTTGCGGGTTTCCAATGCACTGACGATGGGCGGCCACACAAACTTCATGCAAAACCATACGAATATGGCGAAAGTTATGGACTGCCCAATCAGGGTCATATTGATGTTCATGACCGCTCCTCTTGCGTTTAATTGCGGTTGTTAATCAGGCCGCAACAGCGAAGAGAACATACATGGCCAGACCGACAGCGATCATCGGCACCGCATCGACCAGGCCCATGACGATGAAGAACTGAGTCCGCAACATCGGGATCAATTCAGGCTGACGTGCGGCGCCTTCTAGAAAACGGCCGCCAAGGATGCCAATGCCGATGGAAGCGCCAAGGGCGCCAAGACCCATCATGATTGCGCCGGCGATGAACAGCAGAGCTGAAGCTTCAGTCATTTGGTTACTCCTGTTTCAACAAGTCAAAAAAATATTAATGGTGTTCCTGATGCGCCATGTCGAGATAGACGATGGTCAACGTCATGAAAATGAAGGCTTGCAAGGTAATGATCAAAATATGAAAAACCGCCCATGCCCATTGCAGCACGCCGCCGGTCAGGGCCAACACCGCACCGCCGGAGAACATGATGGCGATCAGGATGAAGATCATTTCGCCGGCATACATATTGCCGAACAACCGCAAGGCCAGCGAGACGGGCTTTGCAATCAAGTTGACCCCTTCAAGCAGAAGGTTGGCCGGCATACCCCACTTGCCAAATGGCTGCAAAGTGAGTTCGCCAACAAAACCACCGAGGCCTTTCATCTTGATGCTGTAGTAAATAACCAACGCAAACACAGTGAGAGACATGCCAAACGTAGCGTTCGGATCTGTCGATGCCACAATTTTCATGAATGGGAGACCCATTGCGCTTGCCAGTCCGGGGATCCAATCGATAGGCACCAGATCCATCAAATTCATCAGAAAAATCCAGATGAAAATGGTCAAAGCGAGGGGAGCTACCATCGGATTCCGTGCGGTAAAGGAGCCCTTTACGCTGGAATCAACGAATTCGACGATCCATTCTACAAAATTCTGTAATCCACCAGGCACCCCGGTAGCAGCCGACTTGGCAACCTTGTGGAAAAAGAAAAGAAAGAAAGCACCCAGTAGAATGGAGAAACCCATGGTATCCAGATTGATCGCCATAAAGCCCATGTCTTTGGCTTCTTGCGCCGTTTGCGCAATCCCCCAACTACCATCGGCATGTTGACCATAGGTGAGATTCTGCAGGTGGTGCTTGATGTATTCCGTTGAGGTGTGCGCTTCCGCGGACATAGCCTAACTCTTCGTTTTACCTTTAGGGAATTCCCTAAAGCATCAATCAGTATTCAGAACAGACGTTGGGCAAGCAGCATCGACAAAGCCCAAGCTAACTGTCCCACTATAAAACCGGCAAACAATTCCAAATTCGCTAGATCCATTAACCCGAATCCAACCGCAAACATGATGCCTACAACAAAAAACCGCTCCATACTGGAACGGTGAAATGACTTTAGATGTCGTTCGCCATCGCAGTGGTACTGATACAAACCCACGTACCAACGTCTCACTAGCATCCCAGAGTTTACCAGTGCAATCGAAGCTCCGTACATTATCGCAAGCACATCAGTAAACGCTAACAGATGCCAACCTACCGCTATCGATGCGACGATGATCGCGCTCTGGATGATCAAAGCGAAAAACATTAGCGGAAGATAATATATGAATAGGACATGCTAAAGCAAACATCATCGATGTTTGAGGAGTTCGTCAATCAGCACACAGTGCATTTTTTACATCATCACTTGATGCGACGCAGAAGATCGTCCAGTTGTTCTAGACTATCGAACTGAATCGTAATTCTGCCAGCCCCCTTTTTGTTGGCTGCGATTTTGACATTAGCCCCCAAACGTTCGGAAATCTCTTCTTCGAGTCTGGCCACATCGCGGTCTTTGGGCGCGGCCGATTTTTCGAGCGGCTTAGCCATTCGGGCAGCCAAACGTTCAGCATCACGTACCGACATGCCTTTTTTCGAAACTTCATGCGCGGCATCGACTTGTTTGGCATGACTCAACGCAAGTAGTGCACGCGCATGTCCCATGTCAAGTTCGCCATTCATCAACATGCTTTGCACGGGCTTGGCGAGATTGAGCAAACGCAACAAATTGGAAACAGCGA
>JAIFKV010000107.1 GCA_020049415.1 Betaproteobacteria bacterium
AGCCTTCATGGATGGTGTACTGGCCGGAACCGAAGATGGAAATGCCGTGCGGGCCTTTCTCTTTCATCGCCCAGCGCATTTTTTCTTCCATGATGTCCAGCGCCTGCTCCCAGGAGACGGGAACGAACTTGCCCTTCTTGTCGAACTTGCCGTCGGTCATACGCAGCAGCGGCTGGGTCAGACGGTCCTTGCCGTAGTTGATCTTGCCGTTGAAATAGCCCTTGACGCAGTTCAGGCCCTTGTTCACCGGCGCATCCGGGTCGCCCTTGGTAGCGACGATCCGACCATCCTTGGTGGCGATCATGATGCCGCAACCGGTGCCGCAGAAGCGGCAGACACCCTTGTCCCACTGCCAGCCCGCCTCGCCCGCTTTGACAGCGGCAACGGCCTGTTCCGATAACGACATCCCCACGGTGGCGGCGGTAGCACCGGCAACACTGCTCTTCAGAAAATCACGACGCGTAAGTCCCATTTCAGCCTCCTAGCTTGATCAACTGTTCAGATATGCCGGAACGGCACAGGTTTCGAACCCATCCTGCTGCTCGATCAACTCCGGCGGCATGGTGATGACTTGGGGAATTGCCTTGATGCGCTTGACGCCCTCGATCTCGGCGTGGATGTCATCCGCTTCCTGAACCACTACGATGCGGCCTGTTTTTTCATCCACTTGATGCACTTCGACGCCCTCGAGCGCGTTCAGAGCCAAAACCACCTGACTCTGGCTTTCCGGTTTAACCATCACCAAAATGCCTGACAAATTCACGGTATTGCTCCCCGGGTTGGACATAGCGACTATCCTGACGAGCGTGTCCTTTATTTGCTTTGATTAAGATCAAGTTTGAAACAAGAGTTTGATGTCTTAATTTGCCACCCCCGCACTACTCGATCTGGAATGCCCTTGCCCCAGGAAACACGTCACACGTTTACTGAAATCCTGTCCCGACAACCCATGTTCCGGGGCTTGTCGGAAGTCGAACTAACGCAGATCGCGTCTGGATGCCGAGAATTCCGGATCAAGAAAAACGAGGTGTTATTTCACAAGGGTGACGTGCCGGAAGGCATGCACGTGGTCGTGATGGGGCAGATGAAGCTGGCTTTACCCTCCTCGCAAGGTGTCGAAAAAATCGTCCACATGTGCGGCCCCGGCGCGACCTTCGGCGAAGCCGTGATATTTCTCGACAAACCCTATCCGGTGAACGCGCAGGCAATGACGGATGGACTGCTCCTGCTGATATCCAAGCGGGTGTTGCTCGATGCAATGGATGCCAACAACATGCTCAGCCGAAAAATGCTGGCCAGCTTGTCATCCCGATTACATGAACTGCTCGGCGATATGGAGTCCTGCACGCTGCGAACCAGCATGCAGCGGGTGGCATGTTTCCTGGTGCAGTCCGCGCCCAACGATGGAACAGACACCTTCGACGTCGTGTTGCAGTCCAGCAAACAGAACCTCGCCTCGCATATGAGCTTGGCGCCGGAAACTTTCTCACGTGTGCTCAGCGACTTGTCGGAGAAGAAACTGATCAAAGTGACCGGCCGCACGATTACTGTTTTGGACAGGCAAAAGCTGCGCAGCTTCATCGCTTAGCCCAAGCGTAAGGTTTTCTTTCCCCGCCCAGGTTGATGAATTGGGTCCGCATAACGACATAGCGGCATAGCGGCAGACCCACATCCGCCAATGCACGGAGATCAAGTCAATCCAGAGCAACGACGATAAAATCATCGTCCCCTTGTCAAAGCAGGCTTTTATGCAAAACGATTGCGTCCAACCCTTCCTGTTCGAGCATCTCGATATTCGCGGCGCCCTGGTTACGCTCGACAAATCATGGCTCGCCCTAACCGGCAAACGCGATTACCCGGTGGACGTGGTACGCATACTGGGCGAGATGAGCGCGGTAACGACGCTGATCTCGGCCAATCTCAAGCAACCCGGCAGGATGACTTTTCAGTTACGCGGCGATGGCGCAATCAATCTGCTGGTGCTCGATTGCGATGAACAATTGCAACTTCGCGGCATGGCGCGCTGGAACCCGGAAACCTTGGTACAAGGTGCTGCGCTGCGCCAACTCCTCGGCGACGGCCAGTTGTTGCTATCACTGGATGCGGTGGCGATGCGGCAGCCGTATCAGAGTTTTGTGCCGCTGCAAGGCGACAGCGTCGCGGCTATCTTCGAACACTATCTGACCCTGTCAGAGCAACAGCCGACGCATCTGGCGCTGGCGGCGAATAGCCAACGCGCGGTGGGTTTGCTGGTGCAGAAAATGCCGGACGCCGATCTGCGCGATGCCGATGGATGGAACCGGATTCAGCATTTGCTGGGGACCTTGAGTGCCGATGAACAGTTGGCACAGACGCCGCTCGACCTGCTGCGCCGATTGTTCCCCGAGGAAGAAGTGCGCGTGTTCTCGCCACGTCAAGTCAGCCATCACTGCCCGGAAGACTGGGAAAAAATTCACGCCATGCTGCGCAGTCTGGGCCGCGAGGAGTGCGAAGCGATCCTGCGCGACAAAGGCGAAATCCATGTCCGTGATGACATATGCAATTTCGATTACCTGATCAAGGCGGGCGAACTCGATGGCATTTTCGCCGCCCCGGCCCACCTACTGCATTAGTTGAATGATGGATGCGCTGAGCTTATCCACCCTACGCATGAGCAAAGCCAAGAATTCCAAAGCCCGACAGGCTCCTCGGTTCCAGCGCCACCGACCACGCTTCCATCTTGTCCTGATGTGAAGCTGTTATTCACGATTCCTCATTCATGCCTTCATGCACGCTTCCACTCTCCACACCGCCCGCCTTGCTTTCAATGCCGATGGCACCCCCATTTCAGAGACTTTCGACGATATTTATTATTCAGTCGACGGTGGGCCGGAACAAGCGCGCGCGGTGTTTTTACAGGGCAATGGCTTGCCGGAAGCCTGGTCTGGCAAACGAAATTTCACGATTCTGGAGAACGGTTTCGGCACCGGCCTGAATTTTCTTGCCACTTGGACGGCCTGGCGCGCTGATCCGCAACGACCGGAAAAATTGCATTACCTGGCGACCGAAATACATCCATTCCAGGTTGATGACTTGGCCCGACTACATCGGCATTGGCCGGAACTGGAATTTCTCTCCGAGGTGTTACGCAACGCTTGGCCGGTGTTGATGCCGGGTTTCCACCGTCTTGAATTCGCCGCTGGCCGGGTCGTATTGACGCTGATGTTGGGGGAAGCGGAAAGCAGCCTGCGCAATCTGCGCGCCAATGTCGATGCCTTCTATCTGGATGGCTTTGACCCGCATAAAAATCCGCAAATGTGGTCGGCCTCGCTGTTTCGGCGCTGCGCGCAACTGGCCTCCCCCGCCGCGACTTTCGCAACCTGGTGCGTAAACGGCGAGGTGCGAAGACGCTTGCGCGAGGCCGGTTTTCTGCCCGAAAAACGCCCTGGTTTTGGCCGCAAGCGGGAGATGCTGGTAGGCCGAATAGCCGAACGGCGGCGTCTGGCGATGCCCATCCCCGCCCCTGACGATCGCCATGTGCTGGTGATTGGCGCCGGGCTGGCCGGCTGCGCGATTTCCGAACGCCTGGCCGCGCGGGGTTGGCGTGTCGACCTGTTCGACCGACACACGGCCCCGGCGGGTGAGGCTTCCGGCAATCTGGCCGGCATCGTGCGGCCATTGTTGTCGCGCGACGACAACTTGGCCTCGCGGCTGAACCGCGCCTGTTTTTTTCATCTTGGCCGCAGTTGGCTGCAACTGGATCGAGCCAGCTTGCCGCCGCGCCGCAACCTTGGCGGCATTCTGCAGATCGCACGCGATGATGAACATGAAACACAACAACGCGAATGGCTGCTGACGAGCGGCTTTCCCGCCACTTACGCGCGCTTTCTCGACCAGGCCGCCGCCAGCCGGGTTCTGGGCGCGAAGGCCGCGCGCGGGGGCTGGTGGTTTCCTTCTGGCGGCTGGGCCAGCCCGCCCAGTCTGTGCCGCGCCTGGATGAGCGCGGGCGGCAGCAATATCCATTTTCACGGCGGCGTTGAAATCGCGCGTTTGCAACGCTTTGAAAACCGTTGGCGCGTGTTCGATGTTCATGGCCGGTTGGTCGGGGAATCGGCGCGGGTAATTTTCGCCAGCGGGGCAAACCTGGCCGAGGCCAATCCCGCGCTGCAACTCGATCAAATCAGCGGCCTGCCGATCACCCCGGTGCGCGGCCAGGTCAGCCATCTACCTGCCGGCAGCTTGCCGAAACTGGTGCATGCCGCTTGCTGCGAGGGCTATCTGACGCCAGCGGTGGATGACGTGCATTGCCTGGGCGCTTCTTATGCGAAGGATTTTGATACCCAGCCACGCGCCGAAGAACACGCCGAAAACCTGCTGCGTTTGACGCGGATTCTGGGCGGCTGCGAACCCGCTTGCGCGCCCGAGGAATTGAGCGGTCGCGTCGGTTTTCGCGCCACCACGCCGGATCACCTGCCCATGGTCGGCGCGCTGCCGGATTTGTCCGCCCAGCTTTCCGGCGATGTCCGCTTGAAAAACTTTCCGCGTCACCCCGGCTTGTATGGCTTGCTCGGCCTCGGCTCGCGCGGCCTGGTCTGGTCCTCACTGCTGGCGGAACACTTGGCCTGCCTGATCAACGCCGAAGCGCAACCGCTGGAAGGCGATCAAGCCGATGCCATCGACCCGGCGCGGTTTGCCTTGCGGGCGTTCCGGCACAGTTCTTAGGGATGGCGCGCAGAAACCTGCGCTCAATCCAGCCGGGCGATCACTTCCCGCGTCACTTCGTCGAAACGCAAGATGCGTTTGCCTTGGTGATCACGCAGAAACTCTTCCGCGTCGGCGCGGCTGGCGAGCGGGATCAGCTCATGCCCCATTGGGCCAAGCACATCGGAACCAATGACGAACCAGGCTTTGCGCGCGTCGATACGTTTGACTTCGTAATACTCGGTGACGCCAATGCGGGCGATATTTTCGGCGCGATGGCGCGGGGCGTAGCGCTTCAGATCGAACAAATACTTGAACATGTCCTTGGCGCCGTCGAAGTGGTGAGCGTGGCCGTCCTGGTAGACCACACTACCGATCCAGGCCGGATACTTGGAAACCACCATGCCGCAGACCGGACACAGGTCGCGCGGCTTGGGGTCGGGGAATTCGCCCGCCCAAGCCGGCACGGCCAGGGCGAGCAACACAGCGGCAACAATGGCACGCATCAGCCGGTTTGCTTCATCATGTGCCGACGACGCTCTTCGCGCTTGCGACGAATCATCAACGTGTCCTTGGCCAGATCAGCGTAACTGGCGGTCAATGCCGCCGCATAATCGCCGATCTCGCCGCCGTGCTTTGCCTGCGCCGCCAGCGCCGCTTCCTGGCTGCCATAGGCAACCTTGGCGCGCTGCGTCATCACCCCCGGCATTTTGCCGCCAATCAGGTAAGTCGCCAGATCAACATTGATCAACGGTTTGATCGCCTCGGGGCTGGCGTTGTCCGGCGCATAGACCGCTTTCGGCTCGCGATCCAGATTGATCGCCAGGGAAATCGACAGACAATGAATGGAACAAGTGCCGTCGACCAGATCGTCGGCGTATTGCACCAGATGCCGGGCGTGGTGGAACTGGGCGCGGTCCATGCCGCAATACGGACATTTGGGATATTTCTTCAGCTCGTTTTCGAGCGGGCTGGCATCTTTCGGCGTCTTCGGAATGAACTGAATCGGCGTTCCATCACCTTCGCATTTATCGGCTGCCTGCGCCGGCAAAGCGGCCAGGGCGACTGCGGCGAGGGGAAGTTTGAACAGATCGCGACGTTGCATGGTGGTCTCCTAGGTTAAAAAAAGTCCTGCTCATAAAAGTCCTGCTCATAAATGCAGCATGACGTGAAAAAACTTTGCGCCGGCCACAATGGCTTGCAACCCCAGCGCGATGATCAACACTGCGGCGGCGCGGCGCAGCCAAAGCAGCGCCTGCCCGCCCAGCCAATGCGCCAGCACCGCCGCCAGCGCCATCGCCGGCACGGTGCCCAGGCCAAAGACGAACAACCAGGCCGCGCCGCTGGCGATGGAAGGCGCGGTGGCGGCTTTCAAGGTCAGCGAAAACACCAGGGCGCACGGCATCAGGCCGTTAAAGAAGCCGGCCAGCATGAAAAAAGTTGGCTGACGCTTCGACCTCACCTCGGCGCGCGCGGCGCACCCGGCCGGCCGGCGCATCGTCGATATCCCCGCCAACACCACCAGCACCCCGGCGACGATATAAAGCACGCCCTGCGCGCGCCCTGCTCCGCCCGTCAACACAATGGCTTGACCGATGCCGGCGGCGAGCGCGCCGAGCAGGGTGTAAGCCAGCACGCGGCCGGCGTGATAGGCGAGATGCGGATTTACTGAATTGACACCCGCGCGCAGAAACAGGCCGCCGACCAGACCGCCGCACATCGCCCAGCAATGCCCGGCGCCGGCCAAGCCGGCGAGGAAAGCGAGCGACAAGGTCAGTTCAGTTTGCATCCAGTAATTCCATCGCCTTGCGTTCGAATATCTCCGGCGTCGCCTCACCCACGATCTTGCCGCGCACCACCCCCTTGCGATCCACCAACCAGGTCAGCGGCAGCGCTTGCACACCATAAGCACGCGCGGTTGCGCCGTCCGGATCAAGCAGCACCGGATAAGTGATGTTCAGCGGCGCGACAAACTTGCTTGCGGTGTCGCGGTCTTGCGCCACGTTGACGGCGAGAATCTCCAGCCCGCGTCCGCGCAAACGCGCATAAACCGGCTGCAAATCAGCCATTTCCTTGCGGCAATAAGGACACCAATCGGCCCAGAAGCGAATCGCCACCACTTTGCCGGCAAAGTCGGCGGGCACATTCAACTGGCCGCCGCTCAGTTTTTCCGCATGAAACATCGGCGCAACTTCGCCATTTATCGGCGGTGGCAAAGCGCTCTCGCCACATCCCGCAAGCAGCCCAAGCAGCAGCATTCCCAACCGGCGCGATAGCCCTCTATTCATCTCACATCACCAGATTCGAACGTTGCATATAGAACAACACCAGCAAGCCAAACACCGCCAGCGCGATGACGGCAACTTTTGCCAAACTCGCCGCCAGACGCGGCGCCGCAGCCGCCAGGCTTTCCGTTCGCACACTGTCAGCGAGTCCGGCACCGATACCGGCGGCGGCGCCCAGAAACAGCGGCAAATACAACACCCAGCCGGCATAGCCATGTTCCGCCTGCAACAAACAGAATGGGCAGTGATGATTCGGTTGTTCATAGATGTAAGGCGCGATGAAGGCGACGATGGCGGCCAATGCCAGCGGAAAATGCAGCATCGCCAACACGCCGAACAGCCGGCCGAAACGGGCTCTAAAAATGAACACCGCGCCGACCGCCAGCGTCAGCAACCAGCCGACGAAGAACAAGGGCATCGCGATCGACATCGGCAATGCCGCCATTTCCGCCGCCACGCCGCCTGAATCCGGGCCGAACAAGCTGCCGCAACAAGAGGTGATGACTTCCGGATTCAGCTTCAGGTAATACAGCCAGAGAAAAACTGCCTGTGCCAACGCCAGTGGCGCCAGCAACAACAGCAAACGGTATTTGGCGCGGATCAATGGTGTATCCCAGCCCCGGCTGTCGAGATGGTTGAGTACCAGCCAGGCCGCCGAAACAAAAAATCCGGCCAGCATGACGAGCAGCGCCGGCATGCCCCAGTCATTCGCCTTGAGACTACCCACCGCGCACATCGCGCCGGTGAAAAACGGCGCCATCGCATCGGCGTTATGAACAAACAGCGCCAACGCCGGCAAGCCCATCAGCAAAGACAGCCCGATCAGGGTGGAAACCAGATAGGTGCGACGTTCCAGCGCAATCTGCCGCTCGCCACCGCTGGCCGAGTTCCAGTGCTTCAACAAATACAGCGCGAACACGCCGGAACCGGCCAGCAACAAGGCATTCAGGCTGGCGGCCAGCAACAACGCGAGCGCGGCGGGCTGGAAGATCATGACGCCAGCCGCCCATCACGCAGATCGATCACCCGTTCCACTAACCCGACCTCGAATACCAGTGGGTCGTGGCTGGAGATAACCACGCCTTTGCCCTGCGCGCGCAAATCGGCGAGGATGGCCAGAATCTGGCGTGACAAGGCGCTATCCAGATGCGAAGTCGGTTCGTCGGCAAGAATGATTTGCGGGTCGTTGATCAAGGCGCGAGCAATCGCCACGCGCTGCGCCTCGCCGCCGGAAAGCCATTGCGCCTTGGCCTCGGCGCGTGCACCAAGGCCGAAACCATCGAGCAATTGCAACGCCTGTTGCCGCACCCGCGCATGCGGCCGGCCGCTGGGTATGGCTGGCAACATGACGTTTTCCAGCACCGAGAGCCCGCGTATCAACTGGAATTGCTGGAACACAAAACCGAAAGTGGCACGGCGCAACTCGGTCAGAAAGCGCTCGGGCAACGCCGAAATATCGCGTCCATCGAGACGCACCCGGCCGCTGCTCGGACGCGTCAAGCCGCCAATCAGCCCAAGCAAGGTGGTCTTGCCGGAACCGCTCGGCCCGCGCAGGGCGGTGACACGACCGGGTTCAATGTTCAGGCTGACCTCGCGCACGGCGGTGTATGCATTCTCGCGGCCGGGGTTGTAGGTTTTGCTGACTTCAACGAGTTCGATCATTCGAGGATCATTCCCGCATTACCGCATCCGGGTCCAGCGTCGACGCCCGCCAAACCGGCACAATGGTGGCGACAACAAACGGCAACACGGTGAGAAAGAACAAAGTGGCGATCTGCGCCACATCCACTCGCGGCGCCAGCGCGAATTGCGGATACAACACCGACCAGCCCTTCAGCACCGCCGTAAACAAGGGCGCGTCGGCATAAAACACATGCAGCCAGGCCAACACGTAGCCGGCCAGGAAAGCGCCGATCGAAACCAGCGCACCTTCCCATAATTTCATTCGCAAAACATCGCCGGTATCCCAGCCCAGCGCTTTAAGAATGCCGATTTCGCGCCGTTCCTCGGCTGACAATCCAGAGGCCTTGTCCCAGGCCAGCAGCGCAAAAGCCGCCATCAACGTCGAGAGAAACGTCAGCAACACCCCCTGCCGCCAATTGAAGGCGGCTTCATAGGTGCGCCGCATTTCATCGCGAGCAATGACGCGCGCCCCGGGCAGACGCGCCAACACTTTTTCCGCCACCTTGCGCACTTCATTCTGGTTGCCGACGCGCAGCGCGATATCGGTAAAACGATCGGTTTCGATGCCGAAAAAGGCGCGGAAATCGGCGGCATTGACCAGCATCAAATCGGCACTGACCAGTTCCGATTCGGCCTCCAGCACGCCCGTCAGCGTGAAGGCGTAAGGCGTGCCATCAAACGCGCGCAACGACAGCACATCGCCCACGTTCAGGCCGCGCGCCCGCGCCAATGCCGCACCGATCAGCGCCTGACCGGGCGCGGGCGGATCTTCCGACTGTACTTGCATGGTGATGTTGGCGGAAACGGCAGCGTCGTAGTAATAGCCCCACAAGCGCCCTTCCGCCGCGCGCACGCCGCGCACGCCTTGGAGTTGTTGCAGCCAGGCTGCCGGCAACAGATCGTGGCGCCCGGCGGTCAGCCGTTGCACCACCAGTTCCGGCGCATCGGCCAGCAACAAGCGCGCTTCGCGGCGCAGCGCATCGCCATACAGCACCACCGAGGCGAGCAAAAAAACCAGCAAGGTATAAGCCAGAAACAACCCGAGATTGCGCCCCCGCCGACGTCCCAGATTGGCGACGGAGAAGTCGATCAGGCCGCGCTGGCGTTCGATCCAGGCGTTCATTTAACCCGGATATTTCATAAATTCGCCGACATGGAACCCGCGAGGACACGTAAGCATTGAAGAAATATCCGGACTAAATACCATCATCTCGGCGGCGGCATCAGCGAACCGGCGGGAAAATGCTCCAACGCCATCGGATGATCCTGAAACGCGGCATGACGGTCGGCCTGGCTGGCGTGGCGGGCATAGCGCGCCTCGGTGAACAATGCCGGGTCGGTCAACCGCGCGCGTTTGGCCTGCGCTCGACCACGTTGCAAATCCGCATCACGCGCAGCAGCCAGGCGGCCGCTATCGAGCAGAATCAGCAGCAGCGCCAAAATACCCGAACCCATCGCCCAAGCGGCCCAAACAGACCCGCGTCGATGCCGGAATAAACTCATGCGTCTTCTCGCGGCGAAATTTGAGGAAAATAAAACAGGCTGAACATGAGCGGATGCTAATACTTGAGCATCTACAAGCTCTGCGACATTTTGTCGCAGTTTACCTAACCCGGCAGAATCCGCGCAGCGCATGACCGCCTTTAAATACAGGATAATTGCCGGCTTTCCGAATCCCGCAGAGAAACATCATGGAAGCAGAACGCCTCAATCTGATCGAAAACAACATTGCCGACCTGGCGCGCCGCGCCAATGAACTACGGGGGTATCTTTGACTACCCTGGCAAGCATGACCGCTTGGCCGAAGTCACCGGCCTGCTGGAAGATCCCGATGTTTGGAACGACGCTAAACGCGCGCAGGAACTCGGTCGTGAACGCAAAGCGCTGGAAGGCGTGGTACTGAACCTGGATCAGATCAGCCAAAAGCTGGTAGATGCGCAAGACTTTTTCGAACTCGGCTGCACGGAAGACGACGAGGAAACACTGGAAGCGGTCGAAGTCGATGTTGCCGAGATCGAAAAGAGAGTCGGCGACATGGAATTCCGCCGTATGTTCTCCGGTGAGATGGATGCCGCCAACTGCTTTATCGACATCCAGTCCGGCTCCGGTGGCACCGAGGCGCAAGACTGGGCCGGCATGCTGGCGCGGATGTATGTACGCTACGGCGAGCGTCGCGGCTTCAAAGTTGAAATTCTGGAGGAATCCGAAGGCGAAATCGCCGGGCTCAAATCGGCGGCGCTGAAATTCAGCGGCGATTACGCCTACGGTTACATGCGCACCGAAACCGGCGTGCATCGCCTGGTGCGCAAATCACCCTACGACTCCAACGCACGCCGGCATACTTCTTTTGCCAGTGTCTTCGTCTACCCGGAAGTCGACGATTCGATCGAGATCGAAATCAACCCGGCCGATCTGCGCGTCGACACCTACCGCGCCTCCGGCGCCGGCGGCCAGCACATCAACAAGACCGACTCGGCGGTGCGCATCACGCACGTGCCGACCAACATCGTCGTGCAATGCCAGAACGACCGCTCGCAACACAAGAA
>JAIFKV010000066.1 GCA_020049415.1 Betaproteobacteria bacterium
GTGCAGCAGAACGGCGAACCGATACTCCATGTTGCCGTGCCCATCGACCGTTCCAGCAAGAGTTGCTTGAAGTGTCATGGCGACCCAAAAGATGCGCCGGCGGAACTTGTTGCCCAGTATGGCAATGAAAGAGGCTTCCATGAGAGCCCGAACAGCATTCGCGCGCTGATCTCGATTCGGGTTCCCCTGGCACCCTCGATCCGGGAAGCCAACCAGATCACCGACCTGATCTCTCTGATCACCTTTTTCATCATGGCGACGATCTATGGCCTGGTCTATTTCTTTGTGCTCAGAATCGATCGCGAGCAACGCGCAGTCATCGCCAGCACGCATAGCATTCAGGCCGCCAAGGAGTACGCCGAGAACCTGATACGCACCGCCAACGTGATGATGGTGGAGCTGGATCTGGGCGGGAATGTGAAACGCGTGAATCCCGCCGCAGAGCAAATCACCGGCTACCGCGCGGCAGAGCTCCTGGGCCGTAACTGGTTCGAGACGCTCGTTCCCAAAGACCGCTATCCCGCCATCTGGAAGATGTTCCAGGATCTGTTGTCCGAGGGATTTCCCAAGCATTTCGAGAACCCGATTTTGACGAAGACTGGCGAAGAACATTACATCATCTGGCAGAACAGCCAGATGTGTGAAGAGGGACGCACCGTCGGTACGGTCAGCTTCGGCATCGACATGACCGAGAACCGTCAGATCAGCCAACACCTGGCTGAACAGGATGTGATGCTGCACAGCGCGCAACATGTCGCCCATCTGGGCATCTGGCGCCTCAACCATGCCGACCAGGAACTGACCTGGTCGGACGAGATGTTCAATCTCTACGAAATGCCCTATTCATCCGGCCCGATGAGCCGCGAAAGCTGGTTCGCGGCGATTCACCCGGAAGATCGGGAACGCGTCAGGATGGCGGTAGCGCATTTGCTCGATAAAGACGCGCATTACGACATGACTTACCGTTTGCTGCTGCCTGGCGGTCAGGAGAAATATGTCCATGAACATTGCCAGACTCAAGCCGAGAACGAAGGGCGCCCGCCAATATCCATCGGTGTCGTCCAGGATGTGACGGAACAAGTCCTGACCGAGCATTCGGTACGGGAGAGCGAAATGCGTTTCCGCACGATTGCCGACTACACCTATGACTGGGAATACTGGCAAGGCAAGCAAGGCGAATTCCTGTACATCAATCCTGCCTGTGAGCGGGTCAGCGGGTATTCGCCCTTGGAATTCATCACCAGGCCGGCTCTGCTTGGCGAAATCGTGCATCCGGATGACCGCCAACGCTTCCTCGATCACTATCACGATGCCGAGCATGCAGCCTTGGCCAGCCTGGAATTTCGCATCATCACCAAAGATGGACGGGTGCGCTGGATAGGACATGGTTGCCGTGCGGTATCTGGCGCAGATGGCCAGCCGATGGGGCGGCGTGCATCCAACCAGGACATCACCGACCGGAAGCAGGCAGAAGCGGAACTGAATCAGTATCGACTTCACCTGGAAGCCATGGTGGAAGAACGCACCGCCGCCTTGTCGATTGCCAAGGAAGCCGCCGAAGCGGCCAACCGGGCCAAGACCACCTTCCTGGCCACCATGAGCCACGAATTGCGTACCCCGATGAACGGCATCATGGGGATGACGGGTCTGGCGCTGCGCAAGGCGACCGACCCCAAACAGATCGACCAACTCGGCAAGGTCACCCAGTCGTCAGAAAAACTGCTTGCCATCATCAACGAAATTCTTGAGTACTCGAAAACAGAATCCGAACGTTTTGCTTTGGAGAACACCGATTTCAATCTGCATACCGTCCTGGAAAAACTGGTTGAGCTGAAAGGTCTGCAAGCGCGGGACAAGGGGCTGGACCTGGTGATCGACATTGCGCCCGAACTGGCCGCTCTCCGACTGAATGGGGATGCCGAGCATCTGGGTCAAATACTCAGTCATTTGACCAGCAACGCGATCAAATTCACGGCTGCGGGCGGGGTGAAGGTGCTTGCGCGCGTAGCCGAAGAGCATCCCGCCGATGTGCTGCTGCGCTTCGAGGTTGCAGATACCGGCGTCGGCATGTCGGCAGAGGAGCAAAAGCGGCTGTTCACCGCTTTCGAGCAGGCCGATGGTGCAATGACCCGCAAACATGGCGGTATCGGGCTTGGCCTCGCCCTCAGCAAACGGCTGGTTCACGCCATGGGCGGGGGTATCGGCGTGGAGAGCACCGAGGGCAAAGGCAGTGCCTTCTGGTTCACCGCCAGATTCGCCAAGGTTGTCTGAATAATTTCAATCGATCCTTGTTCATGATTCCGCCGCTCAGCAACCCCTTCCAGTCCTACATGGACGTCGTCTTTCTGGTCTATGGGGCGGCCTTTTTGGCCATGGGCCTGGTCATCGTCACCCGGCGCGAGCGCGCCAGCCAACTCTATCTCGCCAACATCCTCTGGCTGCTGGCGGCGTTCGGCTTCAGTCACGGCCTGCTTGAGTGGCTTGATCTGTGGCGGGTGGTACGGGGCGACAACCCCGGTCTGGCGGCAAGCCGGCCGGTTTTGTTGTTGATCTCCTTCCTCTTTCTGTTCGAATTCGGCCGTCGATTGGTCCGGGCCTCACTGGCTGAAACCGGCTGCGCGCAATCCTGCGTCCGGATGTTGGCGCCCTGGATTCATGCCCCGGTGTTGAGCGTGATCCTGGTCGCCAGTCTGGTTGCGGATCAGCCGCTGCAATCTCTTGGCGTCTGGACGCGCTATCTGGTGGGATTCCCCGGCGCGGTCCTGGCTGGCATCGGCTTCCTGCTCTACTACCGGTCGCATCTGGCAACCACCCTGCCGATAGAGGAACTGGGACGGGTGCGTCTCGCCAGCCGAATCGCCGCCATCGCCTTCATCGGCTACGGCATCCTCGGCGGCTTGGTAGTGCCGCGGATGGACTGGCTCCCCGCCGCGCTGATCAACCAGGACAGTTTTCTGGCCACCCTGCATGTCCCGGTGCAATTGCTGCGCGCGCTTTGCGCAGTGCTGGTTGCCGCCTCGGCCGCTATCCTGCTGGACGTTTTCAACCTGGAAGGCATGCTTAAACTCCGTACCGCCCTGGTTGAATCACGCCAGTCCCTCAGCGATCTGCGCAATCTCGGCCAGCAGAATCAACTGATTCTTGGTTCAACTGCGGAAGGCATCGTCGGCATCGATCCCGCCGGCGCGGTGGCCTTCGCCAACGACGCCGCGCTTGCCATGCTGGGTTTCTCGCGGGAGGAATTGCTTGGACGTCATTTCCACGATCAGACCCATCACAGCCGGCCGGATGGCTCACCTTATCCCGCCCTGGACTGCCCGATTTACCAGGCGATGCACAGCCATACCACCTGCCGGATCAGCAAAGATGTGTTCTGGCGCAAGGACGGCACGGCTTTCCCGGTGTACTACACCGCATCGCCGCTGTTGCGGGATGGCCAGATCAAAGGCGCGGTGATTACCTTCGACGACCAGACCGAGGAAGAAGACGCCAAGCTGACCATGCAGCAGGCCAAGGCAGCGGCCGAGCAGGCCGCTATCGAGGCGCAGTCTCTGGCCAAGTTGCTGCAACTCTCGTTGGCTGACCTGACGCTGCGTGAGTATTTACGGATTTCCCTGCGCATCTTGCTCGACAACGTCCCCTGGCTGGCGCTGTTGCCGAAGGGGGGCATCTTCCTCAGTACTCGGCGCGGACAGGGCGACAGCCTGGAACTGATCGCCCACCACCAGTTCTCGCCGCAACTGCTGACCCTGTGCGCCCAAGTGCCTTTCGGCCACTGCCTGTGCGGTCGCGCGGCCCAGGACAAGACCACCCAATTCGCCCAATGCATCGACCATCGCCACGTGATTTCTTTTGCTGGCATCGCCCCGCATGGGCATTACAACGTGCCCATCATGAAACGCGATACCGTGCTGGGCGTCATCGTCTTCTACCTGCCTCACGACTACCGAGAACAGGGCAATGAGCAGGCATTTCTGGAAAAAGTGGCGGACGTACTGAGCCTGGGCATCGCCAGCCGCTATGACCGCGAAGCACTGCAGACCGCCAAGCTGGAGGCGGAGTCGGCGGCGCACGCCAAAAGCGAGTTTCTGGCCACCATGAGTCACGAGATTCGCACCCCGATGAATGGCGTCCTCGGCATGGCGCAACTGCTGGCCGAAACCGAACTGGACGCGGAACAGCGCGACTACATCGAGACCATCCTGCTCTCCGGCAATGCTTTGCTTGCCGTCATCAACGACATTCTCGACTTCTCCAAGATCGAAGCCGGCCGCATGACGCTGGACCCGATTGCCTTCGACATGGAACGCTCGCTGCATGACGTGGCGCGACTGTTGCAGCCGCGTGCGCAAGAAAAAAACGTCGAACTGGTGGTGCATTACGAACAGCGTTGTCCGCATCAAGTGGTGGGCGATGCCGGACGCATCCGTCAGATTCTGCTCAATCTGGCCGGCAACGCCATCAAGTTCACGCACCAGGGTTATGTGCTGCTGGAGGTGCTGTGCGAGGAAATGACCGCCGATGGGCGGGTTACGCTGCGTCTGGCAGTGAAAGATACCGGCATCGGCATCTCCGATTCGGCCCGTAAAGGCTTGTTCCAGTCATTCAGCCAGGCGGATTCCTCCACCACCCGAAAATATGGCGGCACCGGTTTGGGATTGGCCATCAGCAAGCGCCTGGTGGAATTGATGGAGGGCGAAATCGGCGTCGACAGCGTCGATGGAGAAGGTTCCACATTCTGGCTGCGCATCACCCTGCCGGTGGCGGAATCGGTGCATGAGTTGCCCCAGGCGAGCCTGGCTGGCAAACGGGTGTTGATCGTCGATGACCTGGAGGTGAACCAGCGCATCCTGCAAGGCTTGCTGCTGCACGACCAAATGGTGGTTGCCGCCGCCAGCAGTGGCGTAGAGGCCCTGGAACAACTGCGCGCGGCAGCGTCCAGCGGAGCGCCCTACCAGTTGGTGATTCTGGATTTCATGATGCCGGAAATGGACGGCGAGGCGCTGATCCGGGCCATCCGGGCCGAAGAGGATCCGCTGCTCGCCCACGTCCCCGCTGTTTTGTTGTCCTCCTCCGGGCAGCGTGGCGATGCCAGGATCTTCTCGCAGATGGGATTTTCCGGATACCTGGCCAAACCGGTGCAGGCGGAACATCTGCGCCAGGTGCTCGCCGCCGTACTTGGCATGCGCGTTTCGGTGGTCAAGGCGGAAGAACTGGTGACTCGCCATCTGGTCGAGGAGGCCGAGTCCAGCCAGCGTTTGCACGCCATCCAGTTGAGCGGCCGGATTCTGCTGGCCGAAGACGTGCCAGCCAACCAGAAAGTGGCCCGGTTGATGTTGAAGCGCTTCGGCCTCAGCGCCGATGTCGCCAACAATGGCCAGGAAGCGTTGGACCTCTGGAGCCAGGGGAATTACGACCTCATTCTGATGGATTGCCAGATGCCCGAGATGGACGGCTACGAGGCAACCGGCGAGATCCGCCGACGCGAGCAGGACGCGCATATCGCCATCATCGCGCTCACCGCGAATGCTTTAGCGGGTGATCGGCAGAAGTGTTTGGATGCCGGCATGGACGATTTCCTCTCCAAGCCGTTCAAGGCGCAGGAGCTGGGCGAAGTGCTGGGCCGCTGGCTGACCGCTAGCGACATTGCAGAGATCGGCAACAAGGCGGTGGACGCGCCCGCCGAATATATCGAACACTTGCCGTTGACAGGCAACGAGCCCCCCAGCCTGGATCACCGCCCGCTCGATCTGATGCGCGACGACTTCGGGGACGCCTTCGCCGAACTCATGGAGGTCTTTGTGGAAAGCACGCCGGACATCATCGCCACCCTGGGCCAGACGATCGCCGATGGCGACCTGGCAACAGCGCGCATTCACGCCCATGGGTTGAAATCAGCCTGCGCCAACTATGGCGCCATGCGCTTGTCGATGCTCTGCAAGCAACTGGAAAACCTTGCAGAAGATGGCCAATTGGTTGATTACCAGGGACGTTTATCCGCCATTGAGGATGAATACGCCAAAGTGGTGACGTTGCTGGAGCGCTATCAGGCAGAGCAAATGAATGGCTCAGCTCCGCACTCGTCTGATACTCATTGATGCACGCTTGGCACATGCAAAAAGTCATCGCGATCTCGTCTATCCAATCCTCGCAGCAGACACTCCCGGCTAGTCATGCTCGGCAATGGTTCTGTCGATTTCTGTTGCTGCCACTGCTGTTCATGGGTTGGGTTGCGATGGCCTCGGGCGGGGAGAAAACGCACGTCCTGCTGCTGAACTCGTACCACTTCGGGATGGACTGGACCGATGCAGAAACATCGGGTGTCCGGGAGGTTCTGGAGAAAAACGCGCGTTCAGTCGAACTGCATGTCGAGTACATGGACAGCAAGCGGCTGGCGGATGAAACCCACTTCGAGAACCTGCGCCAGCTTCTGGAATACAAATACCGCAATACCCGGTTTGCCGCGATCCTGGCCACCGACAATGATGCTTTCAATTTCCTTCGACGCAATCGGGATCAATTGTTCGCCGGCGTGCCGGTTATTTTTACCGGCGTGAATTTCTTCCGCGCCGAGATGCTGACCGGGCTCAGCGGATTCACCGGCGTAGCCGAGACCTTCGAAGGCGGTCAGACCCTCGCCGCCATGCGTCACTTGCATCCGACGGTTCGGCGCATCGTGGTGATTCTCGATGCCACCACGACTGGCAAGGCGATCCGCAAAGAACTGGACCCAATGCTGACCGCATTTGCCGGGCAGATGGCATTTGAGTTCTGGGACGGCCTGTCGCTGGATGAACTGCGAGTTCGCCTGCCGAAACTGGGCGCCGACACGCTGGTGTTGTTGCTGCCCTTTGCCCGTGACAGCGCCGGTGCCTTCATCAACTACGCCGATATCGCCGACATGGTTTCGCGCCATGCGCCCGTTCCGGTCTATGGCGCCTGGGACTTCTACATGGGCTACGGCATCGTCGGCGGCAGGCTCACCAACGCTGCCGCGCAAGGCCGGGCTGCCGCCGAAATCCTGCTGCGCGTTTTAGCTGGAACAGAGGTCAGCGCCATTCCGGTGACGCGCGTGGCACCGAGTGAATTTCAATTCGATGCCCGGCAGTTGCATCGTTATGGCATCCGCACTTCCGATCTGCCGCCGGGCAGCCGGGTTCTCTTCCAGTCCTGGTACGAGATCAATCGCAGCTGGGTCTGGCTCGGCGGATCGGCAATCGGCATCACCCTGTTGCTGGGCTGGGGCTGGAGGCGCAATCACCTGCTTCGGCGTCGCAGCGACATCGCCCTGCGAGAAAGCGATGAACGCTATCGCCTCATCCTGCAAAGTTCGCCTACAGGCATCGTGCATTTCAACAACAACCTGGTCATTACCTACTGCAACAATCGCTTTGCTCAGATCCTCCAGGCGCCGAAGGAAAAACTCCTCAACCTGGATATGAACAGCCTCAAGGACCAACGCGTATTACCCGCATTACGGGCCGCCATCGAGGGAAGAATCGGGCGCTATGAAGGCGAATATATTTCGACGCTGAGCGGCGCCGAAGTCTGGGTAGCCATGACCTGCTCCCCCCTTCGCGGCGACCATGGAAGGCACGGCGGCGGCATTGCCATCGTCGAAGATATTACCGAGCGCAAACAGGCGGAAGCCGAACTTCAGCTATATCACCTGCACCTGGAAGAACTGGTCAAGGAACGCACCACCGCGCTGTTGCTCGCCAAGGAGGCAGCCGAAGCGGCAAACATTGCCAAGAGCGCCTTCCTGGCCAACATGAGCCACGAGTTGCGCACCCCGATGAACGCCATCATGGGCATGACCGGCCTGGCCTTGCGCCGTGCGACCGAGCCGAAACTACGCGACCAGCTGGGCAAGATCGAACTGGCCTCGCAGCACCTGTTGTCGGTCATCAACAACATCCTCGACATCTCCAAGATCGAGGCGGATCGATTCACCCTCGAAACCGTCAACTTCACCTTTGCTGAAATCCTCGAAAACCTCATCAGCATGATCGGTCACAAGGTTGCCGAAAAAGGACTCAAGCTACGTGTCGATCTCGCCCCGGAAGTCGTTGATCTGACGCTGCGAGGCGATCTGCTGCGTCTTGGTCAGATCTTGCTCAATCTGCTCAGCAATGCGGTGAAATTCACCGAGCGGGGAGCAATCACGCTTCGCGTCAGCCTGGTCGAAGACACACCGACCGACGTGTTGCTGCGGTGTGAGGTGGAAGATACCGGCATCGGCATTGCCCTGGAAGACCAAAAACGGCTATTCACCGCCTTCGAGCAGGCCGACGGCTCGATGACCCGCAAGTACGGTGGAACCGGGCTTGGCCTGGCCATTAGCAAGCGGCTGGCGAAACTCATGGGGGGCGATGCGGGTGTCGAAAGCGCCTTGGGACAAGGCAGCACCTTCTGGGTGACGGTCCGTCTGGGCAAGGCGACTGCCGCCAGTGCAGCCGTCTCGTCAGCACCAACGATTCCGCAGGACAGCGCAGAAATCCGGCTGAAGGCCGAGTTTGCCGGTACCCGCCTCCTGCTCGCCGAGGACGAGCCGGTCAATCAGGAGGTCTCGCGCGGCCTGCTGGAGGATGTCGGGCTGACGGTTGATCTGGCCGAGGATGGCCAGCAGGCGCTGGAACTGGCCAAACAGAATAGCTACGCCCTGATCCTGATGGATATGCAGATGCCCAATCTGAACGGCGTTGAAGCCACCAAGGCAATCCGGGAACTGCCGGGCTACGCCGAAACACCCATTTTGGCGATGACCGCCAATGCCTTCGACGAGGATCGCCAAGTCTGCATCGACGCGGGCATGAACGACCACATCGGCAAACCGGTCGACCCGGATCTGCTGTTCAAGACACTATTGAAATGGTTGGAGAAAACCTGACTGTTGATGGTGGTCAAAATCCGTGCAAATCTGGCGGCGATGTTTCGCTTGGCCCAAAAAAGCTTTGGCAAGGTATCCAAGTCAAGCCATATGCCATATATACGCGGATTTACGCCGCCGGCAACAGTCAGTCAGAGTGCTGCTGTAAATGCCATTAAAGGGCAATCAGCACCTGCAATCAGCAAGCAATGGCCTTGTGCTCGGGTTCAACAGACAGTTTCATTCCCACCGCCTTGAGTACAGCCAGGATGGTCTTCAGTGTCGGGTTGCCCTTAGGCGACAGCGCGCGATATAGCGACTCCCGACTTAGTCCTGCTTCCGCAGCGACCGCGCCCAATCCACCGCAGGCTTCGACAACAGTGCGCAGCGCCAGCAGGCCGGCAGCACGATCTTCAGGGTCGTCCAGAGACGACATGGCAGCCTTGAGATACTCGACTGCCAGTTCTCGATCAGCACTTAGCTCGGCAACCTCGCGCTTATGGTGGGATACCGCCGCCATCACTTTTATACTCATGTTTGTCTCCGTTTCCAATCTGACCAGTACGCCATGGCCGCTGTGATGTCCGCGGCCGGGGTCTTCTTCGCGCCTCCGCACAGGAGGATCACGACAGTCTTCCCATGACGGCCGAAGTAGACTCGATAACCGGCGCCAAGGTGTTCCCGCAGTTCAAGCCCCCCCTCACCCACCGACTCGCAATCCCCGAAAATTCCCACTTCCAGACGCTTGAGTGAGGCGCAGTCGAACCTTGGCTTGTGCCTGTTTGTCCCGCAGAGACAGCAGCCATTCGGTCACCGGCTCCTTGCCATCGTCAGTCTGGTATCGGAAGACTTCAATCATGTGCGCAACTGTAGCTTTCGAGCTACATACTTCAAGTAATGTGTATCAGCCTCCTGGCTATCGAGCCATTTGTCCCCGTCCTTTTTGCAACGCCCTTGTCCTTCCCATTGCTGCTTGCCGGGAATGGACGACCAGAAGGCGCGCCAGCGATTTCAGCATCCGCCAGATATGGACCACATTGCAGTCATTGGCTCTACGCCAGCGCCAGTGACTGCAACGGGTCGCTATGGAGAGATTTACATAGCGACCCATTGCGGCCGTTTGGGAATGACCGCTTCCATGATCGTCGGCTGGCTCTTGGCGATCCGGAAGCGACGGACAAGCCTTGCCGCCGAATGTCCGCCATGTAGCAGGAAGCGGCCGCCAGCCTTATTTGCCTGTGGCACCCGCAAGGGGCACGCCGGATTCGTAAGCTGCTAAAGCGGCAACGACTCAGCGGCCTTGTCCAGCAAAACGAGTCCGCGCTCGGCCTTGTCGCCACCGCGTTGGGCCCGCAGCCGGAAGCGCGTTTCGGCGTCGTACTCCGCCAGGAGCAGGGTGGTGACTTCATCCAGCAGACGATTCACGCTGGTGCCACGGCTCTGTGCCAGGGCGCGCAGACGCGCGTGTTTGTCGTCGGGCAGACGCAGGGTCAATGCGCTCATGATGCGATCTCCTTGAGAAAGTCCTCCGGGCTCACGATACGCAGCTCGGGAAACTTGAGTTCCATGCGCGCGACATCGCGCAAATTGCGGGTCACGATAAAGCGGGCACCACCCGCCACCGCCAGCTCCACCAGATGGTTATCGGCTTCGTCCGGCAGATTGGGTCGCCAGGTGGAGTAGATGCGCGTCCAGGCGCAGGTGGCGAGAAAGATGTCCAGCGGGGTCGAGGTTAATGAAGGCGGGAGGGGCAGTTGGCGACCGGCTAAGGAAAGCAGTCTCGACAACGTCGGAGAAGGTGCATGGCAATCATCGAACCGCCTTCGCCTCATACGACTACACGAAATGACAAGACAGCCCTACTCTGTCT
>JAIFKV010000192.1 GCA_020049415.1 Betaproteobacteria bacterium
GCCAAGCATGATGAGAACTACATGCCGCCTGAGGCCGCGCAAGCCTTGGAACAAGCAGCAAAAGCACAACAGACGTTAGCGGAATAAAACACCAACACCCAAGGCGCCAGTTTGGCCGGCGCCTAATGCCGCATTCAACCGGCACCCTCAAGGAGCACCCATGATTCCAGAACTCGGCCACTTTGCCCTCATCGTCGCACTTTTGTTGGCACTTACTCAGGCCATACTGCCGCTGATCGGCGCGCAGCGCGGCAATCTCACGTTGATGTCGGTGGCGCGGCCGGCGGCACAGGGACAATTCGTCTTCTCTCTGTTGGCATTCGGCTGTCTTGCCTATTCCTTCATGGTCAACGACTTTTCGGTCGAGAACGTAGCGAGCAATTCTTTCTCGCAACTGCCGGAGATTTATCGCCTGACCGCCACCTGGGGTTCGCATGAGGGTTCATTGCTGCTGTGGGTGCTGATTCTTGGCTTCTGGACTACCGCCGTCTCGGTCTTCTCGCGGCACTTGCCGGATGACATGGTGGCACGGGTGCTGGGGGTGATGGGCTTGATCTCGGTTGGTTTTCTCGCTTTTCTGTTGACTACTTCGAATCCATTCGATCGTCTTATTCCCGCCGCCGTTGACGGTCGCGACATGAATCCGCTGTTGCAGGACTGGGGCATGATCATTCATCCGCCGATGCTGTACATGGGTTATGTCGGTTTCGCGGTCGCCTTTGCCTTTGCTATCGCGGCGCTGCTTTCAGGTCGACTCGACGCCGCCTGGGCGCGCTGGTCGCGGCCATGGACCACGGTGGCCTGGGCATTCCTGACCTTGGGTATCATGCTCGGCAGTTGGTGGGCGTATCGCGAACTGGGCTGGGGCGGCTGGTGGTTCTGGGATCCGACTGAAAACGCCTCGTTCATGCCCTGGATTGCCGGCACAGCATTGATTCACTCGCTGGCTGTCACCGAAAAGCGTGGCGCATTCAAGGCCTGGACCGTGCTGTTGGCGCTGGTGGCGTTCTCGCTGTCGCTGCTAGGCACCTTCCTGGTGCGCTCCGGCGTGCTGTCTTCCGTCCATGCGTTTGCCACCGACCCGGCGCGCGGCGCATTCATCCTTGGTTTCCTGGTCTTTGTCATCGGTGGTTCGCTGGCGTTGTATGCCTGGCGCGCGCCGAAGATGCTGAGCGGCGGTCGATTTGCCTGGTTTTCTCGCGAGGCGCTGTTGCTGGGCAATAACGTTGTTCTGCTCGCCGCGTTGGGCGCGGTGTTGCTGGGCACCTTGTATCCGTTGCTGATCGATGCGCTGGGCATGGGCAAGATTTCCGTCGGACCTCCCTACTTCAATGCCGTGTTCGTGCCGCTGATGGCGCCGGCGCTGTTCCTGATGGGGATCGGCCCGCTGGCGCGCTGGAAAGAAGCCAGCCTGCCGGACATGGTGTCGCGCCTGAAATGGGCGCTGGCGATCTCGGTGGCCACCGGCATTCTGTTGCCGTTGACGCTGAAGGGCTTCAATCCCTGGGCGACATTCGGTTTTGCCATGGCGATGTGGATCTTGCTGACGGTGTTGATCGGATTCCGCGAGCGTCTGAAGAACGGTGCCCGCTTGTCCTCGCTGACCCGCTCCTTCTGGGGCATGCAGCTGGCGCACTTCGGCATGGCGGTGGGCGTCGCCGGCATCACTGTGGTTGCCAACTATCAGGAGGAGCGCGATGTGCGGATGAACATTGGCGACCATACCGAATTGGCTGGCTACACCTTCACCTTTCAGGGCACCACGGAACATCAGGGGCCGAATTACCGTGCCGCCAGAGGTACGGTGGAAGTCAGCAAGAACGGCAAGAAATTGTATGAGTTGCATCCGGAAAAACGCATCTATAACGCCTCCGGCATGCCGATGACGGAAGCTTCGATTCAGCCCGCCCTGTTCGACGATATCTACGTTGCGCTTGGCGAGCCGCTGGATGAACAAGCGCAGACCTGGGCGGTACGGGTGTTCCATAAGCCGTTCATCAACTGGCTCTGGTTGGGTGCGTTGTTCATGGTAATCGGCGGTTTCCTGGCCGCCGCTGACCGGCGCTATCGCATCGCCGTCAAAGCCGCAGCACCCGCTGGCGCGGCCGCGCAGGGAGCCTGATATGAAACGCTGGATTCCGCTCATCGTATTCCTGATCCTGGTCGGTTTCTTCGCCAAGGGCCTGTTCCTCAATCCGCGTGAAGTGCCTTCGCCGTTCATCGGCAAGGCTGCGCCGGCCTTCACATTGCCAGTCGTTGGGGATGCGAATACATCGTTCAGTCCCGCCGACATGAAGGGCAAGGTCTGGGTGATGAATGTCTGGGCGCCCTGGTGCGTCTCCTGCCGGCAGGAACATGGTCTGCTGATGGCCTTGGCGCAGAGTCAGCCGACCCCCATCGTCGGGCTCAACTGGAAGGACAAGCAGCGCGAAGCAGAACAACTTCTGGCACAGCAAGGAAGCCCCTATTTCGCGGTGCCGAATGATCTTTCCGGCAAGGTCGGCATCGACTATGGCGTCACCGGCACACCGGAAACCTATGTCATTGACAAGGAAGGCATCGTGCGCATGAAACATGTCGGTCCGATCAGTCCGGATATCTGGAAAGAGAAATTCGAACCGAAACTGAAGGAGTTGGGCGTATGAGTCGGGGACGTATGAGTTGGCAACTTTTCAGCAGATCGTTGCTGTTTTCACTGGCGCTTGTTTCTGCGCCGGCGGCTTGGGCCGCCGAAGCCGAGTCGATCGGCGCCGATCCGGCGATCGAGCAACGCATGATCAAACTGTCGGAAGAACTGCGTTGCCTGGTCTGCCAGAATGAATCGCTGGCCGGTTCGCACGCCGAACTGGCGGAAGATCTGCGCGAGGAAATTCGCGTCCAGATGAAGGCCGGCAAAGACGACAAGGAAGTCATCAACTACCTCACCACCCGTTACGGCGACTTCGTGTTGTACCGCCCGCCTTTCAAGCCACTGACCTTGCTGCTCTGGTTCGGCCCCGCGCTGTTCCTCGCGCTGGGCGCCGGAGTCTGGTATTTCACGCTGAAGAAGCGCCGCAACCTCAAAGAAACGCCGGTCGACGAAAAGCAACTTGCCGCCGCCGCTCACTTACTGGAAGACAACAAATGAATCCTTTTTGGTCCGTCACCCTGTTCTGGGTCGCCGCTGTCGTATGTGTCGCCATCGCCCTGGCTTTTGTTTTGCCGCCGCTGTTACGCAAAAAAGAAGTCGCCGCCAAAGCCGCGCGGCGCGATATCAATATTGCCGTCTATCGCGATCAGATGAAAGAAATGGAGGCCGACCGCGCCAATAGCCTGCTGTCGGAAGAACAGTATCAAGTCAGCAAGCTGGAACTGGAAAGCCGCCTTGCGGAAGATGCGCTCAGCAAAGCCGATCTGGCGATGGCGCCGGTCGCCAGTCGCCGCCTTGGTTTTACCCTTGCGGGCGTGCTGCCGGTCGCCGCTTTCGGTTTGTATTTTGTGCTCGGTAATCCGATGTCGTTGATCGCCATCGCCGAAGCGCAGGCGAACCCGCCGATACCTCAGGGCGCGCAGGGCGAGCACGACATCATGCAGATGATTCAGAAGGTCGAGGAAAAAACCAAGACCGATCCAGATGATGTCGAAGCCTGGACTATTCTCGGAAAAACCTACGCTGCGGTGGGCCATTGGCCGGAGGCACTGAACGCCTATGGAAAGGCGATCAAACTGAAGCCCGATGTCCCCGCCGTGATGACTGGTTATGCCGAAGCGCTGGCGATCAGCCGCAACCGGGTGTTGAAGGGCGAGCCGATGATGCTGGTATTGCAGGCGCTGGAAAAAGATCCGAATGACATCAAGGGTCTCGAATTGGCCGCCATCGGGTCGTTTCAGGACAAAAATTTCGCCCAGGCCGCTTTTTACTTCAAGCATCTGCACAAGCAACTGCCGCCGGATTCGCCTTACGCGCAGGATGTGCTGGAAGCGCAGAAGGAAGCCAACAAATTGGCGCGTGGCAGCATGACCGGGATGGATAACCTGGCCGATCAGCCGTCGGCGGCAACGGACAAGTCGGCAACCACGGGTTTGACTATCCAGGGCACGGTCGATGTTGCACCGGCTTTCAAGGGCAAAATCAGCGACAAGGATGTCATCTTCCTGTTTGCACGCTCCGCTGGCGGCGGCGCTCCGGTCGCCGCAATCCGCGCCACTGCGGTGAAGTTTCCGCTGGAGTTCGAGTTGTCTGATGCGATGGCGATGAACCCGGACAACAAACTGTCCAATTTCAAGGAAGTGAACCTCGCCGTGCGGGTTTCCAAAACCGGAGACCCGATGGGCGCCGCCGGTGATCTTGAAGGGACTTTGACCGCTATCAAGGTGGGTTCGAAGAACGTCAAGTTGACTATCGACAAGGTCAAACCCTGATTTCGGCGTCAATTCCCGCTTAAAAAAGCCCGCCATGCGCGGGCTTTTTTTATATGGTCAAAACACACAGCGTTGCTGTCCCTGAACAAGAAAAGCCGTAACAGGATTGGGTCGGTGACACCTCGAAGTCCTGCTCCGGACGGGTTGGTGGTCGACCATTGCAGCCGTTTTCTACGCGATCAATCGTTTTAACCTGCCACCATTGGCAGGCTGATCCAGGCGGCCAGGCCACCTTCCGGTCGGTTCTCCAGCCAGACTCGCCAGCCATTCGCCTGCGCCAGTTGGCGCACGATCGCCAGTCCCAGGCCGGTGCCGCCAGTTGCCGGGTTGCGCGAGGATTCAACCCGGTGGAATGGACGGAATACCGCTTCCAGTTGGTCTGCCGGGATGCCCGGCCCGCTGTCGAGTACGCCAATTCGGCAAACGCCTTCATTTGCTTCGACGCGCAGTTCTATGCCGCTTTTGCCGGCGTAGCGCTGGGCATTGGTCAAAAAATTGTCGAGCACGCGGCGCAGCGCTGCCGGTGCAAGTTGGAGTTGGAGCAACGGGGCGCGGACAGTGACTTGGGTTCCCATTTCGCGTGCCCGCTCAGCCAGTTCGTTCAGCAAAGCGGTTAGATCGACGGTGGTCGCGGCTTCCTGACCCAGGCCGCGCGCCAAGTTCAGCATATCCCGCACCAGGGTGTTCATTTCCTCGACATCCTGATCCAGGCGAGCGATCCAGGCTGGGTCGGGGCGACGTTCCTGCATCTCCAGCGCCAGCCGCATGCGCGCCAGCGGTGTGCGCAAGTCGTGTGACAGCCCGGCCAGCAGGGTTGTGCGTGCATCAAGCAGGTCGCGCACCTGAATAACCAGCTGATTGAAACGATGGGCGAGTGCGGCAAGCTCGCGCGGGCCGGATTCGGGCAGCATTTCGGGGGTTTCTCCACGTCCCAGCGCGGCGGCGGCCAAGTCGAATCGTTCGAGCGGCGCGACGGTGCGGCGGGCCAGCCACCAAGCCGCGACCCCGGCCAGGAGAAGGCCGGTGGCAAGCGTCAATATTCCCGCCAGTAAAGGCTGAGGGCCGACGCGATCATGCGAAAACCCCGCCCATAAAAGTCGCCCACCGCTGGGGATGCCGACCCAATGCCAGATTTCACCTGCGCGCGTCTCGCTCGACAGGGTCACGGCCATCCCGGCGCGCCGCGTCAATTCCGACTCGAACTTGCGTATATAGGGGCCGCCTTTGCTGGTCGCCGCTGCCCCAGCCGGTTTTTCGGCGGCGAGAAACAATCCATGTGCGGCCACCAGTTCGCGCTCGAACGCGGGTCGGGTTTCGGGCGGCAACTCGCTCCAGGTCTGGGCGGAGAGGACGATGAGTCCGGCCAGGTCACTGGCGGCACGGAGGGCCATCGGCAGCATGAGAAAAAACACCACCGCCAGCGCCGCAAGAATCTCGAACAGCACAAACACCAAGCCTAGCCGGATCGCGTTTTGCTGGCTAAGGCTGAGGCCGCTGCGCATGGCGGATCAGGATGCCGAGCCACGCGGGTTGAACAAATAGCCCTCGCCACGCACGGTGCGGATGTAGATCGGGTTGGCATGGTCGGGCTCGAGCTTGCGCCGCAGACGCGCCACCCGAATATCGATGGTGCGGTCGTTGGGGTCCCAGTCGTAGCCTTTCAGCTGATCCATCAGTATGTCGCGGGTCAACACTCGATTGGGGCGTTCGGTAAATACTTTAAGCAGATCGAATTCTGCGCTGGAGAGACCCAGATCAATCTCGTCTCTCAGCAAACGTCGGGCCGCCAGGTCGAGATAGTAGGGACCGAAGCGGTATGCCTCTTGCGTTGATGCGGATGCCGTGCCGGGCGGGGTCTGTGAGCGCCTCAGCAGCGCCCGCAGTCGGGCGAGCAGTTCACGCGGGCTGAAAGGCTTGGCCAGGTAATCGTCGGCGCCCATTTCGAGTCCCACCACCCGGTCGATCTCCTCACCGCGGGCGGAGAGGATCAGAACCGGGATGGATGCCGCCGCGCCCGATTGCGCGCGCAAGGCGCGCGTCAGCGTCAGACCGTCTTCGCCGGGCAGCATCAGGTCCAGCACGATGGCGTCCGGCAAGGATTGCGCAATGGCATCACGCATGCCAGCACCATCGCCAGCCAGATCGACGACAAAGCCGGTATCGGTCAAATAGGCGGAGAGCAACTCCCGCAAGGCGGGGTCGTCGTCCACCACTAATATGCGCACAGGAAGATTCATGCCAGCAGTGTAATCGTGGACCGAAGCGGACAGGCGGGCGGGCTACACGTTGATACAAAGCGATACATGCCGCTACATGTCGGTAAAGGATTGGCCACACCGCAAGACCAGAATGCGCAGTATCGAAACCAAGGAGCCTGTCTGACTTTGGAATCGTCGGCTGAAAATCGACGACCAAAGTCCGACAGGCTCCCAGGCGAACTGACTGCTTAATCTGGAATGATCATGCAAAGTGCAATTTTCCCCATCCTGTTCTGCGCCCTTCTTGCTCCCGCTCTGGCTGCGGCGGAAGGGGGAGAAGGCGCGCCGCGCCGGCCGCTCGATCTCTCCTTGCCGCGCGATTTTCGCCCCGATACCTGGAACCCGCCAACCGCCGGAGCCGCTACTTCTCTGCCTGATATCGGCCAGCCGCCGATTGCTCATGCCGATCATTCACGGGGCGGCGGCGGGCGACGAAATGATCTTCCTTACGGATCCGGTTTCGAGGCCCGGCAAAGCGGTGGCAGCAGCGGTAGCACCAGTGGCGGCGGGAATCGGCGAGGCGGGGGACGGGGACGCTGAAGCTGAAATTCAAATATGGGCTTCAACTCTTTGCGACTGTCCATGAATAACCTGGGCAGTGATGGGTGTGCTGGTGGGATGCGGTGCAAGGCGCCGGTCGAGCAGCATGGTCATTCCCTTCAAGCGACCGGCAACGCAGTACCGCGCCCACCCGTGCAGCCAGAATGTCCTGGTTATTCATGGACAGTCGCTTTTTTTCTGCCACTTCTTGATCGACCATGAAGTGGCAGCCCAACTATTTACAACAACTTTTTAACCAGAAAAGAGAACCTCATGAAACGAACACTCAGCAGACAGAATATTTTATTGGCCGGCATGGTCAGCACCCTGCTCGCCGGTTGTGGCGGTGACGGTGGCGATGCCGCCACGCCGACGACCCCTGGCTTCGCCGCCACGGCAACGGATATCACAGTCGAACGCGGCCCTCTGCTTGAGTCGACGCTCATCGACGCCAGTGGCAAACATGGCGCTCATCTCGGCAATGGCGTTTATCGCTTCAATATGCCGCCGACCTATCCGATCAGCAGTTTGGGCGGCTATATCGACCTCAACCGCAGCGGCGTTGTCGATACGGGTGACGTCAAGGCGGGAACGCTGACCCTCAAGAGCGGCCAGAGCGGGCTCGCCATCACACTTGGATCGACTCTTGCCAGCAACAGCACGTTGTTGGAAAGCCTTTTAGTGATGGGTTTTACCCAACAACAACTGTTGAACAACACGCCCAGCCAAGACCGCATGATCGCCGCGCTCAGCGATGAACTCTACAAATACGCGGTGACACATCACATCAGCGACGTGGCAACGCTCACCACCACGGAGTTGGCGAACCTGTCCAACGCCATTCAAGCGCGTATCAATGCTTACCAGAACATGACCACCGACACCGCCACGCTGGAGCGGCAACTCATCGCCGAGCTGAGCGGTTCGGTCGACATGGTCGATGCGGATGAGGCCGCGGCACTGGTCGGGGCAACTCCCGCCGAGTTGCTGGTCAGCAGCCTGCCCGCCAATGTGCTGACCGACGCGCAGAAAGAAACGCTAGCCTACATGTGGAACGAGGAAAAATTGGCCAAGGATGTCTACCTTGCGCTGAATGTCGTTCACCCCAGCTCACAGTTGTACAACATCGCCAACAATGCCGAAACGCAGCATGAAGCTGCGGTGCAGTCGTTGTTGGAGAAATACAACCTCAGCGTCTCGGACGTACTCAATCCCGCAGCCAGTTATTCGGCCGAGACGCTGGCCGCGATTCCGGCCGGGCGCTACACCCTGCCGACGCTGCAAAATCTTTATGACACGCTCTACACAATGGGTATCGCCTCGGCGCAGGCCAGCCTGGAAGTCGGCTGTATGGTGGAAGTGACGGATGTTAACGACCTCGATCGCGACATCGCGCTGGTGAGCAACCTGGCGGATGTAAAAGCCGTCTTTGAAAACCTGCGCGCGGGAAGTTATAGCCATTACTGGGCCTTTGATGCCGGCCTGAAAAGCGCCGGTGTGACAACCGGCTGTTGCAGTCTTGGCGCCGATTACTGTCATCCGGAATATCCCGTCACCAACGCGGGCTCCGGCGGTGGCAATGGGGCCGGAACGGGAAATCAATTCGGCAGAAGGTCGTTGTGAGGTGAAGTTTTAACCTTGAATCTGCTGCTGTCCGTTTCACCGCCTTCGATGTCGCTCACCAATTGGGTGACCCCATACTCGGACGCGGTTAACAAAGGTTTCAAGGATGATTGGTATACCGCGCCTGATGGTCGAGGAGAAGTCGTAGGGCGGAAAAGCGGCTTTATCGCGCCTTCCGCCGTATGCCTGGTCTCCGCGCAAAACGACATCGGTTCGAACCGGCCGCTACATTTCGAAGTGCTGCCGTATGCGTTCTTCGAGAAGTTGCCGAGAGTCGGCTTCGCTGCTGTTGTTCAGGCGCTTGAAGATCTCCCCTGCCATCGGCCGAAACACCGCCATCACGGCGGGATCGAAATGGCTGCCAGTGTCGCCGTCCAGAATCGCCATGCTGGCTTCAAATGACATCGGTTCCTTGTATGGGCGTTTCGAGCATAGGGCGTCGAATACATCGGCGATGGCGAAAATTCGGGCCGCCAAGGGTATCGCCTCGCCGGCCAGGCCGCGTGGATAGCCGCTTCCATTCCATTTCTCATGATGCGCGGCGACAACGGCTTGCGCGCCGTCGAGCCAACCCATGCCGGTGACGATTTCCTCGCCTTGTTGGACATGGGTGCGCATGGTGGACATTTCCTCGGCGTCCAGTTTGCCGGGCTTCAGCAGGATGGCATCGGGAATGCCGATCTTGCCGACATCATGCAGAAAGCTGCCTGCAATCAGCGCCTGCATCTCGGAGCCTGACAGTTGCAGGTGCTCGGCGATACGCGCCGCTATCCAGGCGACGCGGTAATTATGTGCGCCGGTATCGGAATCGCGCTTGGCGATGGCGCGGCCGAGCGATTCCATCATCGAGATATGGGAATCGAGCACCTCGCGCGCCTTGCGCTCGTTATCGTTCGACAAGTGCACTACCACTGGATAGATTGCCGCGCCACAAAGCAGGGCGGCGAGACTGACCATCAATGCCGTGGTCAAGGCGCTGGACATTATTTCCCCCCGCTGCCAGGCGGAAACGACACGTACCCCTTCGAAATAGCCGGTGATCGGTCCGTTGGTGTCGGTTTCGGAAATGTGCAACGGGACAAAGACGCGCAGAACCCAGCGGTCATCCGGCAGTCGCAGACTTTCATAAGTGGCGGAGGAATAGGTTGGCCGGCCATGTTTCGGCAGGGACGATTCCAGCAGTGCGCCTGCGTGCGTCATCGATTCGGCAAGCTTGCGCCCCTGGGCGTCATAAATCTCCGCGATATCGAACAAGCCGCCAGCAATGGTTTTCGCGGCGGCTGCGGCATGCTCGGCGGCCATCGTGCCGGAAAGATCGAGCGCATCGTAATGGTGCAACAGGCGTCCAGATTCCTCCATGGCCAGCGCAACGATGCTTTTTTCTGCCCGTTCCCGGGCAATGAACCATGACACAGGGCTGGTCAGGGAGGCCAGAACAATGCTGACAGCGGCGATGCGAAGCGCGGTACGTTTCTGAAAAAAGTTCATCGTTTTTTCTGTTCAAGTGGTTGCCGCCAAAGTCTGGCGGATACCATTTTGCTATCGAAGATCAAAGTCCGACAGCGCTCCTAGCGCATTTCGAATGCCTCCTGATAAAAGCGATAGTTGCCGCGCCATGATTGTTGCAGGTCGGTTTGCAGATTTTTGGCCAGACCTAGCGGGCCGCAGAACCATACTTCGGTTGGGCCTGGATGTGGGCTACCGGCACTGATGCTGGCGGCGCTCAAAAGTTGAAGGCGGGAGAGGTGCTGCCCCTGCGAACGATTCTGTAGCGCATCGAACGCGAATAGCCCGGCCAGATCATGGAAGTCGAACTTGAGGCCGAGGACGGCCGCTGGCTCTACGAGATCAAACTGCTTCGGGCCGATGGCGCACTGATCAAACTGAAAATCGATGCCCGCGATGGTCGCCAGCTTGGCCAGAAGGTCAGGGGCAAAGTTAGCCAGGAGGCCCGCTGATGTGCATCCTTCTGGTTGAAGACGAGCCGACGCTCGCCGCTGAAACCGGTCATCGATGGCTTGGCGCGCACCATGCTGCGGCTGCATGCCGAGCGGAATATGGAATTGTTTATCCACCCAATACCGCCAGCGCTGGCTGTGGTTTGCCGCTTCATGCGCAGGTGCTGATTGCGGTGGTTTGAAGCTCGGTTTGGAACCTATCACGGCGGGCGCGGTAAAATATCCAAAAAAACAATACGGCTGCAAACAATTACGCTTGGCCTGGCTGATAACGCCAAGGCTGTTTCACTTTCCCCCTTATTGCATCCAGGAGATATTTTTCCAATGAAAAAGTCTGTTCAAGTTCTTGCTATCGCTTCTTTATCTATTGCCGGTTTCGCTTCCGCTTCCTGTGTGCATGTTCCGGAAGCCAATCTGCGCAAGGGGCCCGGCACCCAGCACGAGCAAACCTGGGAAGTTTACAAATACATGCCGTTGAAGCAGCTTGGCCGGACTGGCGACTGGTACAAGGTCGAGGATGTGGACGGCGACACTCACTGGATCTTCCGCAACCTGCTGACCGACAAGATCAAATGCGCGGTAGTGAAGGCAAACATCGCCAACGTCCGCAGCGGCCCCGGCACCAGCCATGGCAAGACCCCGCTTGATCAGGTGGAGAAGTATTACGCGTTCAAGGTGATTGGCGTCGAAGGAGATTGGGTGCAGGTTATCGATGAGGTGGATAACACCGGTTGGCTGCACAGCAAACTGCTCTGGCAGAATTGATTTTCTAGTCTCCTAGTTGTCGTCCGACCCCGGCGGCACGACCGCTCGGGCTGTTTTTTCGCCGCCTCCGGCGCGAGAATCCGTTCTCTAACCTAACCACCCGTAAAGATTCCAATGCGCACCCTGATCTGCGGTTCCATGGCTTTTGACACCATCATGGTGTTTCATGACCACTTCAAGAATCACATCCTGCCCGAGCAGATTCACATTCTGAACGTCGCCTTCCTGGTGCCGGATATGCGTCGGGAGTATGGCGGTTGCGCCGGCAATATCGCTTACAACATGAAATTGCTGGGCGGAGAGCCGGTGATCATGGCGACGGTGGGCGATGATTTTGCCCCCTATGCCGAACGGGTGAAGCAACTCGGGCTCGACGCCAGTCTGATTCATCGCGTCGCCAATACGTTTACCGCACAGGCTTTCATTACCACCGACCTGGCCGATAACCAGATCACCGCGTTCCATCCGGGGGCGATGAATTACTCGCATCAGAACAAAGTGGCGTTGGCTGAGGGCATCAAACTGGGCATCGTGTCGCCGGATGGGCGCCAGGGCATGATCGAGCATGCGCGCCAGTTCGCCGAAGCCGGCATCCCGTTTATTTTCGACCCCGGTCAGGGCTTGCCGATGTTCAACGGCGAGGAGTTGCTCGATTTCATTCGTCAGGCCGAGTACCTGACCTGCAACGACTATGAGGCGAAGCTGTTGCAGGAGCGCACCGGCCAGACGCTGGAGCAGATGGCGAAGCAGGTGCGCGCGCTGGTGGTCACGCTGGGCGGCGATGGCTCACAGATTTACGCCGATGGCCAGGTACACGAGATTGCGCCGGCAAAGGCCAGCGCAGTGGTGGATCCGACCGGCTGCGGTGATGCCTATCGCGCCGGCTTGATGACCGGCATGCACAAGGGCATGGACTGGCCAACTTGCGGTCGATTGGCTGGTTTGTTGGGGGCGATCAAAATTGCTCAGCGGGGCGGGCAGAACCACACTTTCACTTGGGATGAGGTCGCCGATCGCTTCAAATTGGAATACGGTTATTCACTCTAAGGAGTTGAAAATGAAACTATTCTGGATTTTGCTGACAGCAGTTTTGGTGGCGGGTTGCGCCAGCGGACGCGGCGGTGACGACTATGAACGTGGGGAGGCGCGTCGGGTTTACGATGTTCAAATCGGGGTGGTCGAATATGTTCGCGCGGTCAAGCTGGAAGGGACTGAATCCGGTATCGGTGCGGCGGCTGGCGGCGCCATCGGTGGCATCGCCGGCAGCACCGCCGGCAAAGGCCGAGGTTCGGCGATCGGCGCGGTGCTCGGCGCGGTAGTGGGCGGGATGGCCGGCGCGGCGGCTGAAGAAGGTTCGACGCGCAAGGCCGGTGTGGAAATCACCCTCCGCCTCGAATCTGGCCGCACCATCGCGGTGGTGCAAGAAGATCACGACGAGAAGTTCATGGTGGGTGAGCGCGTCCGCCTGCTTGAGTCTGACGGTCAGGCGCGGGTCAGTCGTTGACCTCGGCGGACTTGCTTCGTGACATTTGATTCCGACCCCGGCGCCCCCCCCGACGGCGCAGCTTTTGAACTCCTCCATGCCGATGCCGACCTGTTGGTACTGAACAAGCCCAGCGGCCTGCTTTCGGTGCCCGGTCGCGGTCCCGACAAGCAGGATTGTTTAAGCGCGCGCGTACAGCGCAGCTATCCCGACGCGCTCATCGTGCATCGGCTGGACATGGATACTTCCGGAGTGCTGGTGATGGCGCGCGGCCTGGCGGCGCAACGCGCGTTGAACCAGGCGTTTGCCGCACGCGTGGTACACAAACGTTATCAGGCGTTGGTCGAAGGGATCGATTTGCTCGACCGTGCGGAGGGCGAATGGCGGGTTATCGATCTTCCGATTGCATTGGATTGGCCGAACCGGCCGTTGCATATCGTCGATCCGATCAATGGCAAGCCGAGCGTCTCGCATTGGCGGGTATTGCATACCGATGCTGAACTGAACATTTCGCGCCTGGAACTGGAGCCGTTTACTGGCCGCACCCATCAACTTCGCGTCCATCTCAGCGCTATCGGCCATCCGATACTCGGCGATTCGCTTTATGCCGGTGCAACGGCGCGCGCCCGCGCCAGTCGCTTGCTGCTGCATGCGTGCGAGTTATCGGTGCCGCACCCGACCTCCGGCTTGGCAATGTTCTTCGTCAGTCCGCCGCCGTTTTGATCCAACTCAAGATAGCGCTGGCAAAATTGTCTGTAGTGATTGGTTTTTGGGTATAAATCGCGTTATTCCATGTCGTTAAGGGTTGGCGATGCCCGGTCAAAGCTGGTGGGGTGCGGCGCAATGGGCGGCGTATCTGTTGTATCAGGAGCAGCCGATCAAAGCGGCCAGCAAGTTGGCTTTGCATGCTTTGGAGCAAGGCGCGAGCGAGAAACTTTCCGCGCAAGCCTATGCCAGCCTGCTGCTTGACGACCCCCTTCTGGCATTGCGTTTGATCAAGGCCGCCAACAATCGGTTACCCCGGCACCTGGCGCGCGACATCACTACCCCGTTAGGGGTGGTGCTGTCTTTGGGCACCGACGCGCTGCGCGAACAGATTGAAATCGCGCCGGAAGTGTCGTCGGATAACGCCGGCTTCATCGCTTGCGAAGCGCGCGCCTCGCTGGCTGCGCGTATCGCCTCCGGCTGGGGTGCATTGCATTACGACATGGACTCGGGCGAACTCGCGATGGCAGCGCTGCTGGCCAATGCGGGAGAGGTGGAGCTATGGGCTTTCGCGCCGAAGTTGCCGCAACTGGCGCTGGACGAATTGCAAAGCGGCCGTGCCACACGCAGCGAGGAAGCGCAAAAACAAGCCTGTGGTTTTGCATTTCTCGATGTCACGTTGTTGTTGATTGAAGATTTGAATCTGCCGCAGTTGATCAATCACCTGATTCGCGGTGACGAAAGTTTGCGCGCCAAGTTGGCTCGACTGGCGGTGAATGCCGGTCGTCATCTGAGTAACGGCGTCAACGATCCGGCGCTGCCCGACGATATACGTGAAGCAGCCAAATTGACGGGCGCAACATTTTGGCGGGTGATTTCGGCGCTGCCTGGGGTGAGCGACGAAGACAAAGCAGCGTTGACGAGGGCGGTAGAACCGCCGACTGAGTTGGATGAATAAGGCTACTTCAAAGATTCAACTTCAAAGCTTCAACTTCATCGGTACAACTTTACCGCTTCGCAGTGTTCTCGCCATGCGGCTTCGTGCGGCAGGGTCAGCGCATCCAGATCGCCTGGCGTCGCTTGCGCGTCATCGACCCACTGCCGCAGACCTTCGCCGCCGTTGATCAAGTCGATGGCGAGGCGGTGATGTTCGTATTCATAGGCGAAGTCGCGCCAGAGTGGATAGTCCGGCTGCAATAAACGCAGCGCTTTGAACGCCAGCGCTTGCAGCCGCCAGGGTTTGAACGCGACGTGGTCATAAGCGGCGTCTTCTACGTGAATCTGGATGCCGGCGCACAGTTTTCCGGCGTGTTTGTGAAAAGTCGGTTCAAACCAGCATTCCCGCAGCCGGCAGCCGGCCAGCCAGTCGGGGGCGAGTTGCGCCATCTTCGCCATGATCTGGCGCGGCGCGATATTGGGTTTGCCAAAATCCGGCGCGCCGAACAATTCAAGTGGTCGGGTGGTGCCGCGTCCTTCCGACAGCGTGGCGCCTTCCAGCATCACCGTGCCGGCATAGCAGCGCGCCATGCTCAGGTTGGGCGCATTCGGGCTGGGGTTGATCCAGTTTCGTTCGCCCAACGGCCAGCCAAAGCCGGGCGCGGATTCCGGTTGCCAGCCTTGCATGGCGATGACCTGGTAATCGACATCCAGCTTTAGCGAGCGCACAAACCAAAGCCCCATTTCGCCCAGCGTCAGGCCGTGCCGCATCGGCATCGGGCCGGCGCCGACGAAGCTTTCCCAGCCGGGCTGCAAAGTCAGCCCTTCAACCGGTCGGCCGACTGGATTGGGGCGGTCGAGCACAATCACGGTCTTGCCGAATCGAGCGGCTTCTTCCAGCACATAACGCAAGGTGGTGATAAAGGTGTAGATGCGGCAGCCGAGGTCTTGCAGGTCGACCAGCAGCACGTCGAAGCTGTCCATCATCGCCGCCGTCGGCCGGCGCACTTCGCCGTACAGGCTGAACACCGGGATGCCGAGTTGCGGGTCGAGAAAATCCGGCGATTCCATCATGTTGTCCTGCTTGTCGCCGCGCAGCCCGTGTTGCGGGCCGAAGGCTGCGGCGAGATGGATATCCGGCAGCGCCGCCAGCGCATCGAGCGCATGCGTCAGGTCGGCGGTGACCGAGGCGGGATGCGCCAGCAGCGCGACGCGGCGGCCGGCGAGCGGGCGGCGGAGTGCGGGTTCGGTGAGCAGGCGGTCGAGTCCGAATTTCATGTCAGTTCCAGTTCCACGGCAAAGCTATCAGGGTGATGAAAGTCGGGCTTGCCGGGCGGATGGCGCAGCGCCCAATAGCCGAGGTCGCCGTCGCTGGATTCGATCACCGCGCTCAAGCCGACTTGCCAACGCGGACCTGGCGGCAGGTCGGCGGCTTGCAACGTGGCTAGCAGCCTAAGCTGTTTCGATGACATCATCCATTCAATGTTCGGGTCGGCCGCCGGCTCCAGCAAGCCGCCGGCGCGGTAGGCGGTGAAGGCATACGCCTGCCATTGCGACGACGGTGAAAAATTGAATTCCCGGTAAGTCGACGCGCCCGCAGTGCGAATGAACGCCTCGCAACAGGTGTGCCGCCAGAGATCATCGGCGCGCGATGCGGGTCTGTCTTCTGGTAGGCGGAGGTGAGTCAGATCGCCGCTGAGTTGGAAAATCAGGCAAAGCCCTCCCGTCGGCAAGGGTTCGATTTCCACCTTGATGGCATCCAGCAAACCCGGCCGAGAGTCGGGATGAAGCACCAGGTCATGAATTGTGCTGATCATGTTGCGTGCGTTGTAAGCGAGGCCCGCAAGCTTAGCGGTTCGTTTGCCGGCAGGCGAGATTCACCTCCGCTGCGTGGCGATGGCATGTGCGCGTGGGAGGAAGCTGCAAGGTTGATCTGGTGCATGCAAAACAGAAAACGCGTGCAAAAAATTCTGCGGAAATTCTTCAGAAATTTCGCCGAAATGCCGAAATCAACGCACCCGACAGGCTCCAGGCCACCCCTAACCCTTATCTCACATGCCACTTATGCAAATCCTTGCGTCGACCCATCCCACTATTCTGCTAGTGGATGAAGATCCCGCGCTGCGCGCTCTGGTGCGCGCTGCATTGGAGAGCAAGGGCATCGAGGTGGTGGAGACGGCGGCTGGCCAACAGGCGATGGCGCTGTTCAGCGACCGACGCCCGGACCTGGTTTTGCTGGGCTACAGACTGTCCGACATGTCCGGTCTGATATTGAGTGAATGGATGCATAACCTGGCCGGGATTGAACTGGCCATCATCATGATGCTGGAAGAGGCGGACTTCGACGCCATCGAGTCGGCCCAGCAGGTGGGCGCCACCGACTTCATGCTGAAGCCGATCAACGCCGCCATACTGTCGAATCGGGTGCGATTTTTCCTCGATACCGCGCGCCGAGCCGCAGAACTGGTGCAGGCCAAGGCCAGGGCTGAAGCGCTGGCGCGCGATTTGCAGGCGGAACGTGACCTGTTCGCGGGGGGGCCGATTGGCGTGTTGATCTGGCGGAACGAGGAGAACTGGCCGCTGGTTTACGCCTCGTCCAACATTGGTCAGATTTTTGGCTACAGCGCCGAGCAGATGCTGGCGCCGGGGTTCCGTTTTGCCGATTGCGTGCATCCGGATGACCTGAACCGGGAGATCGAAGCCGTTGCCGCCAACATGGCGGATACCCGCCTGAAGACCTGGGAACAGCGCTATCGCCTGATCTTGCCGGATGGTCAAGTGCGTTGGCTATACGATTTCACTGTCGCCGAGCGGGATCAGTTTGGTCGGGTTCGGCGTTTGCGCGGCTACGTGATGGATGAAACCGCGCGCATGAGCCAGGAGAACACGCTCAACGGCACTGCGCGATTCGTATCGCAGCATGGCGGCGAGAACTTTCTCAACGATCTGGTGGAATTCGCCGCCCGCACCCTCGGGGCCGACTACGCGCATGTGGCGCTGCATCAGCCCGATTCCGGCCTGATGCGTATCGAGGCGGCTTGCCTGGACGGCGAGTTGCTTGCGCCGGGGCGGACCTACAGTTTGCAAGGCACGCCTTGCGAGGGCGTACTGGAACAACCTGGTCGGTGTTACCCGAATTCGGTACAAACGCTTTTTCCGCGTGACCGGATGTTGGCGGAACTGTCCGCCAATGCCTTTATGGGCGATCCCATTGTCGATATCGCCGGGCATCATCTCGGCGTGATCGTCCTTGTCACCCGCACCGCTTTCCCCAACATCCAGTCCAGCCAGGCCGGATTGCGCATTCTGGCCGGTCGGGTCGGCGCCGAGATGGTTCGTCAGCAAGTCGAGACGGCGGTGCTGGATAGCCGCAATCTGCTGCGCACGGTGATCGACGAGAACCCCAATCTCATCTTTATGAAGGACTGGAGCGGCAATTTTCTGCTCGGTAACCGCGCCTTGGCGGATCTCTACGGCACCACGCCGCAAGGCCTGATCGGCAAGAGCGACAGCGCTTTCAACCCGAATCAGGCGCAGGTGGATTTTTATCTGAAAAATTGCCGTGAAGTCATGCTGGGCGGCATCACCCAAGTGGTGCAGGAGGAAGCGACCGACGCCACCAGCGGCGCGGTGCACTTCTTTCAGTCGATCAAGAAACCGTTGAAAGGCCCCGCTGGCGAGGATCGACTGTTGGTCATCGCCAATGACATCACCGAGCTGAAACTGGCTCAGCGGCAGGTGGAAGAGAGCGAACTGCGGCTTGAATATGCCCTGGCCGCGATCGGCGAGGGCGTCTGGGACTGGGATCTGGCGAGTAACCAGGTGCGCCACAACTCACTGTGGTGCCAAATCATGGGTCTGGATGACAACTATCTTGAACATCCGTTGGAAGATTTCATCCATCTTTTGCATCCGGAAGATGCGGACCAGGTCGGCAAGAATCTGCAGTTGACGTTGGCGGGCCAGGGCGATTATCTAAGCATCCATCGAATTTGCCAGCCCGCCGGCAGCGAAATCTGGGTGCTGGATCGGGGGCGCGTGGTGAAGTACGACGAATCCGGCCGGCCGCAGCGGATGGTCGGCAGTGTGCGCGACATCACCGAACAGAAAAAAGCCGAGGCGGCGCTGAACGCCAGCGAAGAACGCTATCGTTTGCTGCTGCAATATTCCCCGGTGGGTATCTTCCATTTCGACCCGGACCTCATCCTCACCTTCTGTAACAAGCGTTTTGCCGAAATTTTCGGCCGCCCACAGGCCGACTACCTTGGCCTGGATTTGAAGAAAATCCGGGATCCGCGTCTGTTGCCCGCTCTGCGCGCCGCCCTGGCGGGTGAACAAGGGCTGTATGAAGGCGAGTATCAGGCCACGCTGACTGACCGGACCACCTGGATTGCCGTCATCTGTTCACCATTGCTGGATAGCAAGGGTCAGTTCACCGGCGGTATCGCCATCCTCAACGATGTGAGCGAACGGCACGTCGCCCAGGTGGAGCTGGAGCGTTATCGGCAGAATCTGGAGGCGCTGGTGCTCGAACGCACCGCCCAACTGGAAGCGGCGAACCAGGCCAAGAGCGCCTTCCTGGCCAACATGAGCCATGAAATTCGCACGCCGATGAATGCCATCATCGGTCTGACCGAACTGCTCCGGCGTGACGCTGACGCCAGCAAGCGAGATGAACGGCTGGACAAGATCACCACTGCCGCCAAGCATCTGCTGGCGCTGATCAACGACATCCTCGACATTTCCAAGATCGAAGCCGGCAAGGTGCAACTGGAGCTCGCCGACTTCCGCCTGGAGTCGCTTCTGAACACGGTGCAGGGGTTGGTCGCCGACAAGCTTCGCCTACAGGGACTGACGCTGGAACGGCGGGTAGACGCCGACCTGCCCGCCCGTCTACGTGGCGATGCCATGCGGCTGGGACAAATATTGGTCAATTTCGCCAGTAACGCGGTCAAATTCACCGAGCGCGGCGGCATCACCCTGATCGTTCGCAAACTGAATGAATCCGCCGACGGAATTGCTATCCGCTTCGCTGTCGCGGATACCGGCATCGGCGTTTCGCCGGAACAGCAAAGCCGCATTTTCAACGCCTTTGAACAGGGCGACAGCTCAACCACCAAGCAGTATGGTGGCACCGGGCTGGGCCTGGCGATCAGCCAACGTCTGGCCGAACTGATGGGGGGCCGAGTCGGCGTCGACAGCGAGTTAGGCCAAGGCAGCACCTTCTGGCTGGAACTGACCTTGCTGAAAGCGCGCAATGATGCGCCGGCGGAGTCGACGCCGATGTTGGCTGATAGCGTTGCCGCAACCGATGAAAGTCGTTGGGACCACCTGGCTAACGCCTTGCGCCGACGTCGCAGCAAACGCGTGCTGCTGGTAGAAGACAATCTGGTCAATCAGGAAGTGGCGCTCGATCTGCTCGGTGAAGTCGGTTTGCAGATCGACCTGGCCGAGAACGGCCAACAAGCGGTGGAACGTGTCCAAAAGCAAGATTACGACCTCGTGCTGATGGATATGCAGATGCCGGTATTGGACGGTATCGGGGCGACTCGTCTGATTCGCGCGCTGCCCGGACGCGCGTCGCTGCCGATCATCGCGATGACCGCCAACGCCTTCGCCGAGGATCGCCAACGCTGTCTGGCCGCTGGCATGAACGACCATGTTGCCAAGCCGGTGAGTGGCGAGTTGCTGTATGAAACCCTGCTGCAATGGCTGCCGCCAGAAGAGGATGCCGAAGTCGAAACCGCCCCGCCAGTAACCGCAGCGCCAACCACCGAGGCCGATCGACTGGCGGCTTTGGCTAAATTGACCGAGATAGACGTTCAATCCGGCCTGAACAACATGATGGGCAGAGTGCCCAGCTATTTGCGTTTGTTGTCCCACTTCGCCGAAGGTGCGCAAGCCTCGAATGAACGCTTGAAAAAGGCGCTGGCCGGCGGTGAAGCGGAAGCGCTGCGCGATGCGGCCCATTCAGTCAAAGGCACTTCTGGCGCTCTCGGTCTGCTTGATCTGCATGTTCGCGCCCAAGCCTTGGAAGCAGCGGTTCGGCAGAAACAGAGTACCAATCAAGTCAGCGAAATGACCGAGGATTTGATCGCCGCACAAACGTTCATGGCGAAAGCGCTGCAGACGATCTTGATTTCATAGGGGGCCGTATTGCGCGCCCCGGCAACTTCGGTTTTGGCTCAGCCGGGTGGGCTCAAATTCACCACCGCCAGCACTTCATTGCCCCGACCTCGATATTCCAGCTCGCTGAAGCTCAGCATGCGGGCCATGGCGATGCCGCGGCCGTGGCTGTCGAAAGCGCGCGCCGGGTCGATATCGAGAAATTTCCGCCAATCGAAGCCATTGCCCTGGTCGGTAATCAGCAACTGGATTTTTCCGTCCAAGCGTTCATAGACCAAGGTGGCGAAGCGTTCGGCGTAAGCGGGTAGCGCCAGGCGGTGGGCGATTTCTGCGTGCAGCGCCTCCGCTTCGATGAGGTCGGTTTTCTCTTGATAGGTAATGCTCAGATTGCCGTGTTCGATAGCGTTGAGCATCAATTCAGACAAACCGAGCACTACGTTTTGCGCATCCGGGCAGGCGTGCGACAGCATGGCCGCGATATCGCGCGCTTCGCTGGGGGTGCGGAAACGGAACGTCGCGCTGGTTAAATGCCGCAGCGTCTGGGTGGCCAGGCTGGCCTCATGTTGCAGTTCGCGGGCGCGCCGGTAGTCGCCCACGGCGGTGGCCACGATGGCCAGCAAGGTCTCGGAGGTGAACGGTTTGGTCAGGTAGTAATGCGCGCCGGCGCGCAGGCCGGCCAGGATATCTTCCGGCTCGGTCATGCCGGTCTGCATGATTACCGGGATGTGCGCCAGGATCGGTTCCGCCCTGATTCGCCGGAGCACTTCCAGACCATCCATATCGGGCATGCGCCGGTCCAGTAAAACCGTGCTGTAGCGCTGAGGATTGGCTTGCAACATCGCCCACGCATCTTCGCCATTTTCGGCGCTGTCGGGCTCATAACCGGCGTCGCGCAGATTTTCCGCAAGCATCTCTCGCAGGATGAATTCGTCTTCCACCACCAGGATGGAGGCTGGATCATGCATGTGTTCTCCTTCTACCCAGGCCTTTGTCTGCGGCCAATGGTTAATCAGGTCTTGTGATGTCCATGCATGTCATCATCGAATTATCCTCAAGTCAAATATTTCCGGTCGGCGCGATCAATGGATGACCAGCGCTTTCTCGAATGCATTCAGTGGCGTCGGCTGGCTGAACATGTTGCCTTGATAGTTGCTGCAGGCGTAATGCTTGAGATAGTCGAGTTGCGCTTTGGTTTCCACGCCTTCGGCCAGCACCGTCAAGCCGAGCGCGTGTCCGATCGTGATGATGGTTCTGACGATGGCGGCATCGTTGGGGTCGGTGGTCAGTTCTCCGACAAAGCTGCGGTCTATCTTGATTTGTTCCAGTGGCAGTCGCTTCAGATCGGACAAGGAGGAATAGCCGGTACCGAAGTCGTCCATTGAAAAACCGATGCCGAGGGCTTTCAGTTCCAGCATTTTGCTGATGGTATCGGTCACGTTAGCGACCACCAGACGTTCGGTCAGATCGAACTTCAAGCGGCGCGGGTCGGCTCCCGTCTCGGCCAATAATTGCTTCACTTCGTTGACGAAACTTTTTTGCCGAAACTGCCGCGCGCTGATATTTACCGCCAGGGTCAGGTTGCGGGTGGCGAGGTCGGTGGACCAGGTTTTCAATTGATCACATGCGCTTTTGAGTATCCAGCGACTGATCGGCAGAATCAGCCCGGTTTCTTCCGCCAGCGGCAGAAACGCGTCCGGCATGATCAGTCCGCGTTGCGGGTGTTGCCAGCGTAACAATACTTCCGCGCCGATGACCCGTTGTTCGCGGTCGGTTTGCGCTTGGTAATACATATGCAACTGGCCTAGATTCAGCGCCTGGCGAAGATCCGCCTCCATCGCGCTGCGTTCATCCAGTGTCGTTTGCATCGCCAGGTCGAAGAATTGCAGGCAGTTACGTCCGTTTGCCTTGGCTTGGTAGAGCGCCAGATCGGCCTGTTTGAGCAAGACCTCGACGGTTTCATCGTGATTGTGAAACAACACGATGCCGATGCTGGTGGTGCCATGAAACTCATGGCCTTCGAGCGCGTAGGGTTCGGCCAGCGACTCGCGTATCTTCTCTCCGACCAGTTCGGTCTGTATCGCCGCATCGTCCAGATTGATGCTCAGGTTTTCCAGCACGACGACGAATTCGTCGCCCCCCAGTCTGGCTATGGTGTCGCCCTCGCGCACCGCTTTATGCAATCGTTCCGCTACCTCGGTCAGTAATAAATCGCCGAAATCATGGCCGAGGGTGTCGTTGAGGGTCTTGAAATGGTCGAGATCGAGAAACAGCACCGCGCCGAAGCGATCGCTCCGTTTGCTTGCCGCCAGAGCCTGGCCAAGCCGGTCTATCAACAAGCGACGGTTGGGTAGTTTGGTCAGCGGGTCGTAGTACGCCAAGCGGTGAATCTCCGCTTCCGCCTCGCCATTCTGGGTAATGTCGGAAATGGTGCCAACGTAATGGGCGGTGTTGCCGCTGGGCGAGCTGACTGCGCAAATAGTCATCCACTCGGCGTAAATTTTGCCGTTTTTACTGCGGTTCCAGACTTCACCCTGCCAGTGCTTTTTTTCTTGCAGCACGGACCACAGCGTTTGCAAGAATGATTCGTCGTGACGATCTGATTTAAGCAGCGCCAGCGTCTTGCCCACCGCTTCTTCGGCGGAATAGCCCGTCAAGCGGGTAAATGCCTGATTGACCCGCACGATAATGCCGTTGGCATCGGTCACCAACATGCCTTCTTGCGTCTCGAAGGCGATGGCGGCGATGCGCAATTCTTCTTCCGCTTGTTTGCTTTCAGTGATGTCGGTGAGGGTGATGCGGACCAACGGCAGCAGATCGCCATTGGCATGAAAGCGGCAATCCAGGCGGGCATGCAAGCGCGTCTCATCGATGCGTCGAAGCGACAGTTCGACCGTCTGTTTTCCGCTGTTGATATTCATGCGCATCAGTTGCTGATGCCATCTGTTCTGGTCTTCCGGGGCCACGAAACGATCGAAACGATGGTGCAGCAAATGTTTTCGATCTTCGCCCAGCAGTTTGGCCCCGGTCAGATTCACTTCGTCGATCATCCCGGTGCGGGTCAGGGTGAAGTAGCCAACCGGCGCGAACTCGAACAAATCGACATATTTGTTCCGTGATTCTTCCAGCGCACTCTGGGTTCGATGCAACTCATCGTTCTGCATTTCCAGTTCGATCTGATGCACCTGCAGCTCATGCAACAACTCTTGCGCTGAACGATTCGGCGCCGAAGCCGGTTTGTTGGCTAGACGTGCCTCAGCGGATGCGCGCAGCGCCTCAGTCTCGATCGGCTTCTTGTACATTGGATTCCTTTGAGGCTGATGCCGCCAGGCATGAAGCGGGGAGGCTGGAAAGTGATGCCAATGATGCTGCCCCCGCATGATCATCAACGCGGAGAAAGCGTGCGGATTTGCGCGCCCACACCATCTCCGCGCTTGATTGCCGGCTTCCCCAGGCAGCTTATGTGATGGTCAATTGTTTGACTGCGGAGCCGGCTTTTTTAGGCAAGGTCAGCGTCAACAGGCCATCTTTATATTGCGCATCGGCGGCGTCCTGGTCGACATCGCTATCCAGCGCCATGCTGCGGTAAACCTTGCCGTAATAGCGCTCGCTGCGCACCACTTTGCTACCTTCTTTTTCCTCGCTTTCGTGCTTGGTCTCTGCGCTCACACTGACCCGGTTGCCGTCGATGGTGATGTTGATGTCTTCTTTTTTGACGCCGGGAATTTCCATTTTCATGGTGTAAGACTTGTCATCCTCGGAGACGTCGGTGCGCATCTGCATGCCGGTTTCTTCTTCCAGGAAACGCATCGGCCGGCTGGTCATGAAGTTCTTGAACATCTCGTCCATCAGATCGCCGAATGGTGAGTAGCGAATGATATTTGCCATGATTAACTCCTGTTTTGTTATGTAAGTAACGCTGAAATTTGACCGTGTCTGGCTGCTTTGTGATCGCCGGGCGGGTCACTCAGGACGACAGCATCCGGCTGATTTCCTGTTCGGCCATCAACCAGTCTTCCTGTTCGAACCCCACCTCGAAACTGCGTTTTTCCGCCCGGAAATAAGCTGCTGTGGCAATCATGCTTTGCAACTCGTGGAGATCCAGTTCGCGTTTTGTCGAAGCTGCGGGTACTGATTTCCGGGTGACGATTTTTGCTTTGGAGGTGGTTTTGGAGGTGGCTTCAAAGATGGCATCAGGGGCCATCTTGATCGCAGGTTTTTCAACTGCCGGCTTTGCTGACGCAACCGGCTTTGCCGGCGCGGTTTTTTTCACCGTCGCCGGCTTGCCGCTGGGTGTGGTTTTTGTGGTCATTTATGTGCTTCCAAATGAGCTTTGTCCGGGCCGGATCATTGATCGAATTTCATCGCACCCAGGTATTCGTGCGCCAATTTCTGCTTGCTGGAAAATGACGGCATGTACCAGTCGTACTGCGGCTTGAAGACATGGCATAACGTGAGCCCTTTGGTGTGTTCCAGCCAAAGCAGAAATTCATGCATGGTCTGTTCCAATTGCTCTTCCCGGCTGGGCATGGCGATTGAAACCGCCGACTCTTGCTGCGCTGACTGTTGCATCTTGATCTCCATCCTCTATTGGATATTGTTTGTAGTGTCTTGATGATGTGCAGCACGCTGTTTCTGCTGGGGGAATCGCCCGCTTTTTAGTTCTTTTTGTCTGCTTTATAAGTCTCCCCAAGCCTCTCCGACTGCCGCAACGGTTGATCTGGCCTGACCCAAGAGTAAGTTTTGAATGCGCCTGGAAAAAGTCGTTAAAGCGTGCTTTTGCTGTCGCGAATTCACTACATTGACTGGTGATGTGTTGGAATCGGGTTGCGTCGGTGGAAAGCCGATGCAACGAGCAGAAACGCGTCTTGGTTCGAGCGGTCGGCAAACCGGTGCAAGTCAGGTACTCAGAAACCGTTCATGAATGCCCGGGTTAGCCCCGCAGTCGCGCGTTCACGTTGATAATGTCGCCGCCGAAACGCTTGGAGTCGTTCAATTGAATCCCCCATCCCAATACATCGTGCCCATCCTGGCTGGCGGCGGCACGCGCTTGCCGGCGCATGTCGGCGTCCTGACGGCGTTGCGCGACATGAATTACGGATACCGGCACCTTGTCGGTGTTTCCGGCGGCAGCGTCGTGGCGGCGCTGGCGGCATTCGGCAAATCGCCCGAATACATGCGGCAGTTGTTTCGCGATGTCGATTTCAGCCAGTTTCGGGGTTATTCGCTGCTGAATCTGCTGTTGCGGGGTGGATTGTCCAACGGCAAGCGGTTTGAACAATGGCTGTCAGGCGAAATCGGGGGCGCTTGTTTCAAGGATTGCGAAATCGACCTGAATGTTGTCGCTACCGATGTGCGCTCTGGTCAGCCGGTTATTTTCAATCGCAAGAACTCGCCGGATTTGCCGGTTGCACGGGCGGTGCTGTATTCCATCTCGATCCCGCTGTTGTTCCCGTTTCATCATTACGGCCGCCATGTTCTGGTCGACGGCAGCATCCTCGCCGAGGACGGTCTGATACGCGACTGGGGCGGCGATTTGACACCGGTATTCTGTTTCCGTTTGCGTGACAGCCGGGTTGCCGCCGAGCATCCGGCGCGCCGCATCCTGCCGGTGGCCGATTACATGTTCATGCTGATCAAAACCTTCATGAGCACGCTTTCGCGCGAATACATGAGCGATGCGCTCTGGTTGAATACCGTGCTGATCGAGACCGAAGGCATGTCGCCGCTGGAGTTCCACATGACGCCTGGACAAAAGAACAGCTTGTTCGAATCCGGCTATAAAACCACGCGCGATTATTTGCCGGCGAAACTTGCGCGGCAGAAGGTGGACTAATTTTCTAGTCGCCTTCTTCGCTGGCGGCGAAAATGTACCGATCCCCGTCCCTTTTAACCCGCCACCTTGATCTGGAGTTCCGCTTTGAACGCCCAAACCCTCGCCCCCGAAGAACACTTTATCCAGAAAGAGCCGTATTACGAGGCCGTCGGCAATGAAATCGCCATCTTTGAAGCCGCCTACAAACACAAGCTGCCGATCCTGCTGAAAGGCCCGACCGGCTGCGGCAAGACACGCTTCATGGAATACATGGCCTGGCGGATTCGCCGCCCGCTGATCACCGTCTCCTGCCATGACGACTTGACCGCCTCCGACCTGGTCGGCCGCTATCTGGTCAAGGGCGGCGAAACCGTCTGGGTCGATGGCCCGTTGACCCGCGCCGTGCGCGTCGGCGGTATTTGTTACCTGGATGAAATCGTTGAAGCGCGCAAAGACACCATGGTTGTCATTCATCCGCTGGCCGACGACCGCCGCACCTTGCCGATGGAAAAAGTCGGCCAGTTGCTGGAAGCGTCCGACGATTTCTGCCTGGCCATTTCCTACAACCCGGGCTACCAAAGCGTGTTGAAAGACCTCAAACAGTCGACCCGGCAACGCTTTGTGGCGCTGGAATTCGATTACCCGGTGGCCGAACTGGAACGCAAGATCGTCGCCGCCGAATCCGGCGTCGACGCCGCGTTGGCGGAAAAACTGGTGAAGTTCGCGCAGATGACCCGCAACCTGAAAGGCAGCGGCCTGGAAGAAGGCGCATCCACCCGTTTGCTGGTGCATGCCGGCAAACTCATCAACGGCGGCATCGACCCGGTTACCGCCTGTCGCAGCGCGGTGGCGCAAGCAGTAACGGATGACAGCGACATGCTGGCGGCGATACAGGAGTTGTCGTCGTCGTTGTTTTGAGGGCGGGTTAACCGCCGCCGCCCAAATTCCACTGTTACTGGAGAACCGCAATGAACGAACGCATCACGATGAACCCGGCCATTTGCCACGGGAAACCCTGCATCCGCGGCTTGCGTTATCCGGTCGAGGGCGTGCTGGAATGGCTGGCGGCAGGCATGAGTACCGAGGAAATTCTGGCCGACTACGAAGATCTGGAACGTGAAGACATCCTCGCGGTGTTGTCCTACGCCGCTCGTCTGGCGCATGTAAAACAAATGGAGTTTCTGGCAGCATGAAATTCCTGGTCGATGCGCAGCTGCCCCGACGCATGGCGCTTTGGCTCTCCGAGACCGGGCATGACGCGAAGCACACTCTGGATTTGCCAGCGGGCAATCGCACGCCAGATGCCGAAGTGATTGCTTGCGCCAGCCGTGAGCAGCGCATCGTGGTAACCAAGGATGATGATTTTGTGCAGTCATTCCTGCTTGCCGGGCAGCCATCCAGCCTGCTTCTGGTCGCCACGGGAAACATTGCCAATGCCGAATTGGAAATGCTGGTGCGGCGGAATTTTGCACGCATCGAGGCGGCATTTGGCATGCATCGCTTCGTGGAACTTCATCGAGATGCCTTGGTGATACACGAGTAGCCCGGTAGCCCGGATTTCGCTACGCTGCATCCAGGCTACGGCGGCTGGCACAAATAAGTGGGGGTGGTCGGCAGGACGTAGGGCGGAAAAGCGCGGCGCCTTCCGCCAACGCTCGGTGCATACGGCGGAAGGCGCGAAAAAGCCCGCTTTTCCGCCCTACGCGGGCTGAAAGGCAGCGGCCTGGAAGAAGGCGCATCCACCCGTTTGCTGGTGCATGCTGGCGGCGATACAGGAGTTGTCGTCGTCGTTGTTTTGAGGGCGTAACAACACACACCCGGACGTAACATCGACATGCGCAATCCAGACCCTTATGCTTGCCAGCGACATCTGCCAGACGGACAAACACCATGCCGAATACCGCCGAAATCATTTACGAAGCCGCCCGCCAACTTCCTGACGGGCTCGCCATCGAAGCGTTGCATTACATTGAATATCTGCGCCAGCGCGCCGACGAACGCAATACCACGCTCGACCTGATCGCCGCACAGCAAGCCAGCATGAACCACACCTGGCACAACCCCGATGACGAGGTCTGGAATGACATATCAACGCGGTGATGTCGTCCTGATTCCGTTTCCGCTTCTGTTTCGTTTGCCGATCTGACCGCGCACAAACGCCGCCCAGTGTTGTTGTTGAGCGACCCGGACGCCTATGGCGATTTTCTGGTCGTCGCCATTACCTCGCAGCCGGGCCATACCGACGCTGTGGCCCTGGATAGCAGCGATTTCCAGCACGGTGTGCTGCCCAAGCCCAGTTGGCTGCGCAGTTCCCGGCTCTACAGCCTGCATCAAGAGAGTGTGGTCGGCGTATTCGGCAACCTCACACCCGCTGCACTGACCAGGCTCCATGATGAAGTCTGCCGCCAACTCGGCTGCAATTAGTCGTAGGGTGCAATAAGCGCAGCGCATTGCACCATTCCAGGTGCGGCACATAAACATCCGGAGCAATGCCCTTCGGTTATTGCGCCCTACGAAGCTACGTTCCTTTGTAGGCTGTGCCGAGCAACGTGAACCGCATCAACCGCAGCGCACCCCACCCCAAACAGGTAAAACTCAGGCGACAATCCGGCAACCCAACACCACCAAATTCCAGGGATACCCCATGCACCGCTTTGCCTGCCTCTGCCCGCACCGCATGTTCGCCGCCCTGTTCGTCCCCCTGCTGAGTCTGCTGGCCTGTCTGTCCGGCTTTGCCGCTTTAGCTGGCGAGCCACCCACCGCACCGATGTTGCGCATCGACCCCGGCGAGCACACTGCCACGATCAAGCGCATCGCCACTGACGCCGCCGGGCGCTGGCTGGTCACCGCTTCGGATGACAAGAACGCGCGGGTGTGGGACTTGGCTAATGGCAAGTTGCTGACCACGCTGCGCCCGCCGATCGGGGCGGGCGACGAGGGCAAGCTGTATGCGGTGGCAATATCGCCGGATGGGCGGACGGTGGCGGTGGGCGGGTGGTTACAAGTTGGCGAAAGCGGTACATCTATCCTCTTGTTCGACCGCGCTAGCGGCCGCCTGCTGCGCCGCATCACCGGTTTGTCCAATGTAATCTTCCATCTCGCCTACGCTCCCGATGGCCGCAGCCTCGCCGCGACATTGGGTGGCAACAACGGGCTGCGCCTGTTCGACGTCGCCGATGGCCGTTTGCTTGGCGAAGACCGCGACTATGGCGACTCCAGTTTCAGCGTTCATTTCCGCCCGGATGGCCGCCGCCTGGTCACCACCAGTTGGGACGGTCAGGTGCGTTTGTATCGCTGGGAACACCATCGTTTGCAATTGCTGGCCAAGCAAGCCGCCCCGGGTGGCCAGCAGCCCTATGACGCCCGCTACTCACCGGATGGTCGGCGCATTGCCATGGGTTTTTCTGACACCGCCGCCGTCAACGTGCTGGATAGCGAGGATTTGAGTTTGCGTTATGCTCCAGACACGGCGGGGGTGAACGGCAGCTTGGGGTGCGTCGCCTGGTCGCACGACGCCAACGCGCTGTTTGCGGCGGGCAAGGCGAACAAGAATGCTCAGCACTTTATCCGCCGCTGGACGATAGACGACAACCAAGCCGGTCGCCCGCTCGACTGGCCGGTGGCGAGCAACATAATCATGAATCTGGTGCCCCTGCCCGCTGGCCGGCTGGCCTTAGCCAGCGGCGTGCCTGAATGGGGCGTAGTGACCGCCTCGGGTCAGCGAGCGCTGTTCCACGCCACAGCGGTGGCGGATTTTCGGGACAACCACAAAGGCTTCACACTCTCCCACGACGCCACCCAGGTGCACTTTGCTTATGAACCCTGGGGCAAATCCCCAGCCGTGTTTGACAGCCAGGCCCGCGCCTTCCTCGCTGTCACCAGTGCTGGCCTGAGTGCGCCGCGCCTGAGCGCTCCCGGCCTGGAAGTCAGCGACTGGAAAAACACCACTGCACCCAAACTCAACGGCCAGCCGCTACAACTGGAGCCATTCGAAAGATCTCGCAGCCTGGCGCTGTTCCCGGACGACAGGGGCTTCGTCCTGGGAACCGAATGGCTTTTGCGCGCCTTCGACCGCACCGGCCGTGAAACCGGGCAGCAACCCGTACCTGGCGTCGTTTGTGCCGTCAACGTCTCCCGCGACGGCCGCTGGGTGGTGGCGGCTTATGGTGACGGCACCATCCGCTGGCATCGCGCCTCGGATGGTGTCGAGCAGGTGGCGTTCTATCCGCATCCAGACAAGAAGCGCTGGGTGTTGTGGACGCCTTCCGGCTATTACGACGCCAGCCCTGGCGCGGAGGATTTGATCGGCTGGCATGTCAACAACGGCAAGGACGCGGCGGCGGACTTCTACCCGGCCGGCCGCTTCCGTGACCGCTTCTATCGCCCGGATGTGCTGGCCCGGGTAGTGCAGGCGCAGGACGAGGCGGAGGCGCTGCGTCTGGCCAACGCTGAATCCAGCCGTCGAACCCAGCAGGCCCGCATCATTGACGTGTTGCCACCGGTGGTCAGCCTGTTGTCGCATCAGGACGGCGACCGCTTCGAGACCAGCAAGCAGGTGCTGCGCTTCAGCGTGCGCAGCCCGGCCGATGCGCCGTACACCGGCATCAAGGTGCTGGTGGATGGCCGGCCGCTGGAACTGCAACGCGGCTTGAAGCCAGCGCGTGTGGAGGGCGAGCAGCGTCTGGAAATCATCCTGCCGGAACGCGATCTGGAGTTGTCGCTGATCGCCGAGAACAAGAACGGCGCCAGCGTTGCTGTCCGCGCGCGGCTGCTGTTTGCCGGGCGCAAGACGCAGGAATTCGTCGCCAAGCCGCGTTTGTATGTGCTCGCCGTGGGGGTGTCGGATTACGCCGACAAGGCGCTGAAACTGGCCTACGCCGCCAAGGACGCGCAGGACTTCGCCGCAGCGTTCAAGCAACAGTCGGCCTTGTACAAGGATGTGATCACCCAGGTGCTGCCTAACGCCAGCGCGGAACAGGTGCTGGATGGCCTGGACTGGCTGCGCAGCCAGGTCACCGCCAAGGATGTCGGCGTGCTGTTCCTGGCAGGTCATGGGGTGAACGACGCCGACGGTGATTATTACTTCTTGCCGCAAGACGCCAACCCGGATCGCCTGCGCCGCACCGCCGTGCCCTACTTCGAGGTGAAAAAGACCCTGTCCAGCCTGCCCGGCAAGACGCTGGCGTTCATCGACACCTGCCACTCCGGCAACATCTTGGGCAGCAGCACGCAAATTCGCCGTGGCGTGGCCGACATTACTGCGGTGATCAACGACCTCACCGCAGCCGAAAACGGCGTGGTGGTGTTTGCGTCTTCCACCGGCCGCCAGTTCTCGCTGGAAAACAGCGAATGGAACAACGGCGCATTCACCAAGGCGCTGGTCGAAGGGTTTGCCGGCAAGGCGGATTACACCCTGGACGGCGCGGTCACCATCAACGAACTCGACACCTGGCTGGCCGACCGCGTCAAACAACTCACCCACAACCAGCAAACCCCCACCACCACCAAACCCAGTACGGTGCAGGATTTCCCGGTGGCGGTGGTGAAGTGAGGCAGCGGTAGCCACGTAGGTCGGGTTAGCGGGTTTATCGGGTAATCCGATGCTGTTGTCTGCCAACTCGGCGACGGGCGAGACGCCCGTCCCCCAACCCCCAACCCACCACCAGCCGCGTAGGTCGGCTTAGCAGCTTTATCGCGAAAGCCGACGCTGCTGGCGGTGAGCGCTAGCAGCCTGACGGAGTGCGCCGTGTTTGGTTGATTATCAGGATTAAAACTAGGATAAAGCGATGAGCCGCATGTTCAATCCCCCGCATCCCGGCGCGACACTGCGCGAAGACATCCTCCCGGCCCTGGGCCTGACCGTGACCGACGCGGCAAGGCAACTGGGCATCACCGGCACCGCGCTGTCACGCATCCTCAACGAACATGCCGGCATCTCCCCGGAAATGGCGCTGCGCATCGAATCCTGGCTCGGCCCTGAACGCGGCGGTCGCGCCGAAATCTGGCTTGGCATGCAGATGGACTATGACTTGTGGATGACCGAACAGCGCCCCGCACCGTCTGTCGAACGCGCGCCGGAGTTGCTGGCGGCTTAGCGAAGTAGCCGGAGCAGCCGGGTAGGGTGCAATAAGCGCAGCGCATTGCACCCTCCTTCTCCGCACAAAACATCCGGCGCAATGCCCTTCGGTTATTGCGCCCTAAGAAGCTACGTAGCTTTGTAGGCTGCGGTTACCGAAGGGTAGGGGCTTTATCAGAGCAAAGCGAACCGCATCAATCGCAGCGTCCCGTTCCCCAAGCGGGCGAAACTCAGGCGACAATCCGGCAACCCAACACCATCCCATTCCAGGGATACCCGCATGCACCGCTTTGCCTGCCTCCGCCCGCACCGGCTGTTCGTCTCCCTGCTAACTCTGCTGGCCTGTCTGTCCGGCTTTGCCGCCTTGGCTGGCGAACCGCCCACCGCCCCGATATTGCGCATCGACCCCGGCGAGCACACCGCCATGATCCGCAGCATCGCCACTGACGCCGCCGGGCGCTGGCTGGTCACCGCTTCGGATGACAAGACCGCGCGAGTGTGGGATCTGAAGGACGGGCGACTTATCAGCACCCTGCGCCCGCCGCTGGGCGCGGGCAATGAGGGCAAGCTGTATGCGGTGGCGACGAGCCCGGCGGGGGAGACGGTGGCGTTGGGGGGGTGGACGCAGTGGAATAATGGTTCCACTTACAACGCAATCGATGGTTACAACATCTATCTCTTCGACCGCGCCAGCGGCCGCCTGCTGCGCCGCATCACCGGTCTGCCCAATGTCATCCTCCACCTCGCCTTCTCCCCCGATGGCCGCCACCTGGCCGCCACCTTGGGTGTCAACAACGGCCTGCGCCTGTTCGACGTGGCCGATGGCCGTCTGCTGGCGGAAGACCGCGACTATGGCGCGGATAGCTACAGCGTCCATTTCCGCCCGGATGGCCAGCACCTGGTCACCACCAGTTGGGACGGCCAGGTGCGGCTGTACCGCTGGGCGGGCCAGCGCCTGCAACGGCTGGCAAGCGAATCGGCCCCCGGCGGCAAGCGCCCCTTTGCCGCCCGCTACGCGCCGGATGGCCAGCGCATTGCTGTGGGGTTTGATGACACTGCCGCCGTCAACGTGCTGGATGGCGATGACTTGCGCCTGCTGGCTGCGCCCGAGACGAGGGACGTGAACGACATTCTGGGTTATGGACTTGCCTGGTCTCGCGACGGCCGGGCGCTGTTTGCGGCGGGGCGGGCGCGGCAGAACGGCCAGCACTTCATCCGCCGCTGGGCCATCCATAACAACGCAGACCCCGCCGCCCCGCAAGACTGGCCGGTGGCCAAAGAGACGATCATGGACCTGACCCCCCTGCCCGATGGCCGCCTGGTCTTTGGTGGCGCTGGACCCAACTGGGGCGTGGTGACGGCCACGGGCCAGCGCGTGCTGTTCCACGCCCCGGCGGTGGCAGATTTTCGGGACAACCATGAAGGCTTTACCCTCGCCTACGACGCCGCCCAGGTGCGCTTTGGCTACGAACAGTGGGGCAAATCCCCCGCCGGGTTCGACAGCGCCAGCCGCCGCCTGAGTACGGAAATGAGCGCCGACCCGGCGGCCCTGAGCACCGCCTCCCTATCGCCCCCCACGCTCACCGCCCCCGGCCTGGACATCAGCGGCTGGAAATACACCACCACCCCCCGCCTCAACGGCCAGCCGTTGCAGCTGGATCAATACGAAACCTCCCGCAGCTTGGCGCTGTTCCCCCAGGGTGCGGCCGAGCGGGCCGCCTTCGTGCTGGGCACGGATTGGTCTCTGCGCGCCTTTGACCGCAACGGCACGCAAGTCTGGCAACAGCCCGTGCCCGGCGTCGTCTGGGCGGTCAACGTCTCCGGCGATTGCCGCTGGGTGGTGGCGGCTTATGGCGACGGCACGATCCGCTGGCACCGCGCCACGGACGGTGTGGAGCAGATGGCTTTTTATCCGCACCCGGACAAGAAACGCTGGGTGTTGTGGACACCGAATGGCTATTTCGATGCCAGCCCCGGCGCGGAGGATTTGATTGGTTGGCATGTCAACCAGGGCAAGGATAAGGAAGGTCGTTTCGTCACCGGCGGCCAGTTGTACAGTGCGCTGTACCGGCCTGATCTGATCCAGCGCGTGGTCAGCGGCGAAGATGCCGCCAACTTGCCGCCGGTGGATTTGACCCGGCTGCTGGCCAGTGGCGATGCGCCGAAAGTCCAGTTCACCGCGCCCTCGGCAGGCGGTTTAGTGAGCCGCGACGTCACACTGAAATATCGGGTCTGCGATGCCGGCGGCGGCATCGGCAAGCGGGTGCTGCGCCTGAACGGCATCACCATCGCGCTGGCCGAAGGCGACCGTGGCTTGAAGCGCAAAGGCGGCGCGCAAGCGCAGGACTGTCTGGACGAGGAACGCCTGATCTCGCTGCAACCGGGCGACAACGCCATCGTCGTTACCGCCTTCAACAAAACCGGCGAGATTGAATCCTTGCCGGTGGAACTGAAGTTGACGCTCAAGGGCGGGCCGGCCGGGGGCAAGCCGACGCTGCATGTGCTGACCTTGGCCATCGATAAATACCGCGACGGCGACTTGCGCCTGACTTATCCGAAGAAGGATGCTGATGGCCTGGTGAAACATCTCAAAGCCGTCAGCGGAACACTGTTCCGCGAGGTCAAGGTGCATACACTGGTTGACGATAGCGTGCGGCGCGGCCAGATCGGCGCGGCGTTCGACACACTGGCGGCGACGGTGCAACCGGAAGATGTCTTTGTGCTCTACCTGGCCGGCCACGGTGTCACCGACCGGGAAGACGGCAACTATTACTTCCTGCCGGTCGACTTCCGTTACACCGACGACAAGGCAGTGCGCCAGCAAGCGCTGTCCAACGCCTTCTTCCAGGAAAACCTGGCCAAGGTGCGCGCCGGCAAATCGCTGGTGCTGCTGGATACCTGCAACAGCGGCAGCTTCCAGGCGGTGAAAACGCGCGGCATCGAAGAAAAAACTGCGATGGCGCGTCTGGTCAAAGCCACCGGCCGCGCCACCCTGATGGCGTCCTCCAGCGCACAAGTCGCGCTGGAAGGCTATCAAGGCCACGGCGTCTTCACCTGGGCGCTGATCGAAGGCCTGAAAGGCAAGGCCGCCGGCCGCGACAAGCAGATCACCGTCGGCAGCCTGGCCGATTTTGTCAGCGAGACTTTGCCGGAACTGACCTACAAACAGTTCGGTTACGAACAGGTGCCGCAGCGCGAATTGCAGGGGATGAATTTCCCGATCGGGGTGCGATAGGGAAATCGGGAAGCCCACCAACAAGCCCAATAGCGTGCCGGACTTTCCTGTGACGGTGATGCGGTAGGATGCAGTTGCCAAATCGCTTCGGTCAAAGAGCGTCATTCAAGCCATGGAGAATCAATGCGCACCGTGGGCCACCGTAAACAGCCAGAGATTACTTTCTCAGCGTCTGCCGCTTTGTTGATTGAAGGCGCTCGTTTCAATGACGAGATACATCGCCTCCCGACCGGCAACCGCACGTTCATCAAGAAGGGGGTTTATCGCTTCAAATCGCACGAAGACGCGAACCGCCACGATCTCGATCTTCTGACTGAAGGCATGGCCAGAATCGCCATGGAGCGTTCTTGATGGAAACGTTCAGCCGCCCGGCGACGCTGGATGACCTCAAAACGCTGATCCGTGCTTTGGAAGACCACGGCGCCGACTACCTCTTGATCGGCGGTTACGCCCTTTTTGCGCATGGCTACCATCGAGCCACCACAGACATCGACATACTCGTGCCGGCTACGCTGGAGGCTGGGCGCAAAGTGCGCGAGGCTCTGATGGTGCTGCCCGCCAGGCGGCCAAAGACATCGACCCCGCCTGGTTCGAGGAAGGCGAGAACATCCGTGTTGCTGATGTTTTCGTGGTTGATCTCATGCTCAATGCCTGCGGCGAGACCTATGAGTCGTTGAAGCAGTATGCCGAGACAGTCGATCTGGATGGCCTGCCTACCCGCACGGTCAATCTCGAAGGGCTGTTGCTCACCAAGCGAACGATGCGCGACAAGGATGTGTCCGACCGGTTCATTCTGGAGCGCGCGTTGGAAACGTTGCGGGCCAGACAGTCCGGTCGCTGATTCATGTCTTGATGCGTTCGCTCATAAACAGCGTCGAGGTCTGATGGACAAAGAAAAACCGCAGCGCTACATCCTGTTTTTGCCGTTGCGCCGTTGTTGTTATGACCTTTAAATTGATCATATACTTGGTCAAGTACATAGACAGGAGTGCGCCATGTTGAGCATCAACATCCACGAAGCCAAAGCCAAGCTTTCTGAATACATTGCCGCTGTTGAGGCGGGCGAAACGGTGCAGATCTGCCGTCGCAACGTGCCAGTGGCGCAGATGGTGCCGTTGCAACAGGCGCGCAAGACGCCGCGTCCGATCGGGCTGGGGCCATACGAAGAAGGTTATGAAATCCCGGCCA
>JAIFKV010000227.1 GCA_020049415.1 Betaproteobacteria bacterium
TAGCGCCTTTTCGCTGGTCGGCGTGCCGCCCAGCACCGGTTTCTGGGGCAAGTTCATGCTGCTGCGCGAAGCCTTTGAACAGGAACGCTATATCTGGGGTGGCGGTGCGCTGGCGGTTGGTCTGCTGACCCTGTATTCGATGAGCAAGATCTGGCTGGAAGGCTTCTGGAAGGCGCATCCGGACACGACCGCCAGCGCCGGGGTCATTCCGCTTCCAGCCTATGCAGCAGTGCTGCTGCTGACCGCGCTGATCCTGGTCATGGGGCTTTACCCGGAACCGTTCATCCATCTGGCGCAAGTCGCCACTGCGAATTTCTGGCAACAGGCAGGCGGAACATGACGCAAAACATGACACGACCCCAAGCCATGCTGCTGTTGCTGGCCAACTTTATGAAAGAACTGGTCCTCTCCGGCTGGACTACGGCGCGAGTGATGGTTCAGCCGGGCTTCGCCCGCCTGGACTATGGCGACCTCGGACCAGGCGCCGCCAGCCTGCTTGGCATGCTGGCAACCTTGACGCCGGGCACCACCAGTCTGGAGATCGATACGGAGCGACGCGAAATTCATCTACACCTGCTCGACGCAAGTCAGGCCGAGGCCACGCTGGCGGCGATCCAGCGCGACTTCGTGCGGCCGCTGCGCGCCTTGTCGGGAGCCACGCCATGAGCCTGAGCCTGCTGTTTGTTGTTATCGCCGGCCTGGCTGCCGTGCCCGGCCTGCACCGGCTGCTGGTCGGCCCGACCCTCGCCGATCGGGTCATCGGCCTCGATCTGTTGTTCGCCGTCGCCATCATCCTCAGTCTGACAGCCGCGTTGCTCAGCCAGCGCACGGTGTTTCTCGATGTCGCCATCGGCCTGGCAGTGGTCGGATTTGTCGCCACGCTGGCCTGGGCGAGGCTGATTCAGATACAGGCGGGAGGCGAATCGGAATGAACGAAATCCTCGGTTGGCTGATCTGCAGTCTGGCGCTGGTCATCCTGCTGATCGCCGCACTGGGCGTATACCGCTTGCCGGACGCCTTGTCGCGACAACATGCCACCACCAAGGCCGCCACCCTGAGCTTGACCCTGTTCGCACTGGGCGTCGGCTTGCTGGCGTGGGACTGGGCCTGGACCTGGCGTTTGCTGGTATTGGTAATGATCCTGTTCGCCGCGTTGCCGCTGGCGTCACACGCTCTCGGGCGGGCGGCGGCCGATGCGAGAAGTCCTGAATAAGCCCCAGCCGGCGAGGTCGAAACCAAACCGGCAAAACGAACCTTCGGCCTTGCTTAAGCGGAGGCTGAATAAACGCATCAATCATGAACCTGGAAAGCTCAGTTGGAACCGATGTAGGTGCGAATTTATTCGCATAATCAATGCGTTATGTGCGAATAAATTCGCACCTACAGTTTCCTGTCGATGCTTGCACGGTAGAAAATGTGGCTTTTCCAAGCATCTCAACCAAACTCATCGTGCCTTCTAGCCGCCGCCCCCTTGCTACCGAGAAACATTGATGACCCCAGCCTCGCCTTTTAGCCGCCGCCTGACGCCCTGGCTGGCGTTGAGCGGACTGGCGCTGCTGGCTTTTCTGGTGCTGGCGCCGTTCTTCTCGCCGCTGGCCTGGGCGGGCGTGCTGGCCTATGCCTCCTGGCCGCTGGCCGAAGCCATCCGTGTTCGCTGCCACGCTCGCGACACGCTTGCCGCCAGCCTGTCCACCGGCATCGCCGGGCTCACCCTGTTCGGCCCCTTGCTCTGGCTGGCCTGGGTGGCGCAGCAGGAATTGGGCGGGGTGTATCACGCCTTGCTGGCATTCGTTGCCGCGCCACCCGAGGTACCGCCAGTACTACTCAATGTTCCCTGGCTGGGCGACTGGTTGACGCAGCAACGCGCCGCGCTGCTGGCCGATCCAGAAGGGGTGATCGGCGCGTTCAAGGCCTGGTTCGCGTCGCATGCCAGTGATGCGGCACAACTGGCCGGCGGCATCGGGCGAAATCTGGTCAAACTGGTACTGGTGCTGGTGATCCTGTTCTTCTTCTACCGCGACGGCGCTCGCATCGTGCGCGAACTGCGCCATGTCATGGCCCGTTTCATCGGCCCCAGCACGCATGGCTACCTGGCTGCCGCCGGCGCAACCACCCGCGCCGTGGTGTACGGCATTCTGCTCACCGCGCTGGTGCAGGGCACACTCGCCGGCATCGGCTACTGGGTCGCCGGCATGGCATCGCCGGTAACGCTGGGCGTGCTCACCGCGCTGTTTGCGCTGATTCCGTTCGGCACGCCACTGGTCTGGGGCGCCGCCGGCGCATGGTTGCTGTTCCAGGGCGAGTCTGGCGCAGCGATTGGCGTCTTCATTTGGGGCGCGGCGGTGGTCAGCCAGATCGACAACGTGCTGCGCCCGGTTTTCATCAGCAGCGTTGGCGCGATTCCCTTCCTGCTGGTGCTGTTTGGCGTTTTGGGCGGCCTGCTGGCCTTTGGTCTGGTCGGCCTGTTCATCGGTCCGATCGTGCTGGCGGTAGCTTGGGCGGTGTGGCGCGAATGGGCGGCGCATCTGGACGACACAACGGAACAGGAAAGCAAATGACGCGCAATGCCAACCTGGGAGCCCCAATAATTGATCCACATCGGATCGAAATCACGTTGACGCGTTTGGCCGAGGCGTGATGCTGTTAGTCTGCGAAACCCATTCCGAAGGAGTAACAAGTCCATGAAAAACCTGTTTGTGATCTGCCTGATTATTTCAGCCCCTCTGGCCTGGACAGGCAATTCCGTTGCCGCCACGCCCGCCGCTGTTCAAGGGACTGTTCTTGAGGTCAAGGACGTCGAACCCTATACCTACCTGCGCCTGCAAACCAAAGATGGCGAAACCTGGGCTGCGGTCAGCCAGGCGCCGGTCAAGAAAGGCGCGCAAGTCACCATTGAAAACGCGATGGTGATGAGCAACTTCGAGAGCACATCGTTGAAGCGGACTTTCCCGAAGATTCTGTTCGGCAGCCTGGGCGGCTCAGGCAGCGGCGCTCACGTCGCCAACGTTGACATGGCTGCGGCGCATTCAGGAATCAACAAGACGCAAGACATCGGAAACATTCAGGTCACCAAAGCCACCGGCGCCAACGCCAAAACCGTCGCGGAAGTCATCACCCAAGCAGGCAAGCTGAAAGACCAATCAATTCTGGTTCGCGGCAAGATCGTGAAATACAACCCCGGAATCATGGGCAAAAATTGGATTCATCTGCGTGACGGCTCAGGCTCCGCCGCGAATGACACCCACGACATCCTGGTGACCAGCATGGAAAAAGCGCAGCTTGGGGAAGTGGTTACCGTGAAGGGTGTTGTCCACACCAACAAGGACTTTGGCGCGGGGTATTCCTACAAAGTAGTGATCGAAGAGGCGTCGTTAAAACGCAATTGAAGCGGCTGGCGCTTGCGACTGACCATGTATTCCTGCAATACCTTGCCTCCCAGAGCGGCGAGGGAAGCCGGGAAGCAGGATGGTCATTCCCTTCAAGCGACCGGCAACGCAGCACCGCGCCCACCCGTGCAGCCAGAATGTCCTGGTTATTCATGGACAGTCGCTTAGGCTTGCGCCTCAAGGCCACACATTTCCAGAGCAAGCCAGCGGATTCAAGCCAGCGGATTTGCTTTGCCTGATTGATTCCGGTCTTTGCCGGATTCTCCGCTGCGGCCGATTATTCCGACCGCACACATCACTCCGACCTACCCTTGCTTTGCATCAGAACAACTCGATTGACCCATCGTGCTGGGCGTCTTCCACTGCGCCTTCCGCGCGCAGAGCGCCGTAGTCGCGCACCTGGTTGCGGCCGTTTTCCTTGGCGAAATAAAGCGCTTTGTCGGCCTCTTCAATGATGCGGGTCGGCAAGTCCTGGCGGTCGATGATGGTGAATCCGATGCTGACCGTGACCTGTCCGACCTGCGGGAAGACATATTTTTCGACGTTGAGTCTAAGACGGTCCAGCACCCCAATAGCCTGCTCCGGAGTGACTTCGCTCAGCACGACGATGAATTCTTCGCCGCCGTAGCGGAACGAACGGTCGTTATCGCGCAATGAAGCGCGCAGGATATTGGCGAAGGTAAGCAGCACTTCATCGCCAATAAGATGGCCAAAGTTATCGTTGATGCGTTTGAATTTATCCAGATCAAGCACTGCCAGATATTCGCCTTTGCTCGGGTCGGGCGGATTAGTGATCGATTTATCCCCTTCGCGGCGGTCATGCAGCCGCGCGGAAAGGCGCGATGCCAGGAAAGATTCGAGTTTGCGTCGGTTATGCAGGCCGGTGAGGGTGTCCTTCTCGCTATCGCTCATCAGCTTCATGAAGTTTTGATAGACGCGCACCATGCCCACCAGAATGCGCTCGGCGACTTCGGTCCACTCCGTCAAGCCGACCAGCAGAAAGCGTCGATTGCCGGCTTTGTTGTTATCCATCACCGCCAGCATGTAGACCATCTCCGGGGTTTCTACCTGACGAAAATCGTAGTCGGACATTTCACGCGCGATTTCCATCACGTTGTCCGGCAAAACGATGTCTTCATTACGCGAGCGGACCGCGTTGCGCGACACGCCAGTTGCCGTGATGTCGAGAAAACAGCCGCAGCGGGGTTGCAGTATTTCGCGCAACGAGGCGAACAGACTGAGTTCCAGGGAATGCTGATCACGTTGTTCCGTGATGGCGACAATGGTTTCCAGCAGGATGTCGTGATCCATGCCTTGCGCCGACGAATCTTTATGCATAGTTATCAAGCAACCTGTGGTTCAGTGGCACATTATCAGCCGAGAACTTGCGCTGTGTATTGTGTATCTGCGGCAAAGGCGCTGCGATCTTCGCCCCGATTCATAGCCTTGAATATTGGTTAAAACCTGCGCCCCCGCTTGCAGCCGCAAACCTGGTTTTCCAGAATAATTCCGTGTCACCGGGTGGGTTCGGCAAGGACGCGGTTCAATTTACCCCCATGCAGACTTGCCAGAATTCCGCCCTATGGGTGCATTTCCGGCCAGGCGAGCGGATTCATACCCGGAAACCTGCGACCAATTCGTTCAGCCGCCCGGACAAGCTGGAAACCTGGGCCGCATTCTGGCTGGTCAACCGGCTGGCGTCCGCATTGGTTTCGGTCATTTGAGCAATATGTTCGACGCGCGCCGAGACATCTTTGGCGGCAGCGCTCTGCTCGCGCAAGGCGAGATGAATTTCATTGACTGAGCGCACGACTTCACCGGCGCGCTGCTCGATCTGAGCAATCGATTCGCCAGCTCGACGCGCCAGTTCCTCGCCCTGATTGGCGCGCGCCACGCCAGACTCCATTGACTGCATCGTGCGCTGAGTGCCACTCTGAATACGTTGGATCATGTCGCCGATCTGTTTCGTCGAGGACGATGTCCGCTCCGCCAGTTTGCGTACTTCATCCGCCACCACCGCGAAGCCACGCCCCTGTTCACCGGCCCGCGCCGCCTCGATGGCGGCATTCAGCGCCAGTAGATTGGTCTGGTCGGCAATTTCCTTGATGACATTGACGATGTTGGTGATTTCCGATGACAGCGTCCCCAACTCGGCGACAAGACTGGAAGACTGCCGTGCGCCCTCTGCGATTCCCGCCATCTCGGCGGCGGCATTCAGCGTCACTTCGCGCCCATCGCGGGAGGCATCGCCAGAGCGTGCGGCAAGATCATGCGAAAGCGTGGCGTGATCGTGCACCTGATCAATGGATGCCGAAAGCTGTTCCATCGATGCCGCCATGCCCGAGGCAGACTCCGCCTGCTGGTGGCTGGCGCCGGCCACATCGGCGCTGGCGCCGGCCAGTTCGCCGGACATCTGTTCGAGCGAATACGCACCTTCACGCACCTGGCTGACCACTTCGCGCAGATGATCCTGCATGGTGGCAAGGCTCTTCAGCAGATCGCTGATCTCGTCACGACCGGAAACCACAATCGGCTGCGTCAGATCAAACCCCGCCACCGCCTCAACCGTGCTTCTTGCCGCCAACAATTGATTCGACAAACGACGTTGCAACATCCAGATTGTCGTACCGACCAGCACAAAAACCACGCCAAACAACACCGCCACGATCCATGTCATGCGGCGTGCAGCTTGCTTCGCCGTTTCAAACGAGGCCTCCACCACGCCCTGGTAATAGGGCATGAACTGCTCCATCGGCTTGACCACATTGCCTTGCACCAGCGGCCAATCATCTTCCAGAATACTTTTAACCGTATCCAGGTCGTCGTTCTGATAAGCGGTCATCAGCCGCGCCATCAAGGCATCCAGCCCGGGCATCCCTTTATCGATCTTGTCCAGCAACGCCTTTTCCGCTTCCGGCAGCGCAGATGCGGCCGCTAAACCGCGAAAATGCCCCCACTCGGTCGGCAAAGCGGCTTGCGACTCTTTCAAATGGTTAGCCGACCCCACGGTCGGCAACTGTTCCAGCGCCACGCCGGCAATCCGGAATCGGACTTCCTTCAGGCGGCGCTCCACTGATTGCAAAACCGTCAACGGCACCACCGCCTGATCATTGACTTCGCTCAACAAAGCCGCCCCGCTGCGAGAGGCCTGAATCGCCATACCGCCCAGGGCCAGGAGAGATAGCAGAGTGACCGTAGCCAACAAAACAAGCAGGCCGCGCAGGGTATGGATCATGTTTCTCTCTCCTCAGGTACTAATGTGAATCTGGCAAACGATGCTTACTCGGTGGGGAATCCTTTGCTTTCCCAGGCCGGCAGACCGTCGCGGAACCAGCTCACTTTCTTGTAACCCGCCTTGATCGCTGCGTCCGCGCCCTTGTAACCGCGCCAGCACGGCGAACCATTGCAATAGAACACCATCGCCTTGTTCTTGTCGGCGGGCAACTTGCTCATATCGAACGAGTCTTTCGGATCCAGCTTGCCGACTTTCTTGTGGATTTCCTTGTAGATCACGTTGATCGCGCCCTTGATGTGCTTCTCGGCATACTCCGCCGATACCCGCGCATCGACGAACACCGCGCCCTTGTCGAACAAGGCCTTGGCCTGAACTTCATTCACCATCGTGCCGCCGGGGATGGCATTGGGGGTTTCTTCAACCGCAAAGGTCGGGCTGGCAACAAAAGCCAGGGCAGCGGCAAAAACGAGCGATTGCAAAAAGCGGGCTTGCATGGATGTCTCCTTTTAAAGTCAGGTAGGTTCCTCACGCGAGGAACCCCCTTTTCGACAACCCGGCGGGAAACTTTAGCAATCTGCTCAATCTTTGTCGGTTACAGCCATTTACCTCCAGATGCCCAAAAATAAACCCGCCAATGGCGGGGCTGAAAGCGAGGTGTCAACCCCGACTGTGATGACATTGCAAAGGTTCAAAGTTCAATCGCCATACACCTGCACCGCGCTGGAAAAAATCAGCATGCCGTAGTGGGCTTCATAGTTCCTGCGCAGGAAATCGATGATGCTGTCGGCAATTTGCGGGGCGCACAGAATCTCCACCCGAATGTTGCCTTCCTTGCGCCAGGCGCCACTGCGACGGCCATGCACGCCGAGACCTCGGGCATCGACGATGGTGTAGCCGGTGACACCGAGACGTGGCAGTTCCTGTTCCAGATCAGATTCCAGTAGCGCCTCACAAACGATGGTGAGCAAGAGATGGGTGGGAGTATTCACTTCTACCTCCGAGTTGGTGAATGGTCAGCGCCATCCAGTAATAAACCGGAATGCCGACGAACAGATTGAACGGAAAGGTCACCCCCAGCGCGGCGCCAATCGACAGGCCGGGATTGGCCTCCGGCACCGCGATGCGCATGGCTGCCGGGGGCGGCGATACATGACCAGCATGGGAGAAGGCATCAAGGGGCCGCTGAAGCTGGCGGCGATCACCACCGCCAAGTAATTCATGCCGCACCTGCTCGGCACCTTCCTGCGCCAGTACCCGACGGTAGAGCCGCGCCTGACCATCACCAACCAGGCACGCGTGGTGGAACGGCTGCGCGAGAACCTGGATGACCTGGTGATCATGGGTTCGGTACCTGAGGACATTCGGCTGGAGTTGGCCGCCGGGCTCATTGCGGTGCTCGATTTCGAGCATTTTCCGCTGATCCGGTACTGGCATGCAGTGCATCTGAAGGGTAATAAACTGTCGCCGACGACGCGCCACTTTCTTGATTTCCTGTTGCAAAACGGCACCCAGATCTGGACCGAAATGCAAGCCCGCGAAGTGACTGTTTTGGCTGCGAATCACGTTGCTGTCGAGGCACCGGCCGCCGCTAAAAAGCGACCAAAACAAGCCAGGAAACCGGTGACGTAATCGCCCGGTTTGGCGTCAGAACGACTTCTTTGCCGCACTCACCGCCGCCAATATGCCTTGCAACAATGCGGTCGGCGTCGGCGGGCAACCGGGCACTTCAACATCCACTGGAATAACGCTGGATATCTTGCCGCAGGTAGCATAGTTCTCGCCAAACATTGCACCGATATCACCGCAACCGCAGCCGCAGTCGCCCATTGCCACCACCCACTTCGGTTCCGGCGTCGCGTCGTAGGTCCGCTTCAGCGCGGTTTCCAGGTTGCGCGTGACCGGGCCGGTGACCAGCAGCACGTCGACATGGCGCGGGCTGGCGGCGAATTTAACGCCGATACCCTCGATGTTGTAGTGCGGCCCGCCCAGCGCGTGGATTTCCAGTTCGCAACCGTTGCAGGAGCCAGCATCGACATGGCGAATGGTCACCGCTTGACCGAACACCTTGAGGATGTCGGCGTGCAGTTCCTGTTCACGCTGGCGCAGTGACAGATTGGCCTCCGGCGCGGGCTCGGAAACGATGCCGGTGTTGAAGATTTTCTTGAGTATGAGGTGGGTAGCCATATCAAATTTCCCGTAGGGTGCGCCGCGCGCACCATTTACAAACCGAGGGCTGGTGCGCAACGCGCACCCTACGCTGGGTCATAAATCCTGCCCGCTGTAACTCAGGTTGAACGATTTGTTGATCAGCGGAAAATCCGGAACGATGTTGCCGATGATGCCGATTTCCAGCAGCGGCCAGTTCTGCCACGACGGGTCATGCGCATGCACGCGGTCGAGCCGGCTGTTGGCACCAATACGCACGGCGACAATGACCGGACCGCGCCAGGATTCGACCCAGCCAAGGCCTTCGCGCACGTCGTCAGTCGCAGTCAGATCAGCACGGATTGCACCGGTCGGCATCTGGCGAATGATTTCCCGGATCAGGCGCAGTGTTTCGTAAACCTCGGCAAAGCGCACTTCGGAACGGGCGAACACATCGCCCTTGCGGTGCGTCGCCATGTTGACATCCAGCTTGTCGTAGGGCGCCTGCGGGAACTGCACGCGGATATCCCAGGCCTGGCCACTGGCACGGCCGGGCAAGCCGGTCAAACCGAGGCGGGCGGCGATCTCCGGTTTGCAGGTGCCGGTGTTAACGAAACGGTCCTGCAACACGGCTTGTTCGTCATAGATCGCTTTCAGGCTACGCACTTCCGCTTCCAGACGGTCAGCCTCGGCGAGCAACGGCGCGGCATCGCTCAGGTCGACCGATACGCCGCCAGGGACGATGCAATCGAACAAATAACGGTGTCCGAACAGGCGCGCGGTCAGGCGCAGCCAGTCTTCTTTCAAGCGCCAGAACTGCATGAAGCCAAATGACAGCGCGACGTCATTGCCCAGATAACCGAGGTCGCCGAGATGGTTGGCGATGCGCTCGATTTCCAGAAACAACCCGCGCAGCCAGGCGGCGCGTGGCGGCACTGCACTGCCGGTGGCGGTTTCAACCGCCGAACAATAAGCCCAGGCGTAAGCGCTGTGCGCGTCACCCGAGATGCGCCCGGCGAGACGCGCGCCAGTGTTCAGGTCCATGCCTTCAAAGCGTTTCTCGCTGCCCTTGTGGGTGTAGCCGAGACGCTGTTCCAGGCGCAGCACGCGATCGCCGATGATCGAGAAACGGAAATGCCCCGGCTCGATGGTGCCGGCGTGAATCGGACCGACCGGAATTTCATGCACACCGTCGCCTTCGACCTGGATGAACGGATAGGCGTCGAGTTCGCGCACCGGCGCGGCGCTGAAATCCTTGCGCAGCGGATAGGTATCTGCCGGCCAAGCGCCGTGGCGCAGCCATTTGCGCTCATCGACCGCATCCTCAGCCTTGATGCCGAGCAGGTCGAAAGTCGCCCGTTGCATGCGATCAGCCTGCGGGAAGATATGCGCCAGATCGGGATAGGCCGGCGCCTCTGACGCCAACGCAACGCTGACCCAGGCCAAGCCGGCGGCGGCATGGAAAGCGACGTGAATCGAATACCCCGCATTCAGATGCCGATCATCCGAGCCCCACAGCGCCTGTAGTTGGCCACCCTCGTCCTTCACCGCATGCGCCAGCGCCAGCAGTTGGCCGACTTCCATCTGGCCGCGCCAGATGTGCGGCGCGATCGTCTTCAGATTCCAGTCTTGTGTATTGATCTGCATCTCAGCCTCCCAACAAAGCCGCGGCCTGGCGATACCACGTCGCCAGGTAAGGCGGGATGAACAGACCCAGCATCAATACCAGACCGAGGTGAATGAATACCGGGGTCAAGGCGGGCTGATACGGCAACTTGGGCAATTCGGTCTCTCCAAACACCATCGGCTGTACCTTGCCGAAGATCGACGCGAAGGCGACACCGAGCGCGATCAACAGGAATGGCGTAGCCCACGGATGTTCATGCATTGCGGTGGTAATGATCAGGAACTCGCTGGCAAAAACACCGAATGGCGGTACGCCGAGAATCGCCACGGTGCCCAGCATCAGCCCCCAGCCGATGGTCGGGTTGGTTTTGATCAGACCGCGGATGCCGCTCATCATTTGCGTGCCGGCGCTCTGGGTGGCGTGGCCAACGGCGAAGAAGATCGCCGACTTGGTCAGCGAATGCATGGTCATGTGCAGCAGCGCGGCAAAGTTGGCGACCGGGCCGCCCATGCCGAAGGCGAAGGTGACCAAGCCCATGTGCTCGATCGACGAGTAGGCGAACATCCGTTTCACATCGGTCTGGCGCTTGATCAAGAAGGCGGCGAGCACGACGCTGAACAGGCCGAAGCCCATCATCAGGTTGCCCGCCATGCCGTTGCCATCCTCGTTGCCGAGCGCACCATCCACCAGCACCTTGGAGCGCATCACCGCATACAGCGCCACGTTGAGCAGCAGACCGGAAAGCACGGCGGAAACCGGCGTCGGGCCTTCCGCGTGCGCATCCGGCAGCCAGCTATGCAACGGCGCCAGACCGACCTTGGTGCCGTAACCGACCAACAGGAAGACGAAAGCCAGTTGCAGCACAGTCGGTTCCAGTTGCGCCTTGACGCCGTTCAGGTGCGTCCACAACAGCGCGGTACCGCCGGAGCCGAGAATCTTCTCCGCCGCGAAATAAAGCAGGATGGTGCCGAACAATGCCAGCGCGATGCCGACGCCGCACAGAATGAAGTATTTCCAGGCGGCTTCCAGCGCTGCCGGCGTGCGATAGAGCGAAACCAGCAGCACGGTGGCCAAGGTCGCGGCTTCCATCGACACCCACAGAATACCCATGTTGTTGGTGGTCAACGCCAGCAACATGGCGCCGATGAAAATCTGATAACTGGCGTGATACATGCGCAGGCGCTTGGCGTTGAGGCGGCCATGCTCCTCTTCGATACGCATGTAGGGGCGCGAGAACAGCGAAGTGGTGAACGCCACGAAAGCGGTCAACGCAACCAGGAAGACGTTGAACGAGTCGATAAAGAACCAGCCTTCGCCGCCGGTCAGCATCGGCCCGTCCGCAACGATGCGTGCGGTCAGCCAGGCCGCCGCCAGCAGGGTAAGAAAGCTGAACAGCGCGTTGACTTCCGGCGCCGAACGACCATTGCCCCAGAACGCCAGCATCAGTCCGCCCAGGAGCGGGATGCCGAGTAGCCAGTAGATTTCCATGAAGCGATCTTCGAATCTGGAAGAAGAAGATGCCCAGCACGAAGACGCCGATCAGCACATCCAGCGCGACGCCGAGCTCGACCACCAGCGGCATGCCGTAGGTGGCGCTGGTAGCGGCAAAGAACAGGCCGTTTTCCATCGCCAGGAAGCCGATCATCTGCGGAATCGCATTGCGCCGGGTGATCATCATCAGGAAAGCGAGCAGCACGCAGGCCATCGCAATCCCCAGCGTCGAGCGCATCACCGTGCCGGACAGCTCGGAGATCGGCAAAGCCAGGTTGAAGGAAAAAATCACCAAAGCGATACCGATCAGCATGGTGGTTGGAATGTTGATCATTGGTTCGACGTCACGATCGACATCCAGCTTCTTCACCAGCCGGTAGAAGAACCACGGCATCGCAATCACCTTCAGCACCAGCGTCAGCGCCGCCGAGTAATACAGGTGATGCTGACCGGTGGACCAGCCGATGATGGCGGTGGACAGTGCCAGCGCCGCACCCTGCCAGGCAAACAGCGTCACCAGACCGACGATGCGGCGCTGGGAAAGCATCGCGAACGAAATCAGCAGCAGCAGCGCAGCCAGCAGGTTGACGACTTGCAGGTGATAGGTCAACGACATGTCCGGCCCCCGAGTAGGGCGCGCCGTGCGCACCCTGGCAAATGGTGCGCTCGGCGCACCCTACGCATGGCCATTTCAGACCTCCAGCAAAAAATGAATCAACATGCCGAGCACCGCCAGCAGAAACGCGGTACCGAGATATTCCGGCACCCGGAACAGGCGCAACTTGGCGCTGATGGCTTCCATGAAGGCGAGCAGGAAACCACCGCCGGCCATCTTGGCGAAAAGCGCCAGCACCGCCAGCGGTAACGCGCCCCAATCGCCCGCCGGCGCAATGCCCCAAGGCAGAAACAGCGCAATACCAAGCGCGGAATAGGTGAACAACTTGAGCGCTACCGCCCATTCGATCAGCGCTAGATGGCGCGCCGAATATTCCAGGATCATCGCTTCGTGGATCATCGTCAGTTCCAGGTGGGTGGTCGGGTTATCCACCGGGATACGGGCGTTTTCGGCGATCGAAATCATCCAGAACGCCACCGCCGCAAACGCCAGGCTGGGATAGATGGCGAACTCGCGGTGCGCCAGGGACTCCACGATGGCCGGCAACTCGGTCGATTGCGAAATCAGGCTGGCGGTGAAGAACACCATCAGCAGTGCCGGGAACGAGGTACCGATGTCCATCGCCGCCAGCGCCAGGAACACCCGCGCCAAGGCGAAAACACCGACCAGCGCGATGGCATCCGCCGCCGGCGAGAATGGCAAGTCGTTGGCGATCATCGGCACGATGCCGGCGGCCAGCGCCATACAGGAAAAGATCATGTAGGGCGCGAAGCGGAACAACGGGCTGGCGTGGTGGGCGATCACCGCATCCTTGTGGAACAACTTGCGAATCACACGATAAGGCTGGGTGATCGGCGGCGCGCCGCGTCCTTGCAACCAGGCGCGACATTGATTGACCCAGCCCAGCAACAGCGGCGCCAGCAGTATGGCGAACAGGGTCTGAGCAATCTGCAGGAGGATGCCGGCGGTCATGTTTGTCCTTTGCCCCTCACCGTGTCACAAAAACAAGCAGGAAGATCAGCGTGGCGAAGCTGTAAATCAGATACCACTGGATGCGGCCATGCTGCAGGCGGCCGGCTTGATCTGACAACCATCCAACCCATTTGGCGATGGGTTGGTAAACAATGAACCAGAGCCTGTCGACCGATGCACTGGTATGACGCGGATGGCGGTCAAACGGGTCGGGTTCTTCCCGCTCCACATTCATGAACAGCTCGAAGATATGGCGGATCGGTTGTCCGAAGCCCTCGGCGGTATCCTGCATGCGCGCGGTCTGTTCCGGGTAGCCGCAATCCCACGCGTCTGCGCGGCGCACGCGACCATGGTAGAAGCGCCGCACCCAGATGAATACCAGCAGCACAGTCGCCACCATCACGCCCAGAAACAGCAGCGGCGCATAGCTGGCGCGCTCGGCGGAAACCGGTGCCAGCAACAGCCAGTTACCGTCATTGATCAGGGTTTGACCGATCAGCAGACGCACCACTGGCGCCAGCCAGCCGATCACTTGCGCCGGGAACAGACCCAGCAGCACGCACCCCGCCGCCAGCCAGAGCATGCCCAGACGTTCCGCCCAGCCCGCCTCATGCGCCTGATAAAGAACCGGATCGCGCGGCTGGCCGAGGAAGACGACGCCGAAGAACTTCACCATGACATACGCGGCCAGCGCGGCAGCCAGCGCGATGGAAGCGGCGGCGACCGGAATCAGCATGTTCAGGGTGGGCTGACTGAGGCCTGGAGTCAGCAGAAAAGCCTGCAACAACAGCCATTCCGAAACGAAGCCGTTCAACGGCGGCAAACCGGCGATGGCCAGCGCGCCGACCAGGGTCAGCC
>JAIFKV010000023.1:0-1722 GCA_020049415.1 Betaproteobacteria bacterium
GCGCCGAGTTCGGTCAGCAATTGCTGGCCGTCACGGATGCGCTTGGATTCAGGCGCATCGAGAAACGGGAAGCTGTCGATTTCCGGCAGGCGCAGCGATTTCATCCGCAATATCACACCGGCCAGCGACGAGCGCAGCAGTTCCGGGGTGGTGTACTTCGGCCGCGACAGGAAATCCTGCTCGTCATACAGGCGGATGCAGATGCCTTCCGCCACCCGGCCGCACCGCCCGGCGCGCTGGTTGGCGGACGCTTGCGACACCTTTTCGATCTTCAGTTGCTCGATCTTGTTGCGAATCGAATACCGCTTCACCCGCGCCAGTCCGGCATCGACCACGTAACGAATGCCCGGCACGGTGAGCGAGGTTTCCGCCACGTTGGTGGCCAGCACGATGCGGCGGCCGTTGTGCGGCCGGAAAACTTCCTCTTGCTCGCTGACCGAAAGCCGCGCGAACAGCGGCAATATTTCGGTGTGCGGCGGGTGATGTTTGCGCAGCGATTCCTGCGCATCGCGAATCTCCCGCTCGCCAGGCAGGAAGACCAGGATGTCGCCCGGCCCATCCGCCGCCAGTTCATCGACAGCGTGCAGCAGGGCAAGGTCGAAATCGGGTTCTTCCTCGACGGCGGCGGGTTTGTTGCTGGTGCTGTCTTTTTTCTCGTTATCGACTTCTGCTGGCGGGCGGTAACGCATCTCCACCGGATAGGTGCGGCCGGACACCTCGACCACCGGTGCGCCGTTGAAGTATGCGGAAAAGCGGTCCGCTTCCAGGGTTGCCGAGGAAATAATCACCTTCAACTCGGGCCGGCGCGGCAGCAGGGTTTTCAGATAGCCGAGCAGGAAGTCGATGTTCAGGCTGCGCTCGTGTGCTTCATCCAGAATCAGCGTGTCGTAGGCGCGGAATTCCGGGTCGGATTGTGTTTCCGCCAGCAGAATGCCGTCGGTCATCACCTTGATGCGGGTATCCGGCCCGACCTGGTCGGTAAAGCGCACCTGCCAGCCGATGAAGCCGCCGAGCCGGGTTTTCGTTTCTTCCGCCAGGCGGTTGGCGACGCTCTTGGCCGCAATCCGGCGCGGCTGGGTCATGCCGACCTTGCCCTTTTTTCCACCCAGGCCTCTTCCGGCCAGCAACACGATCTTGGGTAATTGGGTCGTCTTGCCGGAACCGGTTTCGCCGCACACGATAACCACCTGATGCGCGCTCAACGCGGCGGCGATGTCGTCGCGCCGGGCCGAGACCGGCAGGTTTTCCGGGAAGGTCAGTTCGGGTAGCGCGGCGGCGGGAATGGGCGATGGAGAGTTGGGGGCGGACATGGGACGGCGTTTTAACACGAATTTTCCGGATTTGAAGACTCGCCGATAAGCTGACGGCGCTCGCTTTGCTGTGGGGTTCGTATCCCGCAAACACAACCATAAACGTCCAGGTTATTCCTTGGCGAGCCCTAACCATCGGCTTCCAATCAGCCGGCTGCATGCCATGCCGCACTTCGTTGAGCGGGTATCCCACCACGCCTCACTAGAGATGCGGCTTTCTTTTGCCAGGCCCAAACTTCTGCCTGATGCACAGCATGGGTTTGTCTTAATAGTAGATAATTTATGCAGCATAAAACTAGATATTTAATACAACCCAATAGTAGAGATACAAGACAAAGCGATAGAAGAGACATGGCACGACCCAATGAAAAGCTAGCCGCAGCACTCGTCGAGCTGAAACAGCTACAAGATG
>JAIFKV010000023.1:1765-12329 GCA_020049415.1 Betaproteobacteria bacterium
TCAAGGCCAGATGAGCCTGCGGGCAGCAGCACGGGGTGGTATGCGCATAGGCGCGAATTCATCGCGGGTTACTGTGATAGCCGTTTCGGCAATGATTGGCACGTCAATCCAGAACTATCCTTAATGCTACTCAGCGGAGAACGCGCGCTACCCCAGCAAATTTTCGTCTGGGCGACTCAAGCGAACAACCAGCTTATTGCGCTTCCGCATGGCACGTCTCTTCTGCTCTACCGAGCCCCTGGCCTGTTGCCCGCCGCCGCTTCCAAAGGCGAAGGGGGTCTGCGTCTTGTCAACAGGGAAAACGCGCTGGCCGCGGCAGGGGAATCCTTTTATCGACAGCAACCCCTCGCGGCCCAGTTAAACCTGAGTCGGCTGATTTATGTGGATGACCTGGCCCGCGTCTTGTTGACTGAAAGCCGGCCGGTCGTCGCCGGACGTCTCGCTGGCGCTTTACGCGCAGGGAGCCGGCCAGACTTGGCCGATGAACTAATGAAAACGATGCGCAGCGCGGGTCACGACGTGCGGGAAAGCAATCCGTTCGAGCACCCGTTGCCCGCATTGGGCGTGTTCGCGAGGGAAGAGTCGCCTTACGCCCAACGCATCCGTCTACTTTGGGCGAACATGCGGCAGCAGGTCATTGACCATTTCCCGCTGCCGCCACCCAACGCTTTGGGTCTGGCTTCCATCTTGGCGGATATCGAAGCCCGTTATGTGACAGATGCCTACCATTCCCTTTCCATTGAAGGCTACAGGGTGACTACCCAACTGATTGAGCGGGTACGTAATGGCAACTGGAACCCGGATGGCACCGACGAATCGGAGCGTAACGCCATGGCGGCCAAGGGGTATTTCGACGTACATCATTTGGTCAAGGACGATATCGGGGCAGTTTGTTCTGGCGCGAACGGCGGGACAGTTTTTCGTACCCGGTTGTCGGAGTGGTACCGCACCTTGTGGGGCGCTAGCGTCAAAGCCGGCTTGCTTCATCCGGCAGACTTGGCGGGCTATCGTAACGACCCGGTTTACATTGCCAACGCCGCGCATGTCCCGGTCCCCAAGGATGCGGTACGGGATTGCATGCCTGTCCTGTTCGAACTCCTTGAGACAGAACCCCATGCCGGTGTGCGCGCGGTACTTGGGCACCTCGTGTTTGTCTACATACATCCTTACATGGACGGAAACGGCCGCCTCGCGCGTTTCCTGATGAACTTGATGCTGACCACCGGTGGCTACATATGGACCATTGTTCCAGTCGAGCGCCGGAACGATTACATGACGGCCTTGGACCAGGCCAGTGCATACAACAACATCCTGCCGTTCGCTCAGTTCATCGCGGCGCTGATTGAGGCCCAAACAAGAGAACGACTGGCAAGCCCGGGTTGAAACATCAACACGTTGGCTCAACGCCTTGCACTCGGTTGGGCCATTTTTAAGTTATTCGTTACGAACCCTTGATGTTGCTCGACGCCTTCTACCCGATCAGACGGTCGCGCTGGCGGCGGCTGATTCCTTTGCCGCCGCCAGACGCGGAATGAATGCGCGCAAGTTGACTAACGCTTCCTTGAACAACAGGCCGCGAGCCGCCGTCAGGATGGGCTTGAACTCGTCGCCGAGGGGGCTGCCGATCAGCATGGTTTCAATCTCGTTTGCGACCTGGCGGGCGGAGAACAGGTTCTCGACCAGGCGCTGTTCCAGCAGGTTCAGTTGCTGCTCCAGTTGCGTCAAATCGATCTGTTCGCCGCCAAGCGCAGGTGTGGGCGCCGGGATGGACCTGACTGCATCGGCGATCTGGCTGGTTGTGCCTGGTTTGATCCAGCGGGCCAGGGTGGCGAGCAAGATTTCCCGCACGATAGGTTTGGCGATGTGGTCGTTCATGCCGGCGGCAAGGCAGGCTTGTTGGTCTTCGATCATCGCCGAGGCCGACAGCGCGATGATCGTCAGCGTTGCGCCTTCCGGCCGTTGACGCAGGGCGCGGGTTGCCTCGAAGCCATCCATCACCGGCATTTGCAAATCCATCAGTACCGCGTCGAAGCTTTCGCGGGCCAGGATATTCAACGCTTCTTCACCATTGCCAGCCAGGCGGGTTTTGACGCCGACCTTGTCGAGCATGTGTTTCACGATGATCTGGTTGATGGCGCTATCTTCTGCAACCAGCACCCGCGCGCCGGCCAGGTTCTGCCGCCAGTCGGTAACCGCTTCCTGCGTGGCGGTGGGCTGCGCTGCCTGGTCGGCGCGTTGAAAAGCCATGTTGAAGTAGAACCGGCTGCCCGCGCCGGCTTGGCTTTCAACGCCGATCTCGCCGCCCATTAATTCCACCAGCCGCTTGCAGATCGATAGTCCGAGTCCGGTGCCGCCAAAGCGGCGGGTAATCGAATCGTCGGCCTGGCTGAATGGGGCGAAAAGATGCGCCGCCTGCTCCGGCGTCATACCGATGCCGGTGTCGCTGATTTCGAAATGCACCTTCACCGGATCGGCTTCATGCCGCTCGCCAGCGGCGGTTTCCGACGCTGTTATGCGCACTCGCACCTCGCCATGTTCGGTAAATTTCAGCGCATTGCTGACCAGGTTGTTGAGGATCTGTCCCAGCCGCAGGGCGTCGCCCAGCAGCATGTCGGGGACATCCGGCGCGGTCTCGACGCTCAGGTGCAGGTGTTTGATCGTGGCGCTCGATTGGTAAAGGTGAAGCAGATGGCGCGCTACCTCGGTCAACTGGAATGGCGCTTGTTCGAGATGCAGATGCCCGGCTTCGATCTTGGAGTAATCGAGGATATCGTTGAGCAGTTCCAGCAGCGCATGTGAGGCGGCCAGTGCTTTTTCCAGATAGTCGCGCTGCTGGCTGTCGAGTTCGCCCTCCATGGCCAACTGGGTCATCCCCAGAATGGCGTTCATCGGGGTGCGGATTTCATGGCTCATGTTGGCCAGGAAGCGGCTTTTGGCGATGTTGGCGTTTTCGGCGGCCAACCTGGCATGTTCAGCCTCGTCGCGCGCCAACTGTTGCAGCGCCTCGGTTTGCTTGCGCACGAGAATGTTCTGAAACGCCACCACGGTACCGAGGATCTTGTTCTTGACCCAGATCGGGCGGACTACCTGATCAACCGGAAAACCGCTGCCATCCTTGCGGCTAAACCATTCCTCGGTGTGCCGCGTCACGCCATCCATGGCGGTCTGCCAGATGGGGCATTGCTCGTTTGGATAGGGGCTGCCATCCGCGTGGTGATGGTGGAACAGAAGATGCTGGTGCTGGCCGATGACTTCGTCTTCGCGGTAGCCCAGCATTTCCAGCGCGGCGCGGTTGATGAAGGTGCAATGGCCGCTTGGGTCGGTGCCATAGACGCCTTCTCCCAGCGTGCTCAGCAGCAACTGGGTGTGCTCGCTGATTCGGCGCGCGCGCCGCTCAAGCAGAATCAGCATGACCCCCAGCGCCAGGATCACCAGCGAGGCGATGGCGGCGATAGTCAATCCTTGCCGCCATTGCAGCCAGAGGTCGCGCCAGGTGATGGTGGGGGTCTGGTTGTAAGGCGGCAGACGTAGCGCGCGGGCTAATTCTTCGACGATCAGGTAATCGGATGGCACGGTATAACCATAAATGCCGGCGGCGCGCGCGGCGGGATGGTCCGGCTCCAGGCTGAACAGCGCGGCGGCAATGTGACGCACCGATTTTTCGCGTACATGCGGCAACGCAAACACCGGCCATTCCGGGTACAGCTGGGTGGAGACAAGATGCGGGAAGCCGGCATGTTGCTGGCGATTGATGACTTTCACCTGATCCAGGCGAATTTCGCCGCGTTTCTGCATTCGTTCAAGCACGCCATCGCGCACCAAGCCGACTTCGGCGCGGCCGTCGAGCACCGCGCGCACCACTTCCTGGTGGATGTCCAGTTCGATGACGCGGTTGACGTCATCCGGCAAACGCACACCGGCCTGTAGCAGTTCATAAGCTTGGGCGCGGTAACCGCCCATGTGTTTGGTGCTGGGCGTGGCAACGGTTTTGCCGCGCACGTCGCGTAAATTCTTGATGTCGGACCGCCCGGCGGCGGTAATGATGACCCCGGCGAGTTGGTGCAGCGGCTGGCCCGATTCCGAGGTGACCAGGGTGGCGATCACGCCGGACAGCGGGTATTCCTTGCGCGCGACAAGAAAATGGGTCGGATTGGTGGTCACGATATCCAGTTCGCGCCGAGCGATGCCGCGCTCGATCTCGGCTTGCGACAGCACCTTCAGTTCGATGCGTTCCTGGCGCAGGGTCTGGTTCAGATAATCAACCAGCGGCGCGTATTGGGCGCGGGTCTGTTCCTCACCCAGGTAGGCGAATACGCCAAAGGTCAGCGTTTCGCGACGGTCTTCGGCGGCGCTTGGGCTGGGTAAAAAACTGACCAGTAGAAAGACGAGGAGAAAATGGCGGAGGGTTTTCAAGCTGTGCGCGGTGAGTGAAACGGGCATGGCTCAGCAGTTCATTGGCGGAAAGAACCAATCGAGGCGGGTCAGGCGGTCAGTTCCGGTTGGTTGGCAACGGCCTGGCGCAACAATTGCAGGGCAAGATTGAATTCGAAATCGGCTAACGCGCGGGTGAAATCGGCATATTGCCCGCCGAGAATGACGGCCAGTTGGGCGGCGGATTGTTCGCCGAGCCGCTGTGCCTGAATATTGTTTTCTTGTAACAGTTGATCGAGGTAGCCGGTCATCCGGCCCGCCGCCTCCCAGTCAATGGCATCCGTCGGGCAGGGGGTGGTGATGCGAGACGCCGTGGCCTGCGCCTTGGCCAGCCTCAAGGTAGCCCAGAAGATGCTGCCTTGACCGGGCGTGCTGTCAAAGCCGGTGTCGCCGCCCATCAGCCGCGCCAGTTGCTGGCAGATCGACAGACCCAGGCCGGCGCCGCCATATTTGCGACTTAGCGAGGCATCGATCTGGGTAAAGTTCTCGAACAGCGTGGCCTGCCGCTCGGCGGCGATGCCGATACCCTGATCTTCCACTTCGAAGCGAACCTTCAGCTGGTCCGTCCGGTTTTCAAGCAGGCGGGCACGCAGGGTGATTGTTCCGTGCTCGGAAAACTTGATTGCGTTGTCGAGGAAATTGCCCAGGATCTGACCGAGCCGCAGCGGGTCGCCGCGCAGCCCGTCCGGCAGTGCGGAATCGATTTCGCGCGTCAATCGCAGCCCCTTGCCGGTGGCTTGGTTGCGCCAATTGGCCTCGGTGTTGTCGAGCACCTGGTTCAGGCTGAAGTCGATGGCCTCGATCCCCAGCCGATTGGCGGCGAGGCGGGCACTGTCGAGGATGTCATTAAACTGGTTGAGCAGTTTGACGGCGGCGATCTGAATTTTTTCGCAGCGATCCTTCGCTCGCGGTAACCCGTCGACATCGCGGCCGAGCAGCATCGAAATGCCCATCACCGCATTCAACGGGGTGCGAATTTCATGGCTCATGTTGGCCAGAAAGTTGTTCTTCGCGGTGTAGGCAACTTCGGCCCGTAGCAGCGCGTCGCTCAGATCACGGGTGCGCGCCTCGACCTTCTGCTCCAGCAGTTGATTCAATTCCGCACATTCCCGATCACGCTGCCGCAGCCGCAAGTGAGTGGATACACGCGCACGCACCACCGGTGGCACGATCGGCTTGTGGATGAAGTCCACCGCCCCCGCCGCCAGCGCGCGGATCTCGCTTGCCATGTCGTTTTTGGCGGTGACAAATACCACCGGAATCTGGCGGTAATTCGGACTCTGCTGCAACGCCTGCAACACGTCATAACCATCCATTCCGGGCATCATCACGTCGAGCAGGATCAGGTCGGGGGGCTGCCGTTCGAACAGGTCCAGCCCCTCCGGGCCGGAGTTGGCAAACTGCACCACGCACAGATCGGACAGCGCTTCCGCCAACACTTCAACATTGGCCGGAATGTCGTCAATGATCAGCACACGCGGGAGCGATTGGAGGGCTGAGGTTTCGATGTTCATGTCACTTCGATTTGGCTGGGGCGAAGCAATTACGCAAGTCAGTTTGTGACTTCATTCTGCGCGCCGTCTCGACAACAGGGCAAAAAATTTGAGAATCCGACATATTGCTTTGAAATCGCAGCGCATTTTGAATGCTGCTCAACCAAGGAATATTGAAGTCCTTGCGGCAGTCAGCTATCGACTCATCGTGGTCATCGGGGGCTGAATGCGAACTGCTGTAGATCGGTCACAACCGCCGCTTTTATTATGCTGAGCCAATGCCTGGAGTGGCGCTTGGAATAGCACTGATCCTTGGTATTGATCATTTCATGCTGGATGCGCATGCATGGACTCATTTCGTAGGCAACGGCACAGCGAAAATCGTGGTTTCAGTCTGGGAAAGTGAACTGGGTAGGGCAAAAATGAAGGAAGCTTTGGGGGCCGGCATCCCACTCGGTTCAACCCAGGCGACTATCAGCGTTGGTCACTGGCAACAAACCACATACAAGGCAAAAAGGAATAAGAATGATCAAGCGCAGAGGCTTCAGAATCAACCAGAGCGTGGTTATTACCACCCTATTGGCTGGCTTGATCGGCACAGCACAAGCAGGCAACTATTCAGGCATTTACTTTTTTTGGCGATAGCCTTACCGATTCAGGCGTCTTTGCGCCAATATTGCCTAATGCGCATGATCATTTTTCCACCAATCCCGGAACGGTCTGGTCGCAAAATCTGGGGGCTGATTACGGCGTTGCGGTGAGTCCCGCCTACGCGGCTCAACCGATGACAAGCCCGGTGGCTTTTAGCCCTATCGCCAGTGGAAACAACTTTGCCACCGGCAGCGCCAGAATTAATCTGACCACGACCACGCCGTCCAATGCCGCACTCGTTCCCCCGGTCAGCGCTCAGGTGACCCAGATGCTTGCCCGAGGACCGCTTGATTCAAAAGCCCTCTACGCGATCTCCGGAGGTCCCAACGATGTTTTTGCGCAAATCTCTGCCGGAAGCAACGCGGCTGCCATGGCAGACATTGTTACTGCGGCGAATGATCTTACGGCACAGGTGACTCGCCTACAGTCAGCGGGAGCGCGTCATTTGATTGTGCTCGGCATCATGGACTTGACCAAGACGCCAATTGCCTCCATGAGTGCCAATGTTCCTGATCCGGACCTGCTTGGCAACCTGGTATCGTCGTTCAATTCAACGCTTGAATCCGGCCTGGCTGGCAAGAGTCTGCTTTATTTCAATACGGGTAAAATGCTGAACACAATCATGGGCAACCCCGTCGCTTTCGGATTCACCAACATAAAGGATGCCGCCACTACGGTATCGCTGGGAAATACACCTGAACCGGGCAAAGAAACGGGTTATTTGTTTGCCGATATCAGGCATCCGTCAGCCCAGTTTCACAAAATCTTGTCCGACTGGATCTACATTTCGTTGGAAGGCGCCAGCCGGGTTGGTCTGATGTCGCAGGTACCACTGGGCCGTTCTGGAGCGCAATGGCGAGCCATAGATGGGCGCTTTGATGAATTCCAGAACTTCGGCTACAAGGGCCAGGGTTTTTTTCTGACCGGTGATTATGCGTCGTCGCAAAATCAGTCTGATGCTGACCTGCCGTCGGTGGATGGCTCCGGTGGCGACTTGATCCTGGGTTACGAGACGGCATTTGGCGAGCAGCTGTTTAGTGGCATCACCCTGGGTTACGGCGATGCGTTGTTCGATTTTGGCAATCATCAAGGGAGCATCAAATACAACGAATGGGCGCTATCAGCCTTTGCCTCAAGAAAGTTTGGCGCCTTCTACGCGAACGGACTTGCCACATATTCCTGGCTTGATTACGAGAGCGAGCGAAACATAGCCCTTGGCCCTTTTGACACCCGCGAGCAGGGTGACACACGCGGCAATCAGTTCGCTCTAAAAGGGCAAGTTGGCTATCTTTTCAAACTTGGTGACCTCACTCATGGCCCCCTCATCGGCCTATCCTGGCAGCGGGTCAACGTCAATGGATTCAGTGAGAAGTCGAACAGCGTAACCGCGATGAACTTTAGTGACCAAACCCGAGAATCGCTGCGCTCAAGGCTTGGCTGGCAGGTTGCGGCGGAAACCCGCTTGGCTGAGGTCAAAGTGCGTCCCTACGCTCAACTGAGCTATGACTACGAACACAAGAAGGATGAGCGAACCTACAACGCCGGTTTTGTCGATGGTCATTCCGCCATGGAAATGCAGACCGCCAACCAGACCGGCGGGCATGGAACCCTGCTAGTCGGGATCAGTGCGGATTTAAGCAAGGGGATGCGCCTGGGAGTTGGCGTATCGAGCACGATTAGTCAGCCAGGTGCGAATAACGCAGCGATAAACGTAACGCTGAGTACGCTGTTTTGAGCAGGCTGACCCGAATGGTTTCAACTTCAACGAGCACGGGATCAGGAATACCCTCCGCCATGAGAAAAATTATCCGGCAAACTGCTTCTGCACTCTTTCTGTTCCTGTCGCTGAATGCACATGTACCGGCTGAGGATTGGCGCAATCTGGTACAGCCCTCCGGCACCCTCCTTGCTGTTGAGAATTCCGCCACTGTCAATGATCGCCTTGGTGGCAAACCGCCATTTGACCCTGGAACGGATGTCACAACCATCCAGACGAGCACCCCGCTTTATTTCGTGCGCTTTTACAACCCGAACTCGACGGAAAACGCATCCCAAGCGATCGGCAGTTGGGTGATGCGCAGTGCGACGGTACGCGGATTGACTGCGACCGAGGTGCGCAACATCTTTGCTTTGCCAAACCATCCCAGCATGATGACCTTGGTCCGGGTGCCGGAAAATTCAAAGATGTACACCGGTATCGCCGCGCCCATTGACGGCTGGGGAGAGGGGGGTGCGCAGCAATCTAAGTTGATCGGGCCACCCTGGGTGCCTGCAGAAAATTTCATGAATCAGCAAGCAATCGGTGAGTGCATTCTTTGCTATCGCACCATGACCATGGATAGTAATGCAAACCACACGGCAATTTATCTGGATCACCGCATTCCCGCTGCCTACTCGGACCTTGAAAAGGTCTATACCAACCTTGATTTGCTTTATTTCCAGCCCACCAGAACGCAATTCACCGAGGCTTTAAAGCAAATATCTCCCATGCGATACGACAACCTGGCAAGCGATGCTTTGCGTGCCAATGCTTTGTTCAACGAGGCTGTCGATCAGCGCGTTTTTACGCAGTTTATGGGGGCCTGGCATGACAATGCAGTGCTGGAAAACGAAACTTCCAACAATCTCCGTGCCTGGGTGAGGTTTGCCGGCAGCAGCGAGAAAGCCATTGATTTGGGCTTCAAATCAAAAGCCAGCGCAATTTTTGCTGGTGCGGATAAATTGCTTGATCACAGTACCCTGCTCGGTATTACCGCTGGTTTCGTGCGCAGCGATCTCGACTGGAATAACGTCATGGGAGGCGTCAAGACCGACTACTTCAAGCTTGGCAGTTATGCGGCCAGGCAGACGGGTAATTGGCTGCTGCAGCTTGGACTCAATGCCGGTATTTCAGAAGGTGATGCCAGTCGCCATCTGGCCTTTGCCATGATGGATCGAACAGCGACCGCCAATACCGATGGATGGGAAGGAAATGCCAGGATGCAGATTGGCTATCACCTGCCATTTGAACCGTTCGCCATCACGCCCATCCTCAGCCTGGATTACATCCATCAGCATCGCCATGGATTCACCGAGAAAGGGGCCGACAGCTTGAATCTCCGGGTGCAATCCTTGAGCAACAGGACCCTGCGCAGCTACTTGGGCTTTGTTGCCACATCGGAGACAAAATTGAAAAACAACACAGTACTGTCGCCACAGCTACAAATTGGTTGGGCGAAAGTGCATCCCCTCGACGACCGGACAATTACCGCCAATCTGGATGGTCAACTTGACCGCTTTGCCACTCTCGGCAGCACCGGCACGACGAATGCCTTCATTGCAAATGTTGGTGCCAACCTGATATCTGGAAAGAATTTTTCATTTTTCCTACAGTATGGGATCGAACATTCCCAGCAGATGAAAGAGCATCAGGTATCAGGCAGGATGGCCTACAGTTTTTAGCGGACTGTTTGCCTGGCTGGGCCAGAATTGGTCTGTACCAGACTGCCTTAAAGTGGAGGCGCGCCATAATTGAAGCTTTTCGATGCAGTCTACGCGTCATAACTTCTGCCCCGTCTTCGGATTCACCTCCTCCACGATCTGGGTGTAGTTCTCCAGAATCTCGCGCATCGCCTCGACACGTTCGAGGAAGACGTTGTGGTCTTACATCAGACCGTCGCTGAGGGCGACACGTAGCTGGTTGGCGGTTTCGATGAGCTGGGCATCGCGCTTCCAGGTGGCCTCGCTGAGCAGCTTCTTCTTTTTGGTTTCGGGTAAGGCTTTCCTGACGGGGGCCTCGCCGCTTTCGTCGTCATCCGGCTCACTATGCCCTTGCCGTAGTCGTTGACCAGTTGTTCCAGTTGCTGGCGGACGCTGGCGGGGTTGTCGAACAGCGCATCGCCAAGTTGCTCATAGAGCGCGGCGCGGATGTCTTCGTCGCCCGAGGCGTAACGCAGGGTCTCGATGCGCGGGCGGGTGAGCTGACTATGCAGGCGCAACGGCCGCTCGAC
>JAIFKV010000117.1 GCA_020049415.1 Betaproteobacteria bacterium
GCACCACGTCGTCGAGTCCGGGAATGGCGGCGCAGCCCCCCGCCAGCAGGATGTGATCGATGCTTTGAAACGAGGTTGCGGAAAAGAATAATTGCATTGCCCGCCCGATTTCCTGGGAGACAGAATCCAGAAATGGCTGCAGGACTTCAGATTCATAACTTTCGGGCAGCAAACCTTTGCGCTTGGCGTCTTCGGCTTCTTCTGCGGGCAAATCAAAGCGACGACTGATTTCATTGGTCAATGCGCCGCCGCCGAGCGCATGTTCACGTTGATAGACCAATTGGTTGTCGTGCAGAACGTTGACATGCGTTGTCTGCGCACCGATATCGATGATGGCGATGGTCTGGCCTCTGCCGTTGTCCGGCAACTGGAAGGCCATTTGTTCGTAGGCGGTGAGGGCGGCATAGGCGTCGACATCCATGATGACGACCTTCAGACCGACCGATTCTGCTAAGGCGACGCGTTCTTCAACCCGTTCGCGACGCGCCAGAACCATAAGGGCATCGTTCTCGCTTGGATTTTTAGGGTTGGGGCCGAGAATTTGATAGTCCAGGTTGATGTCGTTCAGCGGGAAGGAGGCGATCTGATTCGCTTCGGCGGCAACCTGGGTGTCGATCTCCGCTTCGGTGGCATTGCCGGGCAACATGATTTTCTTGGTGATCACCGAGGCGGCGGGCAAGGCCATCGCCACTTCTCGGGTGCGCGTGCCTAACGCTTTCCAGGCATCCCGCATGGCGGCTTCGACCACTTCTACTTTAGTGATGGCGCCGTCCTGTACCGAGTCTCTGGGCAGTGGCGAGATGGCATACCGCTCGACTCGACGCATCCCCTTGCCGCCATCCGCCAGCTCAAGCATTTTCACTGCTGATGAGCTAACATCGACGCCAATCATTGGACGTGAACTCGGGTCAAAAAAAGCAAGTTTCAAGCAAATTCCCCTTCTCAGACACCCGCTTCGGTAAGCTATCTCATAATCTACGTTAAATCGTAGCAACAACTTATTAATCTTTACAAGGATTTTCCATTTATCCTTGTTTTTTTTCATCAAGTAACCCTGCGAGCCCGAAATGACCCGTTGGTGGCAAATCTTGCTGGCAATCTTGGCCGGCCTGGCAATAGCCGCAACTGCAATAGTCGCATTGGCCGTCTCCGTGATTTATCCAAATCTACCGAGTCTGGAAACGCTAACCGATTATCGCCCCAAGCAACCCTTGCGAATTTATACCCAAGATGGCGGGTTGATTGGTGAATTTGGCGAGGAGCGACGCGCGGTTGTCCGTTTCAAGGACACGCCAAAGGCCTTGTCGCAGGCCATTCTGGCGGCGGAGGATGAGCGCTTTTATAGCCACGGCGGTGTTGATACGCTGGGCATCTTGCGCGCGGCCTGGTCGAATTTGCAGTTTGGCGGCGTCAAGGAGGGCGCCTCGACCATCACCATGCAGGTGGCGAGAAATTTTTTCCTGAGCTCGGAAAAAACGTTTACGCGAAAACTCAATGAAGCCCTGCTGGCGATCAAAATCGAGCATGCGCTTTCGAAGGATGAAATCCTTGAGCTGTATATCAATCACATTTTTCTAGGCCAACGCGCCTATGGTTTTGCGGCGGCGGCACAAATTTATTTTGGCAAACCGCTCGCCAAGATTGATGTCGCCGAAGCCGCGATGCTGGCAGGCTTGCCGAAAGCGCCTTCGGCCTACAACCCGGTGGTGAATCCGAAGCGCGCCAAGTCGCGGCAAATTTATGTGTTGGGTCGAATGAAGACCTTGGGCTTTATCTCCGATGAGGTTTATCAACGGGCCAAGGATCGGCGTTTGAGAGTGAAGTATTCGCCGCAGAACTTCGAGGTGGATGCCCATCATCTGGCCGAACTTGTGCGGCGGCGGATGTATGAAAAATATGGCGACAGTATTTATGTCAGCGGCATGAAGGTCTACACCACGCTGCGTACCGCCGACCAGAAAGCGGCGGTAAGCGGTGTTCGTCAGGGCATCCTCGAGTTTCAACGTAGACGCGGATACGCCGGGCCGGAGGGCAAGATCATGCTGCCAATCGATGCTGAAGAGGCGGATAAGCTGATTGACAGCACGTTGCTTGATCGCGATGAATCGAGCGGTTTTTTGCCCGCCATCGTGTTGACGCTCGACAAGTCTCGTATCCGGGTGCGCTTGCGTTCCGGTGAAGATGTCGATCTTGGCGGCAGTGAAATCAAATTCGCGCAGCAGTTCCTTTCGAACAAATTGCCGGCCGATAAACGCCTGCAGAGCGGCAGTATCGTGCGGGTGGCGCGGAACTCTCCGAAGGCGCCGTGGCAGCTGACCAACCTGCCGCGGGTGGAGGCGGCTTTCGTTGCCATTGCGCCAGGCGATGGCGCGGTTATGGCGATGGTCGGCGGCTTCGATTTTGCCCGCAATCAGTACAACCATGTGACTCAGGCTTGGCGCCAAGCCGGTTCGAGTTTCAAGCCGTTCGTCTATTCTGCGGCACTGGAGCAGGGCGTCACCCCGGCCAGCGTGTTCGATGATGCACCGATCGAAGTTGATCCGTTTGAAACCGGCGGCGTCAGTTGGGCGCCAAAAAATTATGACGGGACGATGGACGGACCGTTGACACTGCGCAACGCCTTGGCCAAGTCGAAGAATCTGGTTTCGATTCGCGTGCTTGAACGCGCCGGTATTCCGTTTACGCAACAACACATTGCCAAGTTCGGATTCGACATGACGCGTATTCCACCCTACATGACGATGGCGCTGGGCGCGGGTGAGGTGACGCCGCTTGCGCTGGCCGCTGGTTATGCGGTATTTGCCAATGGCGGCAACGCGGTGACTCCCTGGCATCTGTTGAAGGTGACCGACAAGGATGGTCGTCTACTTGAACGTTTTGAAGCGCCCCCCGTCCGCCGAGCGATCGATGCGCGCAACGCATTTATCGTCACCAGTTTGATGCAGGATGTGATTCGACGCGGCACTGCTACCGCCGCGCTGTCACTTGGACGCCACGACATAGCGGGCAAAACCGGTACGACCAACGATCACCACGACGCCTGGTTTGCCGGTTTTCAGAAGACACGCGTGGCTATCGCGTGGATGGGGTATGACCAGCCGCGTCCGCTGGGTTCGGGTGAAACCGGCGGCGGTACCGCGCTGCCGATCTGGGTGCGCTATATGCGAGATGTGTTGGCGACGACGCCGGAAATGCCTTTCTTTATGCCGGAGGGGGTGACCACGGCTCAAATTGATCCAATCACGGGTAGCCCCGTAGAACCCGATCAAGGCGTCACCGAATATTTCTTCCAGGAATTTGCTCCTGGCGCGGCGGCGGAGACCGCAGAATCGCTGGAAGCCCCGCTGGAGCCGTTGCCCCTGCCGGGTGCAATCTAAACCCTCATGCGCGACGCTCATACCTCACAGAATCGCACCCGCATCGCCGATCTGGCCGCACGCATGATCGCCGAGCATGGCATTCAGGACTATGCCCTGGCCAAACGAAAAGCTGCGCGCAGCCTGGGCCTGCCGGATACGCGCGGCTTGCCCAGCAATGAAGAGGTGGATGCGGCGCTGATTTATCGCCAATCGCTCTACGAACCGGAGGAGCAAGCCGCTTTGCTGCTGGCCTTGCGCCAGCAAGCCGTGGCGGTGATGCGGGTGTTTCGGCAATTCAACCCTAGCTTGGCGGGTATGGTGGCTTCAGGGGCGGTGTCCGAACATAGTTTGATCGAGTTGGATATCGACGCCGATTCAAGCAAGGATTTCGAGCAGTTTCTGGTCAATCAGAATATTGAATTCAAGACCCAGGATAAAGGCGGACGCATGGCTTACCTGATTTATTCCGAACCCACTGACGTGCTGGTACGTTTTACCGCCGGCGAAGGGCATCACTTCTCCAGTAGCGGGCGGGCGCGGATCAGTCTGGCGCAATTGGAAAAACTTTTACCGCATCCTGATGTGTTAGCGGATACGCTGGCTCATTGAAGTCCAGAATAAAAAATCCGGGCTAGCGACTTGATTAATTTATTTCCCGCGTCTGAGTAGACATGATTCGATTCTTTCGCCACTACATTCCAGTGAGCATGTTGTTGCTCACCTTTGTCGAATTACTGGTTTTTTACTACATCAGCGGATTCGCTGCGGAACGCTACGGTACGCCGCATCTGTTGGGCGATCTTCCCGACGTTGCCTACAAGCCATGGCTGTTTGCGGCGATGCTGACGCTGCTCAACTCCACTTTCGGCCTTTACGATTGGGAGTGGACCAAAGGGTTGCTCAGCCTTTTAACCCGTGTCTGTGGCAGCTTTCTCGTTGCGACGGGCTTATTGGCGCTGGGGGGGCAGTTCTTGCCTCTGCTTTTCCCGGCCGGTGGTGAGTTGATTGCCGGCATTCTGGTCGCTGGACTTTCCTCGGTTTTGATTCGTTTGCTCTTCATGGAATGGGACAAGACCGATTATTTCAAGAAACGCATTCTGGTCTTGGGCACCGGCAGCCGCGCGTCGAAAATCGAGGAGATGGCAAGCACCGGCAAGGCGCAAGGTTTGAGCATTGTCGGTTACTTGCCGCTGGGCGCTTCGCATCATTATGTGCCGCTGGAACGGGTCATCGATCCGGAGCAGGCATCGCTGTTTGAAACAGCTTCCCGCCTTGGGGTTGGCGAAATCGTGGTGGCGATCAGGGAACGTCGCGGTGGCGGTTTGCCGATGACGGAATTGCTCGAATGCAAATTACGCGGTCTGCATATTCTCGATCTGCCTACTTTCTTCGAGCGTCAGACCGGTATTCTGCCGCTGGAAGCCATCAATGCCAGTTGGATGATCTTCTCTGAAGGCTTCACCCAGGGCTCCGGCCGCGACATCGTCAAACGGGGATTCGATCTGCTGGTGAGCGGCTCATTCCTGCTGTTTGCGCTGCCCATCATGCTGCTTGCCGGCGCGATGATCCGGATGGAAAGTCGGGGTCCGGTTTTTTATACTCAGGAGCGTATCGGCCAGTTCGGTCATCCCTTCACCATTTTCAAGTTCCGCAGCATGTTCACCGATGCGGAAAAAGATGGTTTGCCGGTGTGGGCGCGGCAGAAAGATGATCGCACCACGCGGGTCGGCCGCTTTATTCGCCGCACTCGCATTGATGAACTGCCGCAAATCCTGAATGTGTTTTTGGGCCACATGAGTTTTGTCGGGCCGCGACCGGAACGGCCTTATTTCGTCAATGAACTCGCCGCGCAAATTCCTTATTACCACGCTCGCCATAGTGTAAAACCCGGCATCACCGGTTGGGCGCAAGTGAAGTTTCCTTACGGAGCGAGCGTCGAAGACGCGATGAACAAGCTTCAGTACGACCTCTATTACGTCAAGAATCACAGCTTGTTTCTGGATTTGATGGTGCTGCTGCAAACCACCCAGGTGGTCGTGCTGGGCAAGGGCGTGCGCTAGGTGCCTGTCGGACTTTGGAATCGTCGGCTGCAAAGTCCCGGGGGGGATAAGCGGGAAATCGACCGCGCCGGCCCCTTTTTTGCCGGTTTCTTGCCCCATGGAACAACCATGCGGCTGCGAATCCGGCAAAAAACGGCCTCGGCGGGGTCGATTTTCGCTATCGACGACCAAAGTCCGACAGGCTCTTAGCCCGGATATTTCATAAATGCTCGCGCGCTTTCACTGGTCCCTTGTCCGTACCGGGAATTTCGCTCCACCCGTAATGGGCAGGCCGGATTCGTAGGCCGCTTAAGACAACGATTCCGCACAGTCGGGAATATGAATAACTACGTCACTTCTTCACGGAATTCGCTGTGCAAACATTGTCCTGCGCGGTCAGCGCGTGAATTCATGCAATGTCCGGGTTAGCAACCAACATGGGTATCGCTGTTTTCAGCTATGGCCTTGCCGCTGTCGCTTTTGCGTTTCTGGCATTGACGGCTCGCGGTCGTGATGGTCCTCCCGGGGTGCCAGGTCTGGCGGTTCCGGCTGCTGCCAGTTTTCTCTGGGCGGGTATTCTGGCGCTGCACGCGCTGCTGCGTGCCGGCCAGGAACTGGCCGGGCTGGCCGAGCTTGGGCGAAATCTGGTTTGGGTATGGTTCCTGTGGCGTAATTTGCGGGCGTTACGCGCAAAAACCGATCGCACCGACAATCTGGCATTCCTTGGTCGTGGTCTGGGCGGGCTGGCGATATTGGCTTTCGGCAGTCACGCCATTGCCTTGTTTTTCCCCGCCAGCCAGCTGAGTTACTGGGTCGGCGCGGTCTTCCCGGCGCTGTTTGCGGTTGCCGGTATGGTGCTGGTGGAGCAGTTCTATCGCAACTCCAGCATCCATGAACGCTGGACCATCAAGCATCTTTGCCTGGCCTTGGGCGGCATCTTCGTGTTCGATTTTTACCTGTACTCGGAAGCGATGTTGTTTGCCGCGATCTCTCAGGATGGCTGGATCGCGCGTGGCGCGGTGAATGCCCTGCTGGTGCCGTTGTTGTGGATTTCCCTGCGCCGACGGGCGAATACCGACATGAAGCTGGCGATTTCACATCGCATGGCCTTCCATAGCGCCGCCTTGATGGGCGCCGGCCTGTATCTCATGTTGATGGCGGCGGCTGGTTATTACATCCGATATGCCGGCGGCGAATGGGGCGCGGTCCTGCAAACGGTGTTTCTGTTCGGGGCGGCGCTGGTGCTGTTGCTGGCGATCTTCTCCGGCAACGTACGCGCGAAATTGCGGGTTTATCTGGCCAAGCATTTTTTTCGCTACCGCTACGATTATCGTGAGGAATGGCTGCATTTCACCTCCATGCTGACCGAGGGCGAGCCGGATGCACGGGTTTACGACCGTACCTTGCAGGCGATGGCGCGGCTGGTCGACAGCCCTGCCGCAGCGCTGTGGTTGAAACATGAAAACGGTACCTATCGACGTGCGGCGCAGTGGAACTTCAGCGAATTGGAAGGGCATCTCGAGGCTGGGCATGCTTTTTCTGCATTCCTGGAATCACGGCAGTGGGTGCTGGATTTGAAGGACTGCAAGGAACAGCCCGATTTGTTGGAGGAAACCCAGTTCCCCGCTTGGTTGCTGGCATGCGACAAGGCTTGGTTGGTCATCCCGTTGCTTTGGCATGATCGTTTATCTGGCTTCGTTGTTCTGGCCAAGTCGATGAGTCAGCCTGGCATGGACTGGGAAATCAATGACCTGCTGAAAACCGCCTCGCGACAGGCGGCAGCGCATCTGGCGCAGGCGCAAGCGGCAGAAGCATTGACGGTGGCGCGTCAATTCGAGTCGTTCAATCGGGCGGCCGCATTCGTTGTGCATGACATCAAGAATCTGGTCGCCCAACTTTCGCTGTTGCTGGCCAATGCGGAAAAACACAAACACAAGCCAGAATTTCAGGAAGATATGTTGGCGACCATCGAAAGCTCGGTCGCGCGAATGAATCGCATGTTGCTTAAACTGAAGGATGAGACCAGCGCCAGCGACAAGAGCAGCGTTGATCTGGGCGAGATATTGCATGAGGTGATGCAATCTAAAAGCGCTTACAGCCTGAAGCCGAATTTACAAATCGAGGCGGCGGGGATGCGGGTCAAGGCCGATCGTGAAAAACTGGTGCGGGTTGTCGGTCACTTGGTTCAAAACGCGATAGAAGCGACGCCATATACTGGAAATGTAGGTGTTAAACTTAATCGAGAGGATGGCTGGGCGGTGATGACCGTTGAGGATTCCGGCACCGGCATGGATGCCGATTTCATCCGCGAACGACTGTTCCGCCCCTTTGCATCGACAAAGGGCTCCGGTATGGGTATCGGCGCTTATGAATGCAAGGAGTATGTGCAGGAGCTGAATGGCAACATTCAGGTCGTCAGTAAACCTGGACGCGGGACTCTTTTCACCGTCCGCTTGCCGCTAATAACCGAGCCAACACCATGAGCGAAAAAGTTAACGATAAAGCAAGCGATAAAGCAAACGATAAAGCTATCGATAAGGCAGCGAAAATTTTGCTGGTTGAAGACGATATCGGCCTGCAAAAGCAAATCAAGTGGAGTCTGGACGAATACGAAATTCTGCCGGCGGGTGACCGCGAATCGGCGTTGGCTCAATTACGCCGTTTCGAGCCGGCGGTGGTGCTGCTTGATTTGGGATTGCCACCCGATCCGGATGGTGCGACTGAAGGATTGGCAACTTTGCAGCAAATCCTTCAACTTTGTCCGGCGTCAAAAATCATCGTTGTTACCGGCAACCAGGATCGCGGCAATGCGATACAGGCGATCAGCCTGGGGGCTTTCGATTTCTATCACAAACCATTCGAGGAGCAGATCCTCAAGTTGATCATTCAGCGCGCATTTCGCGTCTATGAGCTGGAACAAGAAAATCGCGTCCTCATGCAACGCACCCGTTCGGAGCCCTTGCAAGGCCTGATTACCAGTGATCCAGAGATGCTGAAAGTCTGCCGAACGATCGAGAAAGTCGCCCCCAGCGATGTATCGGTATTGCTGCTGGGTGAATCGGGTACCGGGAAAGAGGTTCTGGCGCGCGGGCTGCATGAGTTGTCTCCGCGTATCAAAGAAAGATTTGTCGCTATCAACTGCGCGGCCATTCCCGATAATCTGCTGGAGTCGGAACTGTTCGGCTATGAGAAGGGCGCGTTTACCGGCGCTTCCAAACAAACCATCGGCAAGATCGAATATGCCCATCGCGGCACCCTTTTCCTCGATGAAATTGGTGATTTGCCGATGTCGCTACAGGCCAAACTGCTGCGTTTTCTTCAGGAGCGGGTCATCGAACGTCTCGGCGGTCGCGCGGAGATCCCGGTCGATGTTCGCGTCGTTGCGGCGACGCACCAGAATTTGGCGGAGCAGATAAAAACCGGTCAATTTCGTGAGGACTTGTTTTATCGGCTATCAGAGATCTCGGTGCATATTCCGCCGCTGCGCGCACGTCAGGGTGATCGCTCGCTGTTGGCGCATGCCTTTCTGGAGCGCATGGTGCAAACCCAAGGGCGGGCGTTGCGCGGCTTTTCGCCGGAAGCCCTGCAAGCGATTGAAGGACACACCTGGCCAGGCAACGTGCGCGAAATGGAAAACACCATCAAGCGCGCAGTGATCATGTCCGACGGGCCCAAAGTCGGCGTGCTCGACCTCGGCCTTGCCGCTCAAAGTGGTGTTGAAAACGAACCGCTGAACTTGCGCCAGGTTCGCGATGAAGCTGAACGTGGCGCGGTGATCAAAGCAATCGCACGCTGCAATGGCAGCGTTGCGCAAGCCGCCGAGATGCTCGGTGTGTCGCGGCCGACGTTGTACGACTTGATGAATCGTTTCGGGTTGAAATGAGCGGGCAGAACCAGCTTCAACCGGTCAGCAGACGCAGGGCTTCGCGATATTTTTCCGCCGTGCGCTGCACGACATCCTCAGGCAGTTCGGGGCCCGGCGCTTGTTTGTTCCAGCCGGAAGCGGTCAACCAGTCGCGCACATATTGTTTGTCATAACTGGGGGGATTTTCCCCAACCCGATATTGATCCAACGGCCAGAAACGTGACGAATCCGGGGTCAGAACTTCGTCGATCAGCGTCAACCTGCCGTCGGTATCCAGGCCGAATTCGAATTTGGTATCGGCGATGATGATGCCACGCGTCAACGCATATTCCGCCGCCGCCTGGTACAAGGCGATGGAAGCATCCCGCACCTGTGCGGCGATGTCTTTGCCGAGCAGCGCCTGGCAACGCTCGAAGTCGATATTCTCGTCGTGCTCGCCAACCGCCGCCTTGGTGGATGGGGTGAAAATGGGTTCCGCAAGGCGGTCGGCCAGTTGCATCCGATCCGGTAGAGGAATGCCGCAAACCAACCCGGTTTTTTGGTACTCGGCCCAACCCGACCCGACCAGATAGCCGCGCACGATGGCTTCCACCGGCAATGCCTTGAGCCGCTTGACCACGACCGCACGGCCGGCAACCTGATCCCGTTCAGCCGCTGAGACCACCGACTCGGGCGCTTCTCCGGTCAACTGGTTGGGCATGATGTGCGCCAGTTTGGCAAACCAGAAGTCGGCCACAGCGGTTAATACCTTGCCTTTGTCCGGTATCGGCGTTGGCAGAACCACGTCGAATGCCGACAAGCGATCGGTAGTCACGATCAACATGCGGCGATCATCCACGGCATAGATATCGCGCACTTTGCCTTTATGAATCAACGGCAGGGACTGGATAGAGGTTTCGAATAAGGTGGTCATACGAATATCGCCCAAAAGAAAAAGGCCGGTAGCGAGTTTCCCCGCTACCGGCCATTAGCTACCAGCTACAAGCGGACTATTTAGTTGATCTTGGGATCGAGATCGCCTTTGTCGTAACGCTTCTGCATGTCTTCCAGGCTATAGACCTTGGTGATCTTGCTTGCCATGCCGGCGGCGCCGAAGGCTTCATAACGAGCCTGGCAAATGCCGGTCATCGCCTTGGTGGCTTCTTTCAGGAACTTGCGCGGATCGAAGTTCGCCTTGTTTTCGGCCAGATGTTTGCGGATTGCGCCAGTGGACGCCATACGCAGATCGGTGTCGATATTCACTTTGCGCACGCCGTTCTTGATGCCTTCAACGATTTCGCTGACTGGCACGCCATAAGTCTGACCCATGTCGCCGCCGTAGCTGTTGATGATTGCCAGCCAGTCTTCCGGCACGGAAGAAGAACCGTGCATGACCAGGTGGACGCTGGGGATGCGGGCGTGAATTTCTTTCACGCGATCGATACGCAGCACTTTGCCGGTGGGCTTCTGGGTGAACTTGTAAGCGCCGTGGCTGGTGCCGATGGCGATGGCCAGCGCGTCAACCTTGGTCTTGGCGACGAAGTCAGCCGCTTCATCGGGGTCGGTCAGCAGCGCGGAATGGTCCAGAATGCCTTCGGCGCCGTGGCCATCTTCTTCGCCGGCTTTACCGGTTTCCAGGGAGCCCAGGCAGCCCAGTTCGCCTTCGACGGAAACGCCGCAGGCATGTGCCAGTTCAGCCACATGGGCGGTAGTGGCAACGTTGTATTCGTAAGTGGAAGGGGTCTTGCCATCGGTACCAAGGGAACCATCCATCATTACAGAACTGAAACCGGACTGGATCGAGCGGAAGCAGATGCTGGGGGATGCGCCGTGATCCTGGTGCATACAGACCGGAATGTGCGGATAGGACTCGATCGCGGCAATGATCAGGTGGCGCAGGAACGGCTCACCGGCGTAGGAACGGGCACCAGCGGAACCTTGCAGAATCACCGGGCTGTTGGCGGCGTCGGCGGCATGCATGATCGCCTGCACCTGTTCCATATTGTTAACGTTGAAAGCCGGCAGGCCGTAGCCATTTTCGGCAGCATGGTCGAGCAGTTGACGCAGGGAAATCAAAGCCATTTATGTATCTCCTGTTAAGTAAGCGTAATCAAGCCTTCTTGTGTTCGCCGACGCGAACGATCTTCATGGTGTTGGTTCCGCCGGGTTTGCCAATCGGCTCACCAATGGTGAGCAAAATCAGGTCGCCGTTACGGACCGCTCCGCGACGTCGAAGTTCGTCCTCAGCCTCGGAGAGCAACTGGTCGCGCTCATTGGTTGAGGGGCGAAAATTGATCGGATAAACACCGCGAAACAGAGTCACTTTTCTACGAGTCCCGACTTCCGGCGTCAAGGCGTAGATTGGAACGTGAGTACTGATGCGAGACATCCACAACGCGGTGGAACCGGACTGTGTCATCGCGGCAATTGCCTTGATGTTCAGATGCAGCGCCGTAAACGCGGCGGACATTGCGATGGCCTCGTCGACATGCAAAAAACCATGATCGAGCATGCGGTTGCCGAAGGAAACTTCGAGTTCTTTTTCAGCTTCCAGGCAGACTCGATTCATCGCCGAGATAGCTTCCACCGGATATAGCCCCGCCGCTGTTTCGGCTGAAAGCATCACCGCATCGGTGCCATCCAGCACCGCATTGGCAACGTCGGAAACTTCGGCGCGAGTCGGAATCGGGCTGGAAATCATCGACTCCATCATCTGGGTCGCGGTAATGACAATTTTGTTCTGTTCACGCGCGGTGCGAATCATCCGCTTCTGCAAGGCGGGTACAGCCGCGTCCCCGACTTCCACCCCGAGGTCGCCACGCGCGACCATGATTGCATCCGATGCGTTGACAATTTCTTCCAGGGCTTCAATCGCTTCAGCACGTTCGATTTTGGCGACAATCCAGGCCGACCCACCTGCCGCGTGCAGTAATTCACGCGCCAGTTCAACATCGGCAGCAGAACGCGGAAAGGATATGGCCAAGTAATCCGCCTTGATCATCGCGGCGGTCTTGATATCTTCCATGTCCTTTTCGGTCAGCGCGGCGGCGGAGAGGCCACCGCCCTTGCGGTTGATGCCTTTGTTGTTGGACAACACCCCGCCTTGCACGACCTTGCAGTGGACTTCGCTGCCCTGGACTTCCTCGACCCACATTTCGATGCGACCATCATCCAGCAGCAGCGTCGCGCCGCGACCTACATCGCGAATCAGCTCTTTGTAATCGAGGCCAACGCGTTCCTGGTCGCCCAGCAAGCAATTTGCATCGAAGATGAATCGATCACCTGGACTCAGCGTGATCTTGCCATCCTTGAATTTTCCGATGCGGATCTTCGGCCCTTGCAGATCGACCAGAACACCGACCGCGCGACCACGGGTTTTCGCAATTGAGCGAACGAGTTCGCAGCGTTGCTGATGTTCTTCCGCTGTTCCATGAGAAAAATTTAGACGAACGACATCCACGCCACCTTCGATCATCTTGTCCAAAATTTTGGGATCAGAACAAGCGGGGCCAAGCGTGGCGACGATTTTGGTTCTACGCAGCATGAATTTCTCGATGTAGGAGGCCCGTTCGCGGGCCGATCAGACGCAAATCGCGCTGCTCAAGGCAGCGCTCCTACGTATTAGCCGGCAGCTCTTTTTTCCAGAATGTCGACGGCAGGCAGTACTTTGCCTTCCAGATATTCAAGGAACGCGCCACCAGCGGTGGAAATGTAGGTTACTTTGTCGTAAATGTCGTACTTCTGGATAGCGGCAATGGTGTCGCCGCCGCCGGCCAGAGTGAACGCCTTGGTATTGGCGATGGCCATGGCAATTGCCTTGGTGCCTTCACCAAACTGGTCGAATTCGAACACGCCTACCGGGCCATTCCACACCACGGTACCGGCATTCATGATGATGTCGACCAGTTCCTGCGCTGATTTCGGGCCAATATCGAAAATCATGTCGTCGTCGGCCACATCACCAGCCGCTTTGCTGACGGCAGGTTCGTTGGCGTCAAATTTCTTGCCGCACACGACATCGACAGCGATTGGGATGGTTGCGCCACGGGCGGTCATCTTGGTGATCAGCGCCTGTGCAGTCGGGATCAGATCGGCTTCGCAAAGCGACTTGCCAACGTTCTTGCCGGTGGCTGCCAGGAAGGTGTTGGCGATGCCGCCACCCACCACCAGTTGCTCGCATTTCTCGGACAGCGCTTCCAGCACGGTCAGCTTGGTGGAAACCTTGGAGCCGCCGACGATGGCGACCATCGGACGCGCCGGGTTGGCCAGCGCTTTGTCGAGCGCTTCGAGTTCTTCAGAAACCAGTATTCCTGCGCAGGCGGTGGGGGCGTACTGAGCGATGCCGTAGGTGGAGGCTTCGGCGCGGTGCGCGGTACCAAAAGCATCCATCACGAAGACGTCGCAGAGGGCGGCGTATTTACGCGCGGTTTCTTCGACATTTTTCTTTTCGCCTTTGTTGACGCGGCAATTTTCAAGCAATACGACTTCGCCGTCGGCAACGTCGAATCCGCCATCGACCCAATCCTTGATCAGGCGCACCGGCTTGCCCAACTTGGCGGCCATGACATCGGCGACAGGCTTGAGCGAAACCTCTTCCGTCCACTCGCCTTCAGTCGGGCGTCCCAGGTGGGATGTGACCATCACTTTTGCGCCCGCTTTCAGGGCGTGTTCGATGGTCGGCATGGAGGCGGTGATGCGCGCGTCGGAAGTAACTTTGCCGTCTTTGACGGGGACATTCAGGTCGGCGCGGATAAAAACTCGCTTGCCAGCGAGGTCGAGGTCGGTCATGCGGAGGAATTTGGCCATTGCAGATCTCCTGATCAGGTAAGTGGTAAGGGTTGAGCCAGCTCAGTCCTTACGGCTCACAGCGTGGTGCGGGGGCGGGTTTGAACCCGCCCCCGCGGTCAATTACTTGGCGACGTGTTCGACCAGACGCAGCATGTTGCAGGTGTAGCCGTACTCGTTGTCGTACCAGGCAACGACCTTGACGAAGGTGCTGTCCAGCGCGATACCGGCTTCGGCGTCGAAAGTGGAAGGTGCGGAGTTGCCGACGAAATCGGTAGAGACGACTTTTTCGTTGGTGTAACCCAGCACACCTTTCAATTCACCTTCGGAGGCTGCCTTCATGGCGGCGCAGATGTCGGCGTAAGCGGCTTCCTTGTTCAGTTCGACGGTCAGATCGACGACGGAAACATCGGAAGTCGGGACGCGGAAGGCCATGCCGGTCAGCTTCTTGTTCAGCTCGGGCAGAACCTTGCCGACGGCCTTGGCGGCGCCAGTGGAAGAAGGAATGATGTTTTCCAGGATGCCACGACCACCACGCCAGTCTTTCATCGACGGGCCATCAACGGTCTTCTGGGTTGCGGTCGCCGCATGCACGGTGGTCATCAGGCCACGCTTGATGCCCCAGTTGTCGTTCAGCACCTTGGCGACGGGCGCCAGGCAGTTGGTGGTGCAGGAAGCGGCAGAGACAATAGCTTCGCCAGCGTACTTGGAGTGATTGACGCCGTAGACGAACATCGGGGTGTCGTCTTTCGCCGGTGCGGACTGGACAACCTTCTTGGCGCCGGCCGTGATGTGAGCCTGGCAGGATTCGGTGGTCAGGAAGAAGCCGGTACAGTCGATGACGATGTCAGCGCCGATTTCATTCCATTTCAAGTTGGCGGGATCGCGCTCGGCGGTCAGGCGGATGGTCTTGCCGTTGACGATCATGTTGCCACCAGCGGTGGATACGTCGCCGTTGAAACGACCATGCACCGAGTCGTATTTCAGCATGTAAGCCAGGTAGTCAGGTTCGAGCAGGTCGTTGATGCCGACTACTTCGATCCCGGGGAAATCTTTTGCGATTGCACGGAAAGCCATGCGGCCGATACGGCCAAAACCATTGATGCCAACTTTAATAGTCATATTTTGCTCCTTGTGATTAATGGGACTGAGCCGGTGGCGGGTAGATTGCAGCTTTGATTTCTGCGCCTTGGATGCGCAAATTTCGAGCTGCCAGTTATGGTCTACCCGCTACCCGCTGATTACAGAATGCCTTTGACTTTAGCGACCACGTTCTCGACGGTGAAGCCGAACTCCTTGAACAGCAGCGGAGCCGGGGCGGATTCGCCGAAGCGGTCCAGGCCAACCACAGCGCCACGCAGGCCGACGTATTTGTACCAGCCGTCAGTGACGCCAGCTTCAATGGCGACCTTGCGCACGGTGGGCAGCAGTACGTTGTCTTTGTATGCCTGATCCTGCTTGTCAAATTCGTTGGTACACGGCATGGAGACCACGCGTGCGGCGATGCCTTCCGACTTCAAGGCTTCTTGTGACTTCAATGCCAGTTCGACTTCAGAGCCGGTGGCAATCAAAACCACCTTGGCCTCGCCATCGCAATCGGACAGCACGTAGCCGCCCTTGCGGATGTCGGCGATCTGAGCATCGGAGCGCTTGACGAAGGGCAGGTTCTGGCGGGAAAGAATATGGCAACTCGGGCCATCGAGTTTTTCCACGCTGGCAGCCCAGGCGACGAGTGTTTCAGTGGTGTCACAAGGACGCCAGACGCTCATGTTGGGGATCATGCGCAGGGTGGCGGTCTGCTCGACCGGTTGGTGGGTCGGGCCGTCTTCGCCCAAGCCGATGGAGTCATGCGTGAACACATAAACCACGCGTTGCTTCATCAGCGCCGACATGCGCAAGGCATTGCGCATGTATTCCGAGAACATCAGGAAGGTGCCGCCAAACGGGAAGAGGCCACCGTGCAACGCCATACCGTTCATGATGTGCGCCATGCCGAACTCGCGCACGCCGTAAGAAATGTAGTTGCCGCCCGGATTGCGGTGCAGGGGGTGGCAACCCGGCCAGTTGGTCAGGTTGGAACCGGTCAGATCGGCGGAACCGCCAACGCGCTCGGGCAGGGTCGACACCAGGCGCTCAATGGCCAGTTGAGAAGCCTTACGGGTGGCGACGGTCTCTGCCTTCTCCAGCGTAGTGGCCAACGCAGCTTGCACGCGACCAGCCCAGTCGGCAGGCAGATCGCCATTCATGCGGCGGGTGAATTCAGCGGCTTCGGCCGGGAACTGCGCAGCGTACTCGGCGAACTTGTTGTTCCACAGTTTTTCCAGGCCTTCGCCCTTGGTCTTGGCATCCCAACCGTCGTAAACATCCTGCGGGATCACGAAGGGCTCATGTTCCCAGCCCAGATTCGCCCGGGTGGCGGTAATTTCGGCCGCGCCCAATGCGGCGCCATGAACGTCGTGCGTGCCTTCCTTGTTGGGAGAACCCTTGCCGATGATGGTCTTGCAGCAGATCAAGGTCGGTTTGTCGGCGGATTGCTTGGCTTTCTGGATGGCGGCTTCCAGTTCGGCATAGTCATGTCCGTCAACACCAGCGATCACGTTCCAGCCGTAAGCTTCAAAACGCTTCGGGGTGTCGTCGGTAAACCAGCCATCGGTGTGGCCGTCGATGGAAATACCGTTGTCGTCCCAGAACGCAACCAGCTTGTTCAGGTGCCAGGTACCGGCCAGCGCGCAGGCTTCGTGCGAAATGCCTTCCATCATGCAGCCGTCACCCATGAAGACATAGGTGTGGTGATTGACGATGTCGAGGCCAGGCTTGTTGAACTCGTGCGCCATCAACTTTTCAGCCAGCGCGAAACCGACGGCGTTGGTGATGCCCTGGCCGAGTGGGCCGGTGGTGGTTTCAACGCCAGCGGTATAGCCGTACTCAGGGTGTCCAGGGGTACGTGAATGCAGCTGACGGAAGCTCTTCAGATCGTCGATGGTGACGTCATAGCCGGTCAGGTGCAGCAAAGCATAAATCAGCATCGAGCCGTGGCCGTTGGAGAGCACAAAGCGGTCGCGGTCAGGCCATTTCGGGTTGGCCGGGTTGTGACGCAAGTGGTGGTTCCAAAGTACTTCTGAGATTTCCGCCATACCCATTGGGGCGCCCGGGTGACCGGACTTGGCTTTCTCGACAGCATCCATCGCCAATGCGCGGATTGCGTTTGCGAGGTCGTTACGTGTTGCCATGTCTTTGTTTCCTCAAAGAAAAAACCGAAATCTGAACCCAAGCGGGCGGAAAGCTTCGATTATGTCGCAGGCAATCGGGCATGAGCAAGCCGACAGACGCCCTGAGAAACGGGCAAAAGGCGGCGTGATGGGCTTATCACCTTGATTTTTACGGGTTACGAAGCGATTGAAGGTCAAAATTAAAATATTTTTATATTCTTGAATGGCACGTTTATAGAAGCCGGCAATGCTGCAGTGCATAAAAAATTTGTAGCTTCCAAACGTAGCTGATTTTTACATTATTTCCACATTCATGGCATCAAACACCCACCCAGTCCTTCCATTGCCGAAGTAAATCCGGCGTCAACGCGGCGAGAACTGAACGGCACCATGGATTGTCCCCCCGAAATTCGGATCCATCCAGAGCGCAAGACGCGCCGCCGGCTTCTTTCAGGATCAGGCAACCCGCCGCGTAATCCCAAAGCTTCTGGCCGCCATGCAAATAAACGTGCATGCGACCGGCGGCGATGTAGCACCAGTCGAGCGTGCTGGCGCCGAGGTTGCGCTGCGAACTGAATGGGTGCTCGAAGGCGAGTCGACCCGCCAGGGTGCGGTCGATACGCTTCAACTCGATGCCGGCCATGCAACGGCTCAGCTCAGTAGGTGGCGCCTTGAGCGGCAGGCGCTCACCGTTCATGAACGCGCCCTGACCTTCGACGGCATAAAAAGCTTCATCCGCGCCAGGGTCGTAGACCACCCCCAGCACGCTCTTGTGATGACGTATGAGCGCTACGGAAATGGCGAAGAAGGGCAGGCCATTGACAAAATTGCTGGTGCCGTCGATGGGGTCGACACACCAGAAGCCTGCATCGCCGATGCCCCAGACATCCTGCTGCTCGGTCTCGGTCATTTCTTCACCGAGTACCGGAAATGGCGCAATTTCTTGCAGACGCTGGAAAAGCGCTTTTTGCGCCGCGACATCTGCTTCGGTCAGCAGGCTGCCGTCGACCTTGCGCTGATGCGCCACCTTCAGATAACGCGGCATCACTTCTTCGCGACCGACGGCGCGGCAGGCTTCAATGACTTGTTGGACAATCAGGTTGAGGTCGATCATGGGATCAATCATTGGATGCGGACAGCCATTTGATGGAACAGCCGATACTGGGAATCTGGTCGGTGGGACCGTGTTGGGTCGTGGCGACCCTCTTCATCGCCTCGAACAAGTCTCGACGCGCATCGACGGGCGCGGTTTCTTTGCGCGACGCATCCAGTCGACCTCGATATTGGAGCTGCAGATCTCGATTGAAGCCGAAAAAATCCGGCGTGCAGATGGCACCATAGGCTTTGGCGATCTGTTGTGTCGAGTCGATCACATACGGCATCGGGAAGGCCAACTTGTCGGCCAGCAAGCGCATGTTTTCAAAGCTGTCTTCGGGATATTCGGTCGGGTCGTTCGACATGATCGCGATCGAGCCGATGCCCAAGGCATTCAATTCGGTGACATCGCGCACGATGCGCTCGATAACGGCCTTTACATACGGGCAATGGTTGCAGATGAACATCACCAACAGGCCGTTTGGCCCCGCCACGTTTTGTAGGGAATACGTCTTGCCATCGACGCCGGGCAAGGCGAAGTCGGGCGCTTTCCATCCGAAATCGCAGATCGGCGTTTCCATGCGAACCATCGTCCAACTCCTGTCAAACCCGGGCTGCGGATAATATCACTAGCTGTGTTACCACTTTGCTTTATGAGGTTTTTCGTTCATGCCCCGCTTTTACTGTGATCTGCCTCTCGCCGTCGGTCGATCGATCGCCTTGCCCGATGAAACCGCGCGCCATGCCATCGGAGCGCTGCGACTGCGAGAGGGTGAAATTGTCACCCTGTTCAATGGGGACGGCGGCGAATATCTCGGCGTTCTCAGTCTGCAAGGCAAAGGCGCGGCGGTCCGCTTGACGCAGTTCGCCGAACCAAGGCGCGAATCGAATTTACGGGTCACCCTGGCACAAGGTATTTCCAGCGGTGAACGGATGGACTTGACGCTGCAGAAATCGGTGGAGCTCGGTATCGCGGCGATTCAGCCGTTGATGATGCGACGCAGCGTGGTCAAGCTCAGCGGCGACAAGGCCGAGCGCCGGTTGCGTCATTGGCAAGGCGTCGTCGTTTCCGCGTGTGAACAATGCGGCCGCAACCAGGTTCCCGCAGTGGCTGCGATAGCCGAATTCATGGCGTGGTTGCGGCAGACCACGGAAGTCCCCGTTGCGCCAATACGATATTTGCTTGACCCGGAGGCGACCGCCAGTTTGCGCGACCTGCCTGTTCCCGCCGCTCCGGTGATGCTGCTGGCAGGGCCGGAGGGCGGGTTCGATCCGGTTGAACGTAAAGCCGCTGTAGCCGCCGGCTGTCTGCCTATCCGCCTGGGGCCGCGCATTTTGCGAACAGAAACCGCAGCCTTGGCGGCGTTGGCGGCGATGCAGACCTTGTGGGGCGACTTTCGCTGAATAATGCGGGGTTAACGTGTGGATTATTTAAGTTTTTCGATATGAAGCCGTAAAAAAACGTTCAAAAACACATTTAAATCCTTCCAGGAGTCAAGCATGGCGAGGTCAGCGGAAATGGAAACTGCGTCATTCGTGCAATGGTTTCGCGCCGCAGCGCCCTACATCCACGCTTTTCGCGGCAAGACTTTCGTGCTCGCGTTTGGCGGCGAGGCGATGTTGCGTGCAGATTTTGTCGATCTGATCTATGACATCAATCTTCTCAATGCGCTGGGAGTGCGACTGGTTCTGGTGCATGGTGTGCGACCGCAAGTGGAAGAGCGACTGGCGGCGGAGGCGCAGTATGTGCAAGGTCGGCGGGTGACCGATGCGGATGCGCTGGAACACGTCAAAGATGCGGTCGGCTCGGTACGCGTCGATATTGAAAGTCTGCTCTCTGTCGGACTCCCCAACACACCGATGGCCGGCGCCGACATTCGCGTCGCCTCAGGTAATTACGTCACCGCGCAGCCGGCCGGCATCGTCGATGGCATCGACCTGCAATTTACCGGCGAGGTGCGCAAGATCGCGGTTGCGCCGATCCGTGACCGTCTGCAAGCCGGCGAAATCGTGTTGCTCTCCCCGCTCGGCTATTCCCCGACTGGCGAGGTATTCAATCTGACGCTTGAAGAAGTCGCGACTCAGGCGGCCATTGCTCTGGCGGCCGACAAACTGGTGTTTATCCTCGACCATGGCGACACCGTCGATGCCAAAGGGCGCCGCATCAACCGGGTGACTGCCGCGCAGGTGCCGAAGCTGCTGCGCGAGTTGCCCGATGGCGACATGAAGTTGTATTTGCCGCATGCTGCCCACGCCTGCAAAAAAGGCGTCGGCAAAGTGCATCTGATCAGCGCGGACGTCGATGGCGCGGTGGTGATGGAGTTGTTCACGCATGCCGGTGTTGGCACCATGGTGACGCGCCAATCGGTGGAGAGTTTGCGCCCGGCGACAATCGACGATGTCGGCGGCATCCTTTCGGTGATTGAGCCGCTGGAGGCGGATGGCATTCTGGTACGGCGTTCACGTGAGTTGCTGGAACAGGAAATCGAACAGTTTTTTGTCGATGAACTGGATGGCCGCATCGTCGGCTGTGTTGCGCTTTACCCTTTCCCCGAAACCGGCGCGGGCGAAATGGCCTGCCTGGCGGTGTCGCGTGAATTCCAGCGTGGTGGTCGCGGCGATGGCCTGCTCGCCGCCGTCGAGGACGCAGCGATTGAACGCGGCCTGACGCAATTGTTCGTGCTGACCACCCGCACCACCCATTGGTTTATCGAACGCGGCTTCACGTTGGGCGCGCCTGAAGACCTGCCAGCACCGCGCAAAGCGCTCTATAACTGGCAACGACGGTCGAAAGTATTGATGAAAAAGATAGGTGGTGATGAATGAAGCCAATACGCCTGTTGCTGGTTGGTATTGTGCTGTTTGCCGGCATGATCACCGCAGTCAAGGCCGCGCCGTCAGCGTCTTCAACTTTCATCGTTGGCGTCTTGCCGATCCACAGCGCAAGGGTGCTGGCGGAACGCTATGAACCGTTACGGACGTATCTTGAAAACCATCTGAAGCAACCTGTGCGGATTGAAAGCGCGTTCGATTTTCGCGGCTTCCACCTGCGCAGTGTGCGCGGAGATTTCGACTTGAGCATCACCCCGGCGCACTTTGCGCGCCTGCTGCAAACCGAAGCGGGCGGGCAGCCGCTGGTCCAATTTTCGCCCGATCATGACTCGCTGCTGCTTTACAGTGCCGGGCAGCCTCTCAACAGCTTCGCGGACTTGAAAGGCAAGAAACTCGCTGTCATCGACCAACTCGCCATAACCGTGATGGCGGCGCTGCATTTTCTCCACACCCAAGGCCTTGAAGCCAACCTGGACTACACCGTGGTGCAACATCGAACCCACGCCAGCGCTGCATACTCGCTCATTAACGGCATGTCCGCCGCGATCATTTCCACAAGTCAGGGGATGCGCCAAATTCCGGAAGAAGTGCGACGTCAGCTGATCGTGAAGAAACACATCGCCAACATTCCCGCTTTCATTTTGATGGCCAGGGCGGACATGCCAAAATCCCAAGTTGAACAGCTGAAGCGAGCATTACTGGCGTTTCCGAATGAAGCGGCGGGCATCGATTTTCTCGCCAAGACGGGTTACAAAAATTTGATTCCAATCAACGAAGCTGCCATGAAACGCATCGATCCCTATCTCGATGCAACAATCAAGGCGCTGAAATGACGCTGCGTTTGCCGCACCCGCCGCTTTGGCTGAAACTTTCCATCGCAGGTTTGCTGGTAGAGGCGCTGATGTTGGGCCTGCTGGTGATCAGTAACTTGCGCTTGACTGAAGCCGAGCTGATTGGAAAAGCCCACCTTCGCGTCAACAGCGCCATTCCCTTGCTCAATGCCGCCCTGTCTCCAGCATTGATGTACAGCGATTTTGGAACGCTGCAAGAGATTCTGGATGAAGCGCGCGGCAACGATGCGTATGTCTATCTGGTGCTGCTCGACAAGGCGGGGCGTCGAGTCGCGGCGTCCGGCATCGCGGCTGCGCAAGCCTTGCCGGAGCTTGACCCGAATTTCGATACGGTTACCGACCAAGTGTTCGATACCGACACTTCGATTCGTCTCGCCGGCAGCGAATATGGTCGTTTGCGCTTTGGCATCTCAACCGATTTTCTGAACCAGGCCCGCGCCCGCGCTGTTCGCCAAGGCATCTATGTCGGCTTTGCCGCCGTCGTGCTGACTTTTCTGACCCTGACCTTGATCGGCTACTGGCTGACGCGTCGGCTACAGCAACTCACCCACGCCAGCCAGGCGTTGGCTGACCAGAATTTCGATGCATTGCTCCCCGCTTCCGGATCTGACGAAGTCGGTCAGCTCGCTTCCGCTTTTCGCGCCATGGCGCATCAACTCAAAGCCCGGCTGTCCGAGTTGCGCGACAGCGAGCAGCGTTTCTTCGCCATTGCCAATTACACCTACGATCTTGAGCTGTGGATCGAACCGGCTGGAAGAACCATCTGGGTCAACCCTTCAGTGCAGCGCATCACCGGCTTCGATCCGGATGAGTGCCTGCAACTGCCTGGTTTTCCGCTCTGCCTGATCGCCGAAGTCGACCGTATCGAGGCAACCAAGCACTTTCACAGCGCGTTGCGCGGCGCCACTGGCGAGGGCTTCCAGTTCCGCATGAAGCGCAAAGATGGCACACAGTTCTGGGCGGCGGTGAACTGGCATTCCATCTACAGCCGGGAAGGTCAATTTCTCGGTATTCGCGCCAGTATTCGCGATATCTCCGAGCTGAAGGCCTCCGAGGCAAAAGCACTGGAATACCTGGTTGGGGCGGAAGCCGAGCGCGCGCGTCTGCGGGCGCTGCTTTCGGCGATGGATCTGGGCATTCTGTTTGTCGGTGTCGACCGCCGCGTCATCTATCACAACCCCGCTTTCAACCAGATCTGGCGCTTCCCGGAGCATGTCGATCTGATCGGCCGAGGCGGCGACGAAATCTTCTCCAGCGACGCCTGCGAACACGAGCATCCCGAAACCTATCGCGACTACATCGCAAATGTCCTCAGCCACCAGGCCAACACCGCTGGCCATGAGATCATCATGCGCGACGGCCGCATCATTACCCAGTCCAGCTACGCGGTATTCGATCGCAACGTCCGTTTCATCGGCCATCTCTGGATCTATGAAGACGTCACCAGCGAACGCCATACGGCTGAACAACTGCTGTATCTGGCGGAGCGTGATGCGCTCACCGGCTTGTTCAACCGGCATCGTTTTCAGGTCGAACTCGAGCGTATGCTGCTTGATTGCGGCCGCCATGGCGCGACTTCGGCGCTGCTTTATTTCGACCTCGACGAATTCAAGACCATCAACGACCATTTTGGTCATACCGCCGGGGATTCGATGCTGGTGCGGGTAGCGGCCGAGGTGTCCGGTCTGACCCGGCGCAACGAGATGTTGTTTCGCCTCGGCGGCGACGAATTCGCCATCCTCCTCACCAGTGCCGATATGCAACAGGCGGAAGCGCTGGCCGAACGAGTGGTGCGCGCCATTGCGCAAATACCGTTCCACTTCGAGGGGCAGACGCTGCATATTTCCTCCAGCCTCGGCATCGCGCTTTATCCGTTGCACGCCGCCGATCAGGGGCAACTGGTGGCGTTCGCCGATGCGGCGATGTATCAGGCCAAGCAGGCCGGCAAGAATGCCTGGCGCGCCTACCGAGCCGACCTCGACAAAACACCGGAAATGGTGAGTCGCTTGTCATGGAACGAACGACTGGCGGGCGCGTTGAGCAAAAATCTGTTCGAACTTCATTACCAGGGCGTGTACAGCACTCAGACCCGCCAATTGATGCACCTGGAAGCCCTGATTCGCCTGCGTGATGAAGACACCGGCGAGCTGGTGCCGCCTGGTCTGTTCATTCCGATCGCCGAAAAGAGCAACAAGATTCTTGAAATCGATCGCTGGGTGCTGCGGCAAGCTATCGAGTTGCTGAGTCAACGTCCGTTTGCGCCGCCGATCGCGGTCAATATTTCCGGCCGCTCGTTCGATGACCCCGCCTTGCCTGATTACATCGCTACTCTGCTGCGCGAATTCCAGGCCGATCCGGCTCGCCTGTTGATCGAAATCACCGAAACCGCCGCCATCTCCGACCTCGCCGATGCCGAGCGCTTCATTGAAGCGCTGAAGCAAACCGGCTGCGGCGTCTGCCTGGACGATTTTGGCGCCGGCTTCGCCTCATTCGCCTATCTCAAACACATCCGCGTCGACACCATCAAACTCGATGGCATGTTTATTCGCAACCTGCCGCACGACTACGAAAACCAGGTCTTCGTGCGTGGCATGGTGGAAGTTGCGCGCGGTCTGGGTAAAACCACGGTCGCCGAATTCGTCGAAGACGCGGCCACCTTCGCGCTGCTGGCTAAACTGGGCGTCGACAAAGCCCAGGGCTATTACCTTGATCGGCCGCAAGCAAACCATCCAGCGCTCGACTGGGACAAACCGGGAGGAACGCCATGACGCCATCAGAAAAAACCCACGCCGATATCTTGGCGCGTTTACATGAACTCGACAGCGCTATCGCCTATCACGCGCAATGGTTGGCGCGACTGAATCGGCAACTGATCTGCGGCGGCAATATCCACCCGGAAGACCTGCTTGAAGATGCCCACCTGCATTGCCAATTGGGGCGCTGGCTGCATGGCGCCGAACATCACCGCGCGGCGGAAGATCCCGGCCACGCCGCGCTCGAAGCCGCACATCAATCGATGCACAAGATCGCCGGACATTTACTCCGCGCGCAAGCCTCCAGCCAACCGATCGCGGCGGCTGACTACGATGCGCTGGTCGCGGTCGCCACCCGTATCCGGCAGTTGCTGCGGCGCAAGGAGCAGGAACTTACCGAACGACTGGGCGCGGTGGACAAGCTGACCGGCCTGTGGAACCGGCAAGCCGTGCATCTGCGCCTGGCCGAAGAAATCGAACGAGTGCAACGCACCCGCCAGCCCTGCGCGATCTGCTTTGTCGATCTCGATGATTTCGCCAAGATCAATCAAGCCCACGGACAACTGGTGGGCGATACCGTGCTAAAAGCGGTCGCCAGATACTTTGCCAAGCAGTTACGCGGATACGACACGCTGTTTCGCCTCGGTGGCGAAGAATTTCTGCTCTGCCTGCCAAATATCGCGCTTGACCAGGCCGGCGTGCTGATCAACCGACTGCGCGAGAAACTCGTCGGCCACACCTTCAAAGCCGACAAGATTCAGATTCAACTCACCGCCTCGTTCGGCCTGGTCAATCTGGAACCCATTTTCTTCGTCGACGAAACGCTGGAACGCGTCGAACGCGCCCAGCTCATCGCAAAATCCGAGGGGGGCAACCGGGTGTGCATCTGGCAAGACGGCTTTGGTACGGAAGGTTAGGGGCCTGTCGGACTTTGGTCGTCGATAGCGTTCTTGTCGTTGGCCTATTCCTTCATCTGCACCGTAACTGGCTGCACTTTCCAGATTTCGCGGCAATATTCCTCAATGGTCCGGTCGGAGGAGAACTTGCCCATGCGGGCGACGTTGAGGATCGACATGCGGGTCCAGATGCGTTGATCGGCGTAGGTGTGGCTGACCGCTTCCTGGCATGAGATGTAGCTGTTGTAGTCGGCGAACAGCAGGTAGTCGTCGCGGCTGAGCAAATTGTCGATGATCGGCCGGAACAGGTTGCCGTCGCCGTGCGAGAACAGGCCGCTACCGATCAGGTCGATGACGCCGCGGAGCTCGTCCTGGGCGTGATAAATCTCCCATGGGCGGTAGGTTTCGGCATGGACGCGCTCGACTTCAGGGGCGGTGAGGCCGAACAGGAAAAAGTTCTCCGCGCCGACTTCCTCGCGGATTTCGACATTGGCGCCATCCAGCGTGCCTATCGTCAGCGCGCCGTTCATCGAGAACTTCATGTTGCCGGTGCCGGAGGCTTCCTTGCCGGCGGTGGAAATCTGCTCGGAAAGGTTGGCGGCCGGGTAGACGTGGTGCGCGACTTTGACGTTGAAGTCGGGGATGAAGACCACTTTCAGTCGGCCAGCGACATCGTAGTCGCGGTTGACGACATCGGCCACCGAGTTGATCAGTTTGATGATCAGTTTGGCCATGTGATAACCGGGCGCGGCCTTGCCGCCAAAGATGAAGCTGCGCGGCTGCAGGCTGATGCCGGGGTTGCGTTTGATGCGGTTGTACAGGGTGATGATGTGCAACACGTTGAGCAGTTGGCGCTTGTATTCGTGGATACGTTTGACCTGCACGTCGAACAGGCTGGCCGGGTCGAGTTGAATGCCGAGCCTGGCGTGGACGATGCGCGCCAGATTGTCTTTGCGTTCCAGCTTGACTGCGCGCCAGCGTTCCTGAAACGCGTCGTCGTCGGCGTAGCGTTCGATCTGGCGCAAACGATAGAGATCTTTGCCCCAGCCTTCGCCCAATGTTTCGGTGAGCAATCCCGACAGGCCCGGGTTGGACAACATGATGAAGCGGCGCGGGGTGACGCCATTGGTCTTGTTCTGGAATTTGTTCGGCCAGACGTCGTGGAAATCCTTCAGGACGGTATCGCCCAGCAGTTGCGAGTGCAGCGCCGCGACGCCGTTGATGGCATGGCTGCCAACGCAGGCCAGATGCGCCATGCGCACATAGCGCGGACCGCTTTCGTCGATGATCGACAGGCGCGAGATACGCTCCTGATCGAACGGGAAGCGCAGCCGCATGTCGTCCATGAAGTGGCTGTTGATGGCGTAGATGATTTCCAGATGTCGGGGCAGCACACTTTCGAACAGCGGCAGCGGCCATTTTTCCAATGCTTCCGGCAGCAGCGTGTGATTGGTGTAGGCAAAGGTGTGGCGGGTGACGTCCCAGGCGGTGTCCCAAGGCATATGGTGGATGTCGACCAGCAGACGCATCAATTCGGCGACCGCGATGGTCGGGTGGGTGTCGTTCAGTTGAGCGGCAAATTTGTCGTGGAAATTGGCCAGCGGCCGGCCGGTGGAAATGAATACCCGCAGCATGTCCTGCAACGAGCAGGTGACGAAGAAATACTGTTGCAACAGGCGCAGGCGTTTGCCCATGTCGGCTTCGTCGTTAGGGTAGAGCACTTTCGAGATGGTCTCCGAACGCACTTGGCGCATCACCGCGCCAACATAGTCACCCTGGTTGAAGGCCTGAAAGTCGAACGATTCGGCAGCTTCAGCACCCCACAATCGGAGCAGATTTACGGTGTTGACGCCGTAACCGAGGATCGGCGTGTCATGCGCGACGCCGCGAAATGTTTCATTCGGAATCCAGCGCACCCGCATCTGGCCATTCGCATCGGCGTAAGGCTCGGTGTGGCCGCCAATACCGACTTCATAAACGATGTTGGGCCGGCGTACTTCCCACGGGTTGCCATAGTGCAGCCAGGTGTCGGTGGTTTCAACCTGCCAGCCGTCGCGGATTTCCTGGTCGAAGATGCCGTACTCGTAGCGGATGCCGTAACTGGTGGCGGGGATTTCGAGTGTCGCCAGCGAGTCCATGAAACAGGCCGCCAAACGGCCCAGTCCGCCGTTGCCGAGGCCGGGGTCTTCTTCATGCTCGATGATGGTGTCCAGATCAAGACCGAGTTGCGCCAGCGCCTGGCGGACGTTTTCAGTGATGCCCAGGTTGAGCATGTTGTTGGCAAGATGCGGCCCGGGCAGGTATTCGGCGGATAAATAACAGACCGTGCGGCAATTCGTTTTAGCGTAGGTCTGCACCGTGCTGACCCAACGATGCAGCAGACGGTCGCGCAGCGTGAAGGCGAGGGCTTGATAGTGGTCGTTGGGGGTGGCCACTTCCAGAAATCTACCCTGGGTATAAAACAGGTTGTCGAGAAATGCGCGCTTCAGGATGTCGACTGATTGACCGGTGCGGATGTTTTCTTGCGGTTGGCCTTCGCTTGCATCAAGACGTGTGTGGGGCATTGCCATATCTCCTGGGGTTTCCAAATCGATTTCAGTCGGGTGGCGTGTCGCGCCAGGCGCGGTAACAGTTGCGGCCGGTTTCCTTGGCGTCATAGAGCGCCTTGTCGGCGCGTTGCAGCATGATTTCCATGCTGTCTCCACTATGGGCGAAGTAGCCGCCGATGCTGACCGTGATGTGCATCGGAGTGCCTCCTTCACCTTGCAAGCGGCAGGTATCGGCAATGGCGCTGCGAATCCGCTCACCTTGCGCGTCGAGGTCGTTAGCGTCTTGCGCCAGGGTCATTGCCAGAAATTCATCGCCACCCCAGCGCGAAACGCTGTCATACGGGCGCAGCAGGGCGCGAATCGACGCCGCCACCGCCTTCAGCGCTTCATCACCCTTGGCGTGGCCGTGATGGTCGTTGATTTCCTTGAACAGGTCGATGTCGAACCAGAGCAGGCCGATATGGCCGTGCTCGCGTTGCGAACGGCTGATTTCGGCGATGATGCGCTCGGTCATGCCGCGCCGATTGAGCAATTCGGTCAGCGTGTCGGTCTTCGCCAGCCGGTCCAGCGCCTCGGTGCGCTCGTTGACCTTGGTTTCCAGATTTTGTCGGGCCGCCCACTGGGCGCGCGCCATGCGCTGAAAATGTTCGATCAGGCGGGCGATTTCGCCCGGACCTTCGGCTTTGGCAAGCGTTTCGGAAAACTTGCCTTGCTCGACTTCTTCCATGGCGTTTTCCAGCCGCATCAACGGACGCAGCACCTGCCGGCCCAGCAGCATATTGAACAGCACCAGCGCCAGCAGGAGGGTCAGACCAAAGACCAGAAGAATGCCACTGAAACTGCTCATCGGCACCAGCACTTCGAGGTCTAGCAGGCTGATCTCGTACCAGTCGATTTCCGGCAAGTAGGCGATGCCGGCGAGGTGGCGTTTGCCGTTTATTTCGACAAAGCGGCTGATCACCGTGGCATTGACGCTTTCGAGTTCCTTCATCGCCGCGTAAATCGCATCGCGGTCGCGTTGATGCTCAAACAGCAGGTCGAGGGTTTTGTGTTCTTTCGCCGACTTGCTGATGCTGGCGTAGTCGATCATGCGCTGATCACGGTGTGCCTGAATCGCACCGTTATGGTCGACAAACAGACTGGTCATGCCGGGTTGCGTCTGATCAATCACCGCGTGAATCAGTTTGGTCAGGTCGAGCCCGGTGCCAGCGACGCCCAGAATGGTGTTGCCATCACGAACCAGTACGTCGATCCAGAGTTTGGTAACGCCTAGATTGACGTCAGGATTAACGTTGATATGCATTTCGCGCTGCTGCCGCACGATGTCATAAAACC
>JAIFKV010000164.1 GCA_020049415.1 Betaproteobacteria bacterium
TGAAATCGTCTGGGCCGATTTTCGCCCTCGACAACCAAAATCAGACAGGCCTTCAGGATAACGCAACGAAACGTCGCGGGGATGAAATCGGTTGCGTGCGCCAGCCAGTGCGAGATGCGTTGCCTGGCGGTGATTGAATGGATTGCTGATATCCGCCGTTTGCGTCAAGCACTGGACTTCAGGTAAAAAAACGGCGTCCGCCCTGATAGGGAGCGGACGCCGTTGTCCAAGATCGCTTAGGCAAGACAGCCTGCATTGACATTAGCAATGCCCGTGCCAAGCCCTGAAAATGCATGAAAACAGTCGATTGCTTGGGTGTTGAAACACACCACGCACCGCAATAGTGCATCGAGCGAGTCACATGCACCTTAAAATCAAAGGACAAAGATCCATTGAAATTTTCCGTAATCCGGTCGACTAACGTCGCAATCGGTTCATCGTTTTGCTAACTGTCCATGAATAACCTGGACAGTCGCTTATCTGGATAATTCGCGTCGACGCGCCAGCAGGTTTTCGCACAGCGAGCGCAGTTCGGCGAAGTGCACCGGCTTGCGCAGAACCTTGATGTCATCCGGCAAACCGCCCGCCGCTGCGATGTCATCGGCTTCCATGCCGGTCACCACCACAATTTCCATGCCTTCGCGATACGGTGTGCGCGCCAGGGTGCGCAGCATGCCGAAGCCATCCAGTTCCGGCATCTGAAGATCGGAAATCAACAGATCGGGCGAGAGTCGGCCGACCAGTATCAGCGCTTCGATACCGTTGCGCGCGGTGGCCACGCTCAACGGCAGTTGCCAAGATTCCATTTGTGTTTTGTAGAGGCGCAGCAACAGATTGTCGTCCTCGACCACCAGAATATTCATGCGCTCCTGTAGTCTGTTGGTTTCGACCATCGCCGGAGCGACCAATGCCAACTTGCTCTGCTGCAAGCGGTGGACCGACGCGAGGCTGATACGGCGGTGGCCGCCTTCGGTCTTCCACCCTTCCAGCGTGCCATTTTCGACCCAGAGTTGAGCGGTACGCACCGAAATACCAAGGATTCGGGCGGCTTCGCGGGTGGTGCAGAAATCGGTGCTTTGATTGATGTCCATCGACCGACTCCAGAAAAATGAAATCTATTTTCTACTTTTAGTTCGGTTTCTGCTGGAATGTTTCATTTATTTTCAACATCCGACCGCCTTGCTGGTGCGATCAGGTCTTGATCCGGGCGTAATCGAAAGACTAATCGATCGATTCGGGTGAATTCAGGCTACGAACGACGTCCGGCTTGGTCATTAAAATAAATTATGTTTTCCATTAAGTACAAATTACAGCTTTAAAGGAAAAATTACTTTCTGTAATTAATTGATGCCGGCGTTCGATCTCAAAAATACAACATAGGCCATGAGAAAAATGCACACATGTTCATATATTTGATACTTCTGCCGATTTAACTTACTATGCGTCATCCCATCAACGCCTGACGAGAACAACATGGAAATCAATGCCCACAATTTCGGCAAGACTGCGGTGTTTGAACTGGAAGGTCGTTTTGTTTTTGAAAGCCACAAGTCGCTGCGCACGGCATGTGAGCCGGCGATCGCCAATGACACCACAGCCTGCATCCAGCTAGAAATGAGCCAGGTTGAGTACCTGGATAGCGCCGCCCTCGGCATGCTGCTGCTGATGAAGGAAAAAGCCGGCAAGGCGGGCAAGGTCGTGCAAATCAAAGGCGCTCGGGGCATTGCCTTGCAGGTTTTGCAGGTAGCCAGGTTCGACCAGATTTTCGAAATCGCGAACTGACCTTTCGCGCGCAATTTAACCCTGGAAAATAGCCCGGTTCGGGCTGAAAATATTTACCCTTGTCGCGGTTTCCAACCACGACACTCATCCAGGAGTCACTCATGCGCGCGCTCATTCCCGCTGTTATCCTCGCCACCAGCCTGTTTTCCGGCAGCACTTTCGCCGAGCCGGGGTATTACTGGGAATTCGGCATGCAGATGGAGGGTTTGCCGTTCGCCATGCCGAAGCAGAAGATCTGCGCCCCAAAAGACAGCAAGGAGCCGCCGGTCACTCGCGAAGATGATGAATGCAAGGTTCTGGAAAAGAAACTGACTGGCAACCGTTACCAGTGGAAGGCGCAGTGCAAGGACGGTCTGATGGTTGGAGACATCACCAGCACGCCAACCAGCTACTCCGGCAACATGAAAATGACCATGTCATCCGGTGAAACGATGAGCATGAAAATGTCCGGCAAGCGCCTTGGGGCTTGCGACTACAAAGATCTCACTGGCGCTGTCGCGGCGCTGCAAAAAAAATCGGATGAAGCGCTGGGAAATTTCTGCCAGAACGCCTTGGACACGATGCAGGTGAAGGGAATGGCTAGCCAGTGCCCGAAGGAGCACAAGCTCTTCTGCAAAAAAATCGCCACCCCGGAGGGTTACGACAAAGCCACCCGCCACCTGCCGGCGGAAGCGCTTGCAGACCCCGCCAGCGGCGGCCCTGCTTTGCTGAGCGAGTGCAAACTCGATCCTGGCAAGTCGCTGGCAAAAATGTGCGCCAGCTCGGCTACCAAGCCCGATTTCAACTTCGTCTCGCGTTTTTGCCCGGCCGAGCAGCCCAAGCTCTGCGCCAAGGCGGCTAGCGACAGCCAACTCGATTTCGTCTCTGTGCACTGCCCGCAAGAAAAAGCGGAATTGATCAAGGCGCACTGCGAAGGCCGCAGAAACACCAGCGACATTGAACCGCGCTTTGCCAATTTCTGCGCCAATTCAGCAATGGCTAGCGATACGCCACAGGCAGACTCTTCCGGCAGTGAAAGCCCATCAATAACCGAATCGGCTGAAGCCATCGCCACTGAAAAAATTCAGAAGGGCATCAAACAATTGCGCGGTCTGTTCGGCTTCTGAGCCCCCGCCGTTTGGCTGGCTGACTGGCGGTGATCAATCAACGCCAGTCTGTCGCGCTGATCATCGGATTGGCGCTGCTGTCCGGGTGGAACAGTTTTGACGGCAGTTTTCAGTTTGACGATTTCAACGTCATTGTCGACAACCCTGCGGTTGCCTCCCTCGCCGCCTGGTGGCGGAGCATGCCGGGCATCCGTCCGCTGCTGAAACTCTCTTATGCGTTGAATCTGGCTTGGGCGGGCAACGCCAACGATCACGGTCGGTTCGGCTTTCACGCGGTCAATCTGGCGTTACATATCGGCAACGCCTTGTTGCTGCGCGCCATCATCCTGAAACTTCTGCTTCAACGTGAAGATGCGGGTCGGGTTGCCCTGCTCAGCGCACTGTTATTTGTCGTGCATCCCGTGCAGACCGAAGCGGTGACCCTGATCTCCGGTCGCTCGATGTCATTGATGACCCTGTTTTATCTGACCAGCCTGCTGGCTTACCTTGATCGTCGAAGCGGTCTCTCGCTCGTCGCTTTTGCCGCCGCGCTGGCCACGCGTGAAACCGCGATGACGCTGCCGCTCGCTTTGCTGCTGATTGAACGCCAGCGTTCGCCAACCTTGCCGCTGCGCGACTTGCTGGGTCGAACCGGCGGGCATTGGCTGGTTGCCGGCCTGGCTGCGGCAATATTGTTGCTACTGCCGTCGTTTCGGTATCTGGCGGAGGTCAGTCTGCAAACTCGGCCGCTGCTCGACAATCTAATCACCCAGTCAGCGGCGCTGCTTTATCTGCTCAAGCAGACACTCTGGCCGACTACGCTTGATGCCGACCCGATACTGCCGCTGTTTACCCACTGGAATGTCTTTTGGGCCTTGACCGTCAGCCTGGGTATTGGCTTGCTCGGTGGCGCTTTAATCGCCTGGCGAAAAACGGGACTGACGCGCTGGGGAGGCTTTGGCCTGCTCTGGTTCTTGCTGCATCTGGCGCCCACCAATTCGCTGCTGCCGCGTCTCGATATCGCCAGTGAACGCCATCTTTACCTCGCCAATGCCGGACTCTTTCTATTTGCCGCAGCCTGGCTGTCGCAAAGCTGGGATAAGCGGCCGCGCTTTATGGCCGCGATGGCTGCTGTATTGTTGCTGGGTCTGACGCTGGCAACGCAGGCGCGAAATCAGGTCTATCGCAATGAAGTCGTTTTCTGGGCCGACGTGACGGCAAAAAATCCGGCCAACAGTCGCGCCTTCAACAACCTCGGTTATGCCCTCGCCGGCGCCGGCGAAGCGGAAGCCGCGCTGGCCGCCTACGATCAATCCATCCGCCTCTCGCCCACCGATTTCAAAGCGCGACTGAATCGTCGTGCGCTCTGTCGCACGCTGTCGGCGATGAGGCGGAGTGCGTTCGCGGAATCATGCAAGGTTCCTACCGTCAGCGCGCCGGCAGGAGACTCGCCCCATCAATGAGCAAGCTTTATTCGCAGATGAAAAGCTCGATATCGCCCTCCGTCTTGCCGGCCTGTTCAATGCATTGATCGACGGCGCTGGAGAGCTTGGCGGCGGAGACCGGCTTGACCAGAAAGCCGCAAGCGCCGGCGAATTTGGCCTGCTTGACGTTTTCCGCAGTGGGGGTGGCGGTCACCATGACAACTTGCGAGGTGGTACCGAATTCCTTGATTGCCTTGAGCGTTTCGATGCCACTGAAGTCGGGCATTTCGATATCCATGAAAATGACATCGGGGCGTGTTTGCAGGAATTTGGAGACGGCTTCTTTGCCGGAGTAAGCCTTGTCGACATGGCGATAGCCCTCTTGCTGTAACAGTCCGACCAGCAAGGTGAGCATTAAATGATTGTCGTCAACGACCAGGATACGCGATAGTTTCATCTGGTACTTTTTAACAGAAGCGTCCTCTGCATGGCGCAATTTTCACGCATAAAGCGGAACGCAGCCGCCGCCATTTGCATAATGAGCGACAGTCCATGAGTCACCAGGACAGTCACTTGCCCTCCGTGAGCGGATTCCCGTGTCGATGAAACGCCAACCGGATCCGTTAGGCTGCTACGATCATCATTCACCCTGACAGGGCATCGCCGCATGCGTCTCTTACATACTTCAGATTGGCATCTCGGCCAGACTTTGCATCACCATGACCGCGCCTGGGAGCATCAACGCTTTCTCGACTGGCTGCTGCAGACGCTGGTAGCGCATGCGATCGATGCGCTATTGATCAGTGGCGATGTGTATGACAACGCCAATCCCTCCGCCGCCAGCCAGCGCATGTTGTATCGATTTCTTACCGCCGCCCGGCAACGCGTGCCGCATCTCAACATCGTTTTGATTGCCGGCAATCACGATTCACCCGGACGTCTGGAAGCGCCGGCACCCTTTCTGGAGGAATTCGACGCCCGCGTCGTCGGCGTTGTCGAGCGCGATGCCGAAGGCAATATCGAGGTGAGTCGACTGGTCGTGCCGCTGCGCAATCGCCAGGGAGATGTCGCCGCCTGGTGCCTTGCCATTCCGTTTCTGCGCGTCAGCGATGTACCGCGTCTGGATAACGCGGGAGATGCTTATCTGCAAGGCGTCGCCGCGCTATATGGTCAGGCACAGACAATGGCGCGCGAATATCGCCAGCCGAATCAGGCCATCGTCGCGATGGGCCACTGCCACATGGCGGGCGGTCAGGTTTCAGAACACTCCGAGCGGCGCATCGTCGTCGGCGGCGCGGAAATGCTGTCCAGCAGCTTGTTCGACGCCGACGTCGCCTATGCCGCGTTAGGGCATCTGCATCTCGCGCAGAAGGTTGGCGGCGCCGAACACATCCGTTACAGCGGCAGCCCGTTGCCGCTGTCGTTTGCCGAGATGGGCTACCCGCATCAGGTGCTCATTGTCGAACTCGATGGCGCGCGTCTGGCCGGAATCGAAAGCATCGCGGTGCCACGCGCGGTCGAGATGCTGCGGGTGCCGCTGAAGGCCGCCCCGATCGAAGAAGTGGAAGCGGCCCTGGCCAAACTGGAACTCGCTGACGTCGGCCCCGACGCTCGGCCATTTCTGGAAGTGCGGGTTCGTTTGGATGGTCCCGAACCAGGATTGCGCGCGCGCATCGAAGCCGCTCTGGAAAGCAAGCCGGTGCGGCTGGCGAGGATAGATACCCATAGCTGCATCAGCCCGGATCGACCCGCACCCGCCGCCCGCAGCCTGGATGAACTCGGCCAACTCGACCCGGTCGCCATTTTCAAAGACACCTATCTGCGAAAATATGGCGAGGCATCGCCCGATGATCTGCTCGCCGCGTTGCACGAAATTCTTAACACGGCGGAGGATGGGATATGAAAATCCTCGCCATACGCGGCAAGAACCTCGCCAGCCTGGCCGACAGTTTCGAGGTCGACTTCAGCCGCGACCCGCTCGCCAGTGCCGGTTTGTTCGCCATCTCCGGCCCCACTGGCTCGGGCAAGAGCACGTTGTTGGATGCACTCTGCCTGGCCCTGTACGGCGCAACACCCCGGCTCGCCAGCGCAACGCGCGCGCAGATTCCGGATGTGCTGAACGAGCAGATCTCGCCGTCCGATCCGCGCACCCTGTTGCGACGCGGCAAGAGCGAGGCTTATGCGGAGGTTGATTTTGTCGCCATTGACAACGTCGCCTACCGGTCGCGCTGGTCGATTCGGCGGGCGCGGCTGAAAGCCGATGGCCGGTTGCAGAATGTCGATTACCTGCTTACCCGGGTGGCCGACGGGCAGCCGGTCGGCGGCAGCCTGAAGAGCGAGGTGCATGGCAACATCGAACGACTGCTGGGGTTGAGTTTTGCCCAGTTCACCCGTGCCGTATTGCTGGCGCAGAACGATTTCGCCACCTTTCTCAAAGCCGATGACGACGAGCGCGCCGGGTTGTTGCAGACCTTGACCGGGAGCGCGCACTTCGAGCGTTTGTCGATCCAGGTCTATGCGCGCGCCACGGCTGAAAAAGCGCAACTCGAGGTGCTTGAACGGCAACTCACTGAAGCGCCGCCGCTGAACGACGAAACCCGGGCGCAACTCGAACACGGTCACGCGGAAGCCGACGCGGCAGCCAAGGCGCGTGACAAGCAGATCGCCGAGCTCGAAAACGTACAACGCTGGCGGCAGGAAGCGACGCGGCTCGATGCCGAGCGAAATCTGGCGCGGAACGCGCTGGAACGCGCCACCCAGACCTGCCAAGCCGCCGCAGCGCGGCGGACTTACCTCGAACTGATCGATGCGGTCGCCCCGGCGCGGCCGCTGCAAGCCGAATGCGAACGCTTGCAAGCGGAAATCGAGCAGGCCGCCAAGCAACTACAGCTAGAAGAAGCTCGTCTGCTTGAAGCCAATCGGCTTCAGACCTCGGCTGAAGCCGATCTGGAGGGGGTACGCCAGCAACGCGACGGGGTCATCCAGACACAGCAAAACGCGCAACCCGAGATCGCAGCGGCAAAGCAACTCGATACCGAAATCAATACCCTGACCCCCCAATGCAAGGCCGCGCAAGATGCGCTGGAGGCGGCGGTCAAAGTGGTCGGCAAGCATCAAGTCGAACGCGTGGAAATGCTGAGCCGACAACAACTCACCGCTCAAGCGCGCGCCGAAACCGACACCTGGCTAGCGCGTAACGCTGCGGCGGAAGCGCTGGCAATCGATTGGTCGCACTGGGAATATCTGCTTAAACAAGCGGAGGCGGCCGCTGGCGAGGCGCAGGCGGTACAGACTGAACTGGTGCGCCTGCAACAAACTGAAACCGCCGCCGCCGTGGCGGAAGCTCAACAGCGCCAGGCGCAGGGTTTATGCGAAGCGGAGCGGCAACTGGCAGCCACCGCCGAGCAGGTCGCCAGCGCGCATTACGCTCAATTCAATCCAGATGAACTCGCCGCGAAAAGAGTTGCGGCCGAAACTCTCCGCGCGGGCCTGGCGGAGGCGCAAACTCACTTGATGCAATGGCAAGAACGTCGGCGCGAACATGCTGAAGTCGAGCGCGAGGCCGAGGTTGCGCAACAAACTCGACAGCAAACAGAAATCGCGCTGCAAGGCTTGCGCCAACAACGGATTGGCATGGAAGGCCGTTCGCAGCAGGCTGAACGTGATTTGTCACGCGCGCAGACCGCCTGCAATCAGGATGTCGACAGCCTGCGTGCCGGCTTGCAAGACGGCGCGGCTTGTCCGGTATGTGGCGCGCTTGAACATCCCTATGCAGAAGCGGGCGCCAGCCACCGATTGCATGCGCTGTTGCAGGATCAGCAAGCAGAATTCGCCCGCTTGCGCGAAGCGTTGAATGATTTGGTGAAGGCGGAAGCGAGCCATGACGCCACTCTGAAAGCGCAGATCAAACAACTTTCCGGGCTTGAAACTCGACTGCGCGACCTCGCCACGCGCCGTGATGCGGTGGCGCAGAGCTGGCAACATAGCCTGCAACACACCCGCCTGGAGAATGGCGAATTGCTTGCCGACAGGCTTGCATCGCGGGTTGAAGCGGACATCGAGGCCTGGTTTGTCAGTCGCCGCGAAGTACATCAGGTTGAACTGCAAAACCTCGCCAGACAGGAAGCCGAATATCGGGCCGCCGGCAAAGCGAAAGATGCCGCGCAGAGGCGATTGAGCGCGGCGCAGCAGGCCGAGCAGAAGGCGCGCGAGGCGAGTCTGGTGACGGGCGAGACGTTGCGACAGTCGGCGCAAGCGGTGCTGCAAGCGCGGCAGCGCATCACCCAGGCCACAGCCCAATGTAATGACCTGCTTGCACAACTAGACCCGGTATTGCCAGGAAGCAATACCGAAAACACTTGGCGAACCGAATGGCAACTGCATCCGATCGCTTTTCGTCAAACGTGGCAAGCAACGGTATCGGCCTGGCTGGCGCAGCGCAAAGCGCTGGAGAACCAGACTCGCGCGCTCGAAACTTTGGCGGGTCAAATCGACGCGGCCGCCGGCCTGTTGGCAAAAGCCGGGGAAATCGAGGTGCAGGCGCGGACGACGTTCGAGATGCAAGCGCAGCGGATCGAGGCAAAGCGTCAATTACGCGCGGGCCTGCTGGGCGGCAAGCCAGTCGTTGAGGTGGAACTCGCCCTGCAGCGGGCGGTCGCGGCAGCGCAAAGCCTGTTCAGCGCGCGGGAGCATGCGGCCAGACAGGCGGCAACCGCCGCCGCGCAAGCGAAAACCTCGCGCGATTTAGCCGATGCGGCCGGCATCAATCTGCGTGCGCAATCGAATCAGGCCGCTGCCAAGCGCGCCGACTGGCTCGACCGATTCAATGCCCATGCGCTTGCCGTCCTCGATATCGGCAGCCTCAAGCCTCTGCTCGATCTCGATGTCGCCTGGCTGGCCAGCGAGCGCACCGCCTTGGCGGAACTGGATAAGGCGGCAGCCGCCGCCGCGACCGTGCTGAATGAACGTCAGGCGCAACTGGCGGCGCACCTGACCAGGGCGCCGGCGGATGCCGCTGGTGTTGGCGATAGCGAGGATGGTGTCAGGATTGCCGAACAACTGGCCGAACTCCGCCCGCTGCTGGCACAGGAAAAAGCCATTGCCTTCGAAAAGGAAGTGGCATTGCGGCAGGATGATGAACGTCGATTGCGCGTCGCCGGGTTAATCGAGGTGATGCGCGCGCAAGCCGCAAAAACCGCCATTTGGGCCAGGCTCAACGACCTCATCGGTTCCGCCGATGGACGAAAATTCCGGCGTATTGCGCAGCAATACACGCTGGATGTATTGCTCGGCTACGCCAACCTGCACCTCGCCGAATTGTCGCGTCGCTACCTTCTGCAACGTCTGCCGGATTCCTTGACCCTGCTTGTTGTTGACCAGGACATGGGCGATGAAAGTCGCTCCGTGCATTCCCTCTCCGGTGGCGAATCCTTTCTCGTGTCACTCGCTTTGGCGCTGGGTTTGGCCTCATTGTCGTCGCACAGCGTACGGGTGGAATCGCTGTTCATCGACGAAGGTTTCGGTAGCCTCGACGCGGAAACGCTCGCCGTCGCCATGGACGCGCTCGACAATCTGCAAACGCAGGGTCGCAAGGTTGGCGTTATCTCGCATGTGCATGAAATGGCCGAACGCATCGGCGTGCAAATTCAAGTCAAACCAGAGTCAGGTGGCCGAAGCCGGTTGAAGGTGGTCGGTTAATCTTGGGTTGCACTCACACTGCCGAATTCAGCTCGACTCGACTTCACCACCCGCCACGGTGCGGGTTTCCTTGCTGAACTCGACGCCGACCAAGTGGATCGATTGCGCCAGCGCGCGATATTTCTCCGCATAGCCGCGCGCTTTCAACTGGGCCAGCGCCGAACCTGCCGGGATCAACTCGACAACCTTGAATTCGAATAAATAAACCTGTTCATTGAAACGCACGGCCATGTCGATGCCGCCTTTATTAGCAACTTCTTCCAGCACAATATTCAGACCGAATGCGGCGAAATGGCTATAGAAGAGAAGAAGCTGGCGTAATAGCCCTCATACTGTGCGACAGGGTTATTCCTGTACCAGTCGTGCGGAATACGGGCGAACAGGCTTTCGAAATGCGCACGCCCTTGCTGGTCCCTT
>JAIFKV010000144.1 GCA_020049415.1 Betaproteobacteria bacterium
CAGGTCGGCATGAACGACCACGTCGGCAAACCGGTGAATCTGCAGAACCTGATGGAAACCTTGATGAAGTGGGTCAAGCCGGCGCATCCGCGCCCCTTCAAGGCCAGTCGCGCCAGCAGATCGGCCCTGCCGCCTCTGGAAAGAGCACTGGCGGTCGCGGGCGAAGTAAATTGGGCCACCGTTGAACTACCTGGCCTGAAAATTTTCAAGGGGTTGAACCGTCTTGGCGGCGACCAGAAACTCTATTTCAAGTTGGTGAAAAGCTTTGCCAAGGCCCATGAAGACAGTGAGCCCGAACTGTTGGCCGCCTTGGCGAACGCAGACGCCCAGACACTGCGCCGCCTGGCGCACACTCTCAAGGGGGTGGCGGCAACGCTGGGCGCGGAGTCGCTGCATGAAAGCGCGGCGAGCCTGGAACGCGCCGCCTTGAGCGGCCCGACGACCAGCCAGCGCGAAGCTGTCGAGACGCTTGTCCCACATCTAAAAGAGGCGCTGAGCAGCATCAAGGCCCTGCTGAAATCGACACGCACACCGGATCGGGGCGAGTTGCGCTGCGGCGGCGCTTTGTCTGCGGTCAGCGCAGTCAGTGAACCCCGCCTTTATGCCGACATTCTTGGCTTGCTGGAGAACAGAGACACCCGGCTACAAGATATCTGCGCAGCGAATCAGACAACCATTCGCGCCTGGTTCGCCTGTGGAGAAGCCTATGAACATTTCATGGATGGCATTGAACATTATCGTTTTGAAGCCGCCGGGGACCTCTTTACAAGTCATGCCGTGGTCAGCATACCGGCCGAAGCAGAGAGTGTAGCGACATGAACAGCCCCTCCATCTCGGTGCAGTTATCGCCACAGTTATCGCCGCAGTTTGCGCATTCACGCCCGCTTGAAGCGAAGGGCTTGGCCCTTGCGGCCCAGCGATCCGCGTCCCAGACCCTGCTGGTGGTCGATGACAGCCCGGTTGTACTTGCCCTGGTCGATGAGACATTACGTTCGCAGTTTCGCATCCGGGTGGTGAACAGCGGCGTGCAGGCTCTGGCGTTACTGGACAGGGACGCCGGCATCGATCTGATCCTGCTCGATGTTCTGATGCCGGAGATGGACGGCTTCGAAACCTGTCGGCGCATCAAGGCCGTACCCGCCCTGCGCGACATCCCGATCATCTTCCTGACCTCGCTCAGCGATAACGGCGACGAGGCCTATGGCCTGACCCTTGGGGCCGTCGACTACATCGCCAAACCGGTGGCGCCGGTTACTTTGCGGGCCAGGGTCAACACCCATCTGGAGCTGTGTCGAGTCCGCCGAGAGCTGCAGCAAACCAACAATCTGCTGCGCGCCGAGCGCGAGGTGATCGAAGGCATGATCATCCGTATGCGCGCCGATCCAGATTTTGACGAGCGGCATCTGCGCTGGCTGATGCAACCGGTCGAGCGCACCAGCGGCGACATTTGTCTGGCGGCGTTCTGCCCGGATGGCCGCCAGATGCTGCTGGTGGGGGACTTTACCGGGCATGGCCTGACCGCCGCCATCGCCGGACCGGGAATAAAGCAGGCCTTCTATGCCTTGTGCGCACAGGCGGCCACGCTGCAACACATCATCGCCAGCCTCAATGACCTGTTGTACGCACGCTTGCTGGTCAGCCAATTCCTGGCCGCGCATCTTGTCGAGGTCGCCCCCGAACGCCAGCAGGTTCGCCTGTGGAGCGGCGGCATGCCGGAACCCCTGCATGTCGATGCTCGCGGCGAAGTGCAGCGCATCGTTGCCAGCGGCCTGCCGCTGGGCGTCCAGGCTGGCCGCGACGTCTCCGGCGAAGTGCGGACATTGCCGGTACAGGCCGGAGAACGGCTGCTGTTTTATACCGACGGCAGTATCGAAGCGGCAAACAGCGCCGGTGAAATGTATGAAATCGAACGTCTGCAAACCCGCTACAGCGCCCTGCTGCAAAGCGGCGGGCCGCTGGACGAACTGATTGACGATGTAAAGACCTTTGTCGCCGGTTGCGAGCAGACCGACGACATGGTTTTTCTTGAATTGAAACTATAAGAAAGCGCATTGAGTGAAGGACACCAACATGCCCAGGTTTGGAAGCACACCGGCCCAGCCCGGTCATCGGCGCCAGACCATCCTGGTGATCGACGATGACCCCTCCGCTGTCAGCCTTATCGATAACGCCCTCAAGCATGAATACAATATTCGTGTGGCACTGGATGGTGAAAAAGGCTTGCGACTGGCCTGCGACAGCGAGATTCCAGATTTGATCCTGCTTGATGTGGTAATGCCGAAGATGGATGGTTACGAGGTATGTAAAGCCATTCGCCAGCATCCGCTGACCTGCCACGTGCCGATCCTTTTCTTGACCACACTGACCGACGAGTTCTCCACCGTGCATGCCTTCGAGCTTGGCGCCAACGACTTCATCGCCAAGCCCATCTGTCCGCGGGTGCTGGGGGTCCGGGTACACACCCATCTGGTGTTGAGCAACCAGCAACGCAACCTCGAACGCAAGGTACGGGAGCGCACCCAGGAGATTCAGGGATTACAACTCAACATCATCCAGTGCCTGGGCCGGGCTTCGGAATTTCGCGACAACGAAACCGGCCTGCACGTCATCCGCATGAGCCACTATGCACGCAGCCTGGCCCTCGCCACCGGCGTCGACGAGGCTGCGGCCGAAATGCTGTTGAACGCCGCCCCCATGCATGATGTCGGCAAGATCGGCATTCCCGACAACATCCTGTTGAAGCCCGACCGCCTCGACGAAGCCGAATTCGCGATCATCCGGCAGCACCCCATTATCGGCGCCGAAATTCTTGGGCATCATGACAGTGAGTTGATGCACATGGCCCGCAGCATCGCCCTGACTCATCACGAGAAATGGGATGGCACAGGCTACCCGCATGCGCTCAAGGCCGAGGCCATCCCGCTGGAAGGCCGCATTGTGGCGGTGGTCGATGTATTCGATGCGCTGACCACGGCACGCCCCTACAAGGACGCCTGGCCAGTGGACGAAACGATTGACTATCTGTTGGCGGAGCGCGGCAGGCACTTCGAACCCAGGCTGGTCGATCATTTCGTCAATGTTCTGCCGGAAATCCTGATGATCAAGGAAAAACACGCCGAACAAGACGAAAATCCATGGCTACGTTGACCCCCATGCCGTGCGCCCTCAGGCGCCTGACTACAGCAACGGAAAATGGAACGAGGGATCAAACCGAGCCCCATGCAAAACCTGAACAAACCTGACGCAATACGATGGAGCAATACGCTGCAGACCACGATATTTTGAACCAGCATTTGAGCGCCGAAGTCATGCTGGAACAACCAAGCAGCCGTATCTGAAATATTTGCGGGGCCAAAGCCCCGATCTATCTTGTTTGCAACAATGATGCGAAATCATGCCGAGTCCGGACAAACCGAGCTGAGGTAAACCCCTTGAATACTGCCAAAGGTATTGAAAACGTCAATCGATATGAATCCATTGACGAGGCTGAATTCCAGCTCTGGTACGACGAACTTGCCGTACAGCACCACGATCATCCTCTACTGGCTGAAATCCGGATGTTGATGCAACGCCATATGCATCTACAGCGCTTCGCGGACAAACTCACCCGACTCAGCGACCGTCAACACCGAAAAGTCATCGAAGCCAACCAGAAACTGGCTGAAAAAGCCATCACCGACCCGCTCACCAGCCTGCTCAACCGGCGTGGCATGTACCTGCACCTGGAAACAGCGGCGCGAGAACTGGCCATCGACGGCACCCCCTTCGGCCTCCTGCTGGCCGATCTCGACCACTTCAAGCGGGTCAACGATCACCATGGCCACCAGGCGGGTGACGACACCCTGGTCAAGGTGTCGGCCGCCATGAGCAGCGTTTTGCGCAAGGAGAATGATCTGATAGCACGCTGGGGCGGCGAGGAATTTCTGGCCTTGGTAGCCGTTCGAGACGTCGACAACCTGCTTCAAGTGGCCAACAAACTCTTGCTCGCCGTTCGCGCGACCGAAATCGAAACCAGTCAGGGTGTCGTCAAACCAACGGTCAGTATCGGCGCCTGTTTCTGCAACCAATCGGAGCCGATCGACCCCTGTATCGACAGAGCCGATGTGGCGATGTATCACGCCAAGAACAGCGGTAGAAACCAGGCTGTTCTGTTCGAGAATGTGCCCTCTGAACGTCACGCGTGAGTCCCGCGTCAGCGGTGTGATGTCACCAAGTGTTAATCAAGTTACCGTCAGCAGGAAATATTGGTTGCGCAGTATGTAAATCTGCTCAACCTCGTGCCAACTGCGGCCATGACACTGACTGATATCACTCCCATACAGCTGGAAAAAAGACATTCAGCGAAAAAAACACGTAATGCAGGCGACTTGTTGATTGTCGCACCGAGCGTGACGCCCAAGATCACCAACAGCGAAGTCGCCAAGCTGTTCAATGATCGCAATGACGTAATCGGATTGGCGGTGGTTGAAGATGACATCCCGATTGGTTTGATCAATCGCAACGTCTTCATGGAAGGATTTGCGAAACCCTTTGCGCGTGACGTTTTCGGCCGCAAGAGTTGCATCGCCTATATGGACAAAAGCCCTTTGATCGTCGACATCAACCTGCCAGTCGATGAACTGAGCGCGACTGCGGTGAGCTTTGGCGAGAAGGTGTTGAAAGATGGTTACATCATTATCGAGAACGACCGCTACAGTGGCATAGGTACAGGTTTCGACCTGCTGAACACGCTTTCCGAAATGCAGGCCGCAAAAAATCACATCATCATGGAAAGCATCAATTACGCCAGCGTCATCCAGCGTTCTTTCATGCGTCAATCCGATGAAGATCTGGCCGCCAGCCTGAATGATTATTTTCTTTGGTGGGAACCGCGCGATGTCGTTGGCGGCGATTGTTACTTCATCCGACGCTATGAAAATGAAGGTCTGTTCATTGCGCTGATCGACTGCACCGGCCATGGCGTGCCAGGTGCATTCATGACACTGATTGTCATGTCAGCGCTGGAAAGCGCGCTGGAAACCATGCCACCCAACGATCCGGCGGCCCTGATGCAGGATGTCAATATCCGGGTCAAAACCAACCTCAGCCAGGACCGGGCGCACATCACCTCTGCAAGAGAGACCCTGAACAGTTCCGATGATGGTTTCGATGGCGGTTTTGCCTGGTTTTCAAAAACGACCAATCAGATTGTCTTTGCCGGCGCAAAAACATCGATGCAGGTCTTCCATGTTGGATCAGTTGGCGTGGAAACCGTCGATGGCGACCGCATGGGGGTTGGCTACACCACTACGCCGGAAGATTACGTCTGGAATAACCAGACCTTCGATGCAGCGCCGGGCACCCGGCTTTACATCTCGACCGATGGCGTCATCGACCAGATTGGCGGTCCGAAAAGCATTGCTTTCGGCAAGAAACGCATGCGCGAAATCATTCGTCTGGTCGGCTATGAGCCAATGACGAAACAGATGGCGGTCCTGCAGGAAAAGCTGCGCGAATATCAGAACGAAAATTCACGTCGTGACGATGTCACCGTATTGGGTTTTAGAGTCGAATAAGAGACGAACATGAGAATGACCGCTTTTGACACCTTTCGCGAATATGCCAACGAACACGGCGTAGTTTTCTATTACGAGGGAGAGTTCAGTTCCAACGTCATCGCGGCCATCGGCGATGCGGTGAAGAACAAAATCGAGCAGGATCCCGATGCCAGCAAGAAGAAGCGCAAGATCTTCTCCACCTTCATCGAGATGGCGCAGAACGTTGCTCATTACGCATCCGGCACCGAAGATGAGTCAAAACCCGGTTCTGGCGCATTGGCTGTTGGCAAATCCGGCGACCGATATTTCATTGCCTCCGGCAATTATGTCGAGTCCCGACATGTCGCGCGCATGAAGGAAAAGCTGGAACCCTTGCGCAGCATGACGCTGGATGAAATCAAGCAAGCCTACAAAGTGCAGTTGCGCAATGACGAGCATGAGCGTGACGGGGTCAGCAAGGGTGCGGGTTTGGGTTTCTTGACGGTGGCACGGGATGCCGCTGAACCAATCGAATTTTCGATTACCGAGACCACTGAATTCAAAGGCCTGTTTGCCTATTTCTTTCTGCGCGCAACAATTTGATACATCCCCAAAGTTGCTTTCAACTACTTGATTTTTAGTGGAGTTTTTTATGATCAATAATATTCATATGAAGCAAACCGACATGTCACCCGAGGTGAATTTCGAGTTCTCGGAGAACCGTTTCAGCCTTTCCGGTGAATCTTATCCGGAAAACGCCACAGCTTTTTACACCCCGCTGATCAGCGCTATCGAAGAACACTTGAACGGCATCGGTGGTGAGCCAATCGAATTCAAGGTTCAACTTTCCTACTTCAACAGCGCCAGCACCAAGATGCTGTTCAATCTGTTCGATCGATGCAATCAACATGCCGCGAAGGGCAACACCGTCGTGCTGCACTGGATTTATGACGAAGAGGACGACACCATTCTCGAGTTTGGCAACGACCTGGCCAGCGACTTCATGGCTTTGCTTTACAAACCGCATGCATTGAGCAACTAAGAAACAGCGGCAGCGATGCGGAAGGTAATGGAGAAACTGAAACTAAACGGTGGTGAGGCGGCTGAACCCGTGACCTTGCGTGGGCGAAAGCATGAAGCCAGTCTTGTCCGAGAGCCGGATGCGGGAAACCACACGTCCGGTTCGATGAGCGGGAGTTGGGAACGGGACCATGGCCGAACTATTTGGGCGCCATCAGACGAAAGGAACGGAAACCGAGACGCCCGACCTAAAGTTTCCGCGCCACATCTCGACGCCACCTTGGGGATCGTCGGCTACAAAGTCCAGGAGGTTTAATCGGGAAACCGGCAAAACGGCCTCGGCAAAGCCGGTTTTTTCACTTATTTTTTCAAAATGGCCAAGAACGCACAGGAAAAAACGGATGTAAACGTAGCCGAGTTCGGCAAGGCCGAGCTGGGGCAGACACTCGTCACACGTAACTTCAGCGTGCGTTATCAGCCGATACTGCTGGCGGAAACATGCCAGAACTTCGCCTACCTGGCGCGAATAAAGGGCGCTCAGGAAAGTCCAATACGCAATATTGACCGCCTGTTTGGCATCGCCGGACAGGCGGGAATTTTGCCCAAATTGACCAAACGCTATCTCGAAGCGGTATTGAACAGCTTCCACGATCATGGCAAACCGCTACTCTTGCCAATGCCGGCCATAAGCCTCAACGAATTGGGCGCTGAAGCCGCCTTGATATTGACCAAGGCGCTCAAGAAAACCGCTACCTCGGCGGCATCCATTATCGTCATTCATCCCGGTATCACTGCGCACGCAGCCCAGGCGATTCGAAACACTGAAGCGTTCACGCGCGCGCTTCATTCCGCCGAAATCTGGCATGCCAGTCAAAATTTCGGATGCAGCCTGAGCGAAAGCCTGCTTTGGTCGAAATACCCGCCCCAACTGATGCTGCTTGACCAAGGACATCTTGACGATATAGATGCGGACAGCCAGCAAATCGAACGGCTGCGCGACTTTATTGCCGTCGACCAGGCGCGTGGACGTAAAGTTCTGGTCCAGGATATCGCCTCCGTCGAGCAGTTGAATCTTGCCCTGGAACTGAGATTTGATCTGTTGACCGGCGACTTCATCAGTAAAGCCAAAGCAAAGCCCTATGACAGCATTTCCGCAGCGGCTTTAAGAATCATCACAAAACACTGTCCTGTTTGCCAAATCATGCCGGCGAGCGGGCAAAACAATCTGCTTGAGCGTCTGCTGACGCCCCAATCACCAGTTGATCCTGGCACCCCCGCCGAAATGGTGTATTCCCGCTTCGAGACCAATCCGGACTTGCTTTCCCTGGCGGTGGTAAAGGATGGAGTGCCGCTGGGCATCATCTCCCGCTACGAGATGGTGGACAACATGTCGCGTCCGTTCCGGCATGAACTGTTCGGGCGCAAAGCCTGTGAACGCTTCATGGATAGCGAACCGATGATCATGGACGTTCAAATCAGTACGCCAGACTTGATGGATCAGGTCATCAATGCCCACCCTCGCCATCTCATCAGCGGCTTTATCGTCACCGACAGCTGCGGCCATTACATCGGCATGGGCGCGGTGCAAGACTTGATGCGCGAAATCACCAACATGCAGATACAAGCGGCCCGTTACGCCAATCCCCTGACCCAGTTGCCGGGCAATGTCGCCATCAACCAGCACCTGGACAGCCTGCTGGCAAGAAACATCGCCTGCGTTGTCGCATATTGCGATCTGGATCATTTCAAGCCGTTCAATGATGTTTATGGCTACGCCAAAGGCGACGAGATGATTCTGCTCAACGCCGTTTGCCTGAACGAGGTGATCGACCCGGAACTGGATTTCCTCGGGCATGTAGGCGGCGATGATTTCATCCTGATTTTTCGCAGTCCGGATTGGCAGGAAAGATGCCAACGCGCGCTCACCTGTTTTGGTCAAAAGGTCATGACACTATTCGAGCCGAGCGATATCGCACAAGGCGGTTACATAGCCGCCAATCGAAAAGGCGAGATGGAACTCCATGCTTTGGCCAGCCTATCGATTGGCGCGGTAGAAGCGCCGCCCGGTCTTTACGAAAACCATCTCGCCGTCTCGACTGTGGCGGCTGAAGTCAAAAAACAAGCCAAGGCGATCAAGGGCAACAGTCTGTATGTCAACCAACGCAAACCTTTGTAAAAAATTCCTGCCAACTGCCTCATCCAACCAAGCCCGGATATTGATCCGTTAGCGACTGTCATTGAACAACCTGGACAGTCTGCACGCGCGCCATTAACACGCCCTTTGCAAGGCTGCAACAAGGTTGCCGATGCTGACGCGTGCCATGCCCCCTGGCAACTGAAACAACTCGGCGGACGTTTTTCATCCTCACGGAAGCCGTTACTTTGTAATATTTCTGAAATTATTGCGGCTTGCCAGAGTGTTAGGATGATTCCTTCTTGTGAAGGAATAACGCATGACCTTGGCGGATTCGATACGCAAATTCGTTGGCCCCATACTCACATTGCTCTTGCTGGTCGGCGTCGGTTTGGGAATATGGTATTCCTCATCAGTCAAGCAAGAGGACGATCTAGCGGCGGCCATGGTCACCATTACGGGGCTTTCCGGGTCGGAGAAGTTGCCCTTGCTGCAAGACCCGCGACTGCTCGCGCAACTGGAAAAACACGGTATCAAGTTGACCGCGATGAAGGCGGGTTCGCGGGAAATCGCATTGCGGCCAGACTTGAAGCAATTCGATTATGCCTTTCCAGCGGGTGTTCCCGCCGCCACCAAATTACAAAAAGAACAAGGCGTTCGGCAAACATTTCCCACCTTTTTCACGCCGATGGTCATTGCCTCCTGGAAACCTGTGGTCGAAGTGCTGGCGGCAAACGGCATCGTCGAGCAGCGCGGCAAGGCCTGGTATGTCATCGATATGATGAAGTTGTTGCGCTGGATGGATGAGGGCAAGCGTTGGCGCGATATTCCGGGCAACACCCAATACCCAGTCGGCAAGAGCATTCTGGTTTCCACCACCGACATCCGCACTTCCAACTCTGCCGCCATGTACCTTGCGCTACTCAGCTATCTGGCCAACGAGCGCAACGTGGTGCAAGACGAAGCTCAGGCGCAACTGGCGCTGCAACTGGTTTCTCCGCTGTTTCTCAAACAGGGTTATCAGGAATCCTCATCCGCCGGGCCGTTCGAGGACTATGTTTCGATGGGCATGGGAAAAGCGCCGCTGGTGCTGGTCTATGAATCGCAGTTCATCGAGCACTTGGCGAAGACGCCGCCGGCGGCACGCAATCCGGAAATGGTGCTGCTCTACCCGGAGCCCACGGTGTTCACCAAACATGTGTTGGTACCGCTTAACGAAAAGGGACTCCGGCTGGGAGAACGGCTTGCCAACGATCCGATTTTGCAGCGACTGGCGGTCGAATACGGCTACCGAGTCAGCGCCCCCAATCTGTTCCGCGAAGTGAATCAGTCGCGGGGTATCGAGGCGCCAGATCGCCTGATCGATGTCATCGATCCCCCCGCTTACGAAATTCTGGAAAAAATGATTACCACCATCGAACAGCAGACGATGAAGTAAGCGCTGTTCCAAGTCCTTCACCTTCCCCCTTCAGGAGTCCCCCATGAGCCAGACCACCGTTCTTGCCCCACCCGTCGTCCTCACCCCGCCGGTGTTGGTACCTCCCGCTCCGGTTACGGTGATCGAGCCGGAAACCGCAGGCGGCATGGTGCAGGTCGATGCCAAATTAGTGCCGGAACTGGATGCCCAGGTCGAGCAGTTCATCGCCGACACGCTGACCCTGGATAAACACAGCGTGGGCTTTAAGGAACGGGTAGAGAGCATTCACCGGATGGGCAATGCCGATGTCGTCAA
>JAIFKV010000216.1 GCA_020049415.1 Betaproteobacteria bacterium
TGCCGGTGGACAGATCCATCACCGTGTCGCCGCCCCAGCGGGTGGACCAGGTCATCTTGTCGACTTCCTCGTTGATCGAGGAACCCAGCGCCGAGTTGCCGATGTTGGCGTTGATCTTCACCAGGAAGTTGCGGCCGATGATCATCGGCTCGGTTTCCGGGTGGTTGATGTTGCAGGGAATGATGGCGCGGCCACGGGCGATCTCGGCGCGCACGAACTCCGGTGTAATTTCGTTCGGAATGGAAGCGCCAAAATTCTGGCCGGGATGCTGGCGACCCATCAGGTTGGCCAGCTTTTCGCCCTGCGGGCCGGATTTGCGCAGATTGTCCAGATACACCTGACGCTGCATGTTCTCGCGGATGGCAACGTATTCCATCTCTGGCGTGATGATGCCTTTGCGGGCGTAGTGCATTTGCGTTACGTTGCCACTGAGATTCATCCCCGCCTTGGCCTGGCGCGGCAGGCGGTGCAGGCCGGGGAAGCGCAGGGCGGCGAGGTCAGCCATGTTGGCGCGCTGGCGACCGTATTCCGAGGTCAAACCCGGAGGCCCTGGCGGATGTCGATCTTGGCGGCCGGGTCGCTATATGGGCCAGAGCAGTCGTAGACGAAGATCGGCGGATTCTTCTCGCCACCCATGCCGGTCGGCGTGTCGGCCTGAGTAATCTCGCGCATCGGCACCTGGATGTCCGGCCGCGAGCCCGGCACATAAATCTTGCGCGAGTTCGGCAACGGCTGCACGGCAGCGGCGTCGACATGCGCCTCGGCGGCGATGAAAGGGGCGGCGGGGGAAAGGGTCGATTTAGGTACTTCGGCGTTCATGTGCGGCTCCAACAAGAAAAAAACGCAGGGCGCGCAAGCATGAACTTGACGCTTCCCTACGCCGGAATAACCCGGATCAGGTTCCAAGGGTGTGTTCTCAGCCTTCCAAGTTAACTGCAAGGCACCCCTAACGTGGGTTGGAAACTAGCCGAAACTGGCCGATAAAACAACCACATCAGCAGCGAGGGCGTGTCTTTCTTTCGCGCACAGGGCAGGTTGGATTTCAGGCGGTACGCGAATAACGCGGCTGCTGGCCTTGCGCCTGGGCCGCTTCCTTCAGGTAGGCATCGAATCCCATCGCGATGTTGCGCAGGAACAGACTGCCGAGTTGCGTCACCACAATTCGACCTGGCTCCAGCCGCACCAAGCCATCGGCTTCCATTGCCGGCAACTCGGCCAGGCCATCGGCGAATTTTTCGGCAAAATTGACGCCCCATTCCGCGCCGAATGCCTCGGTGTCGAGTTCCATATCGCACATGATGCGGGTGATCAAATCGCGCCTGAGGTGGTCTTCAGGTGTCAATCTCAGGCCGCGCTCCACCGGCAGATGACCAGCCGCGACGCGCTCCTCGTATTGCTTGAGGTTCTTCTCGTTCTGCATATAGACATTCTTCGTCTGGCTGATGCTGGAAGCGCCGAAAGCGTAGATGTCGCAGTTCTTGTGCGTCGTGTAACCCTGGAAGTTGCGCCACAAGGTCTTGTTTTTCTGGGCTTTGACCATTTCGTCGTCAGGCTTGGCGTAATGATCCATGCCGACATTCTGATAACCGGCCGCGCCCAGGCGATCATGTATCAGTTGTTGCAAATCCAGCCGGGTGGCAAAACTGGGCAAGTCCGGCTCGTTGATCAGCTTCTGATGCTTCTTCATCCAAGGCACATGCGCATAGGCAAAGATGGCGAATCGATCCGGCGCCCACTGCAGCACGCGATCCAGGGTGTGCGCAAAACTGGCCGTGTTCTGATGCGGCAAACCGACGATCAGATCCATATTGATACTTTCAAAGCCAAGTTCGCGCGCCCAGTGATAAACCTGCTCGATCAGCGCCTCGGGTTGCACCCGGTTGACCGACTTCTGCACCTGTTCATCCAGATCTTGCACACCGAAAGACAAACGGTTGAAGCCGGATTCGCGCAGCGCCGCCAGATGCTCGCGCGTCAGTTCGCGCGGATCGGCTTCGCAGCCCATTTCCACATCTGGCGCAATGGTGAAACGAGCGCGAAACATCGCCATTAAACGACGAATATCTTCCGGCTTGAGATAGGTCGGCGTGCCGCCACCCAGATGCAATTGCCGCACCAGACGCTGTGGATCGGTCAATTGCGCGACACGCGTCATTTCCTGCTCAAGATGCTGGAGATAAACCTCAGCTTTACGGTAGTCGCCAGTCGCCACCATGTTGCAACCGCAGTAATAACAAAGCGTGTCGCAGAACGGAATGTGTGCATACAACGACAAACCACGCGCCGCATCCTGTGACGTTTGCAGCTCCTTCAGCCAGTCCGCCTCGGTGAAGTCGGTATGAAAGTAAGGCGCGGTCGGATATGAAGTGTAGCGCGGCCCCGGTTTGCTGTACTTCTCCAGGAGGGTGGTGAATTGGGACATGGCTGTTACTCGGTTAAGGCGTGCCGGATTGTAGGCGGCCGATGAATTTCGCGGCAAGAATACGGAATGACCCAGATCAAGCCAACGTGAAGGAATCTGATGTTGACCGCTGAAGACGAACGGACCAGTACATTCAAACCGCAAAATATTTCGACAAATAAGATGATTTATTGGCAAGCTTGGTATATCTTTCGTAATAGAGCTTTCGGTCCAAGTCGGATTTTTATTGATCCGGCAATGAACCTCCGATCAGTTACAGAAACTACTGTAACTGATCAAGCTGAGGCAGGGCCTCCCAACTAACCTCCCTGACCGCCGCAATGGCGGTTTTTCAAGCGGCGTCGGTTTACCGATGCCGCTCTTTTTTTGTCGGTACGGATCGTCTTGCCAACCGACCCGGCAAATCAAAGATAATGCTGCTCCTTCCGGAGAAACAGCGTGCAAGCGATCCCCAGAGAAATATTCAAGGCTTACGATATTCGCGGCATCGTGAATAAAACGCTCAGCGTTGAAATCGTTGAAAAGATCGGCCAGGCGCTGGGTTCCGAAGCGCTTGCGCGTCATCAAACCGACATCGCCATCGGCCGTGATGGTCGTCTTTCCAGCCCCGAACTGGCGGCAGCGCTTGCATGCGGAATCCAGACCACCGGCATCAACGTGATTGATCTGGGCAGAGTCGCCACCCCGATGGCTTATTTCGCCGCTCACCAGTTGGGTTGCCACTCTGCCGCCATGCTGACTGGCTCGCATAACCCCCCCGATTACAACGGCATCAAAATGGTGCTGGACGGAGAGACCCTTTCCGGTGATGCCATTCAGCGCCTGCGACAACGCATCGAGACCCGCGACTTCGCCAGCGGCCAGGGGCGCTATCACCACTACGATATCGCCGACGAGTACCAGCGACGCATTACCGACGACATCAAATTGGCGCGTCCGATGAAAATCATCATCGATGCCGGAAATGGCGTCGCCGGCGCATTCGCACCAGCTCTTTATCGCGCTATCGGCTGCACGGTGGAAGAACTGCACTGCGAAGTCGATGGGCGCTTTCCCAACCATCATCCCGACCCCTCCGTCCCCGCCAATCTGGCCGACCTGATTGCACGCCTGAAACGCAGCGAGGCAGAAATCGGCTTGGCGTTTGATGGTGATGGCGATCGTCTCGGGGTGGTGACCAAAGCGGGAAGCATCATCTTTCCAGACCGCCAATTGATGTTGTTCGCCGACGACGTGCTCAGCCGCAATCCAGGCGCGACAGTCATTTTTGATGTTAAATCGACCCGTAATTTGAACAAGTGGATCACAGACCGAGGCGGCAAAGCCTTGATGTGGAAAAGCGGACACTCGCTGATGAAGGCAAAAATGCGCGAAACCGGCGCGTTATTGGCAGGCGAGATGAGCGGCCATATTTTCTTCAAGGAACGCTGGTACGGCTTCGACGACGGACTCTATGCCGGCGCAAGGTTGCTCGAATATCTGTCTCGGCAAAGCGACATCAATGCAACCCTGCATGCGCTGCCGGATTCGATTTGCACCCCGGAACTACAGATCAAACTGCAAGAAGGCGAAGCCCACGCTGTAATCACCGCGCTGCAAAAATCGATCTATTTCAAAGACGCCACCGAAGTATTTACCTTGGATGGACTGCGCGTTGAATTTGTCGATGGTTTCGGATTGATGCGCGCATCCAACACCACGCCCGCGCTCGTTTTGCGTTTCGAAGCCGACAACACGCAGGCGCTAGCGCGCATCCAAAGCGACTTCAGAACAGTTTTATTGAATCATAATTCAGAACTGGCTCTGCCCTTTTAACGCCCAGGCTGCTAGCAAGATCCACTTAATTCCGCGTCTTCCCCATCACCCGCCAGCCGTTATCATGCGGCCTGTTCCGAACCCCTCTCGTACTGAACGATTATGTCTTCTCCTCTTGTCGGTCTCATCATGGGCAGCACCAGCGACTGGGACACCATGCGCCAAGCCGCCGCGCTGCTTGAGCAACTTTGCGTCCCCTTCGAAAAACGCGTGGTCTCCGCCCATCGCACCCCCGATCTCCTGTTTGAATATGCGGCCAGCGCCGAATCGCGCGGTTTGCGTTGCATCATCGCCGGGGCTGGCGGCGCGGCGCATCTTCCTGGCATGGTAGCGGCCAAAACGCATCTACCGGTGCTTGGCGTACCGGTCATGTCGAAATTTTTAACCGGCCTCGACTCACTGCTATCGATCGCGCAGATGCCGAAGGGCATTCCGGTTGCCACTTTCGCGGTCGGCCCGGCAGGCGCGGCGAATGCAGGGCTGTTTGCCGCCGCCATGCTGGCCACCGAATTTCCCGATATTCGCGCCCGCTTGATCGCGTTTCGGCGCAACCAGACTGAAAGCGTCCTCGCCGCCAGCCTGCCGGATAACGAAACAACGGAACACGCAGCATGATCCTGCCTGGCGCAACCCTCGGCGTGCTTGGCGGCGGCCAACTTGGGCGCATGTTTACCCTGGCCGCCAAAGTCATGGGCTATCAAGTCGTCGTACTCGATCCCGACCCCGCCAGTCCGGCTGGCCAAATTGCCGACATACACCTAAAAGCCGATTACCGAGATGCGGTCGCCCTGCTGCGGATGGGCAGTTTGTGCGATGCAGTGACGACGGAGTTCGAGAACGTGCCCGCCGCCAGCCTCGACATGCTCGCCAAACATTGCCTGGTCGCCCCCTCACCGCAAGCCATGGCGATTGCACAAGACCGCTTGGCGGAAAAAACCCGCGCCCGCGAATTTGGCTGCGACACCGCGCCCTTCGCCAATATTGAACAAGCCGCCGATCTGGCCCAGGCCTGGGCGCAAATTGGTGCGCCGGCGTTGTTGAAAACACGCCGACTCGGCTACGACGGCAAAGGACAAGTGCGCGTCAACAGCCTCGCAGAACTCGTCGCCGCGTTCGCCGAACTAGGCCATGCGCCTTGCCTGCTGGAAGGCTTTTTGCCGCTGGAGCGAGAAATCTCGGTTGTGCTGGCACGCAATCAGCACGATGAAATGGCGTTCTTCCCGCTGGCGGAAAACCAGCATAGGCATGGCATTCTGGATATCAGCATGGTGCCGGCGCGTGTCTCCGATGAAATCACGCAAGCGGCCCAACGCATGGCGGCGGGTCTGGCTCACGGTCTTGATTATGTCGGCGTCATGGCAGTGGAGTTTTTCATCCTCGCCAATGGCCGCATCGTGTTCAATGAAATGGCACCACGCCCGCACAACAGCGGCCATTACACGCTGGACGCCTGCGCTACCGATCAATTCCAGCAGCAAGTCCGCGCCCTCTGCGACTTGCCATTGGGCGACCCGCGTTTACTTACGCCAGTGGTGATGGTGAATTTGCTTGGCGATGCCTGGAATCCCGAACCGCGCTGGGATGTATTGCTGAACAACCCGGGCGTGCAATTGCATCTCTATGGCAAAGCAGAAGCGCGCCCCGGCCGCAAGATGGGGCATTACAACTGCCTGGCAATGAGCCTTGATGAGGCGCTCGCTATCGCACTGAAAACACGGTCGGAGCTCGGCATCGGGGAGGATTAGGGCGCGTCTGCCTGCAAGGTGAGCACAATCACCTTGCCTTTCTGATCCAACGTGCGGATGCGCACCGGCAGCCAGTTGCGCGCTGGCGATAACCAGACATCGAGACTGCCTTCACCGCTGCGCTCACCCCGCAAATGCAAGGTTTCGAGCTCGCTTTCGCCCAACAACAATTTTTCGCGCCCCAGCCTTTTAAAAACGTATACACGCAGTTTTTTGCCGTTCGTCACGGGTAAATGCCATTCTTCCACCTCGTCACTCATCAGCATGGCCATGTGAAAGGGGAAGCTCATCAAATCCTGCGTTTGCGGCGGGAGTTCAACGCCGCCACCAGGCAACAGCAATAGCGACTGTTCCCAATCGAAGCGCACTGGCGGCTGGCTGCGCTTGCCTTTCGCGCTCCAGAACAAAGTGGGTTGCAAGCCATGCGCGGTGACTCGGCCCTCACTGGTCTGGATGATTTTTCCGCTGATGAACAATGCGCTGATGCCGGTCGCCTCAGTCACGCTGTGGAGGGAATATTGCCCATGCTGAAACCGCCCGCTGTAGCTTGTCTGGCCAATGATGAAGCCCTCCTCGCCAGATTGAACGTTGTAACGCAAGGAGATCTGCTCTGGCAGATTGCGTAAAACTTCAGGCTGTAGCGGGGACGGCGAATCAGGCGCAAGCTGCTCCGCCGGCTCGGGCGTAACGGGCTCTGGCAACAGCGGCTCCGGCATCGGGACGGGAAGCGGCATTGGCGGAGGCGCCGCCGCGATCATCTGAACGAATTCTTCGCTATTGACCGGCAAGACTGGAGTAACTTCGGCCATCCGCGGTTGCCGTATTGGCGGACTTTTCTCCAGTATTTTTTTGGCTAGCTGAATTTTCTTCGGTGCCGGCTCGGCCGGGACGGTCGTCGGAATGGCGACAAGCAAACGGGCCTCGATCGGAACCGAGATCTCGGCCGCCGGCATTGACCACCAGAAACTGAAATTCGCGGCGACAACCAGATGCGCCAGCAGGGAAAATGACAAAGCCGCGAAGAAGATGCGCTTTCCGCGCATGCCGGACTTCAGTTTGCTGACGGCGCTGACGGCGAGATCAGCGCCGCATCGGCATCAATCGACCGATCCTGAATCAACGCCACGGTGCCATTGGCACGCACTTTCACCCAACCCCGCGCCAACCAACCGACCACCAACGGAAAAATTCGATGTTCCTGGCGCAGCACGCGCGCGGCCAGACTTTGCGGCGTGTCATCGGCGAGAACCGGAACCGCCGCTTGCGCGATGATCGGCCCGGCATCGACTTCCGGGGTGACAAAATGAACCGTGCAACCATGCAGTTTCACCCCGGCGGCAATCGCGCGAGCATGCGTATCGAGACCCGGAAAAGCCGGCAGCAAAGCGGGATGCACATTGATCAGCCGATTTTCGTAGTGGCGAACAAACACCTCGGTAAGCACACGCATGAAGCCCGCCAAAATAACCACATCCGCCTGATAAGCATCGATACGCGCGGCCAGCGCCATGTCGAAGCTGGCTCGGTCGGGGAAAGCGCGATGTTCCAGAACTTCGGTCGGCACACCGTGCGCCGCCGCTATTTGCAGGCCGGCCGCATCGGCTTTGTTACTGATCACACAGACGAATTCGACCGACGCCGAACTTGCCAGATCAGACTCAAGCAGCGCCCGCATATTGCTGCCACGACCGGAAATCAGAATAACGACGCGCATGAGAGAAACCGCTTAAACGATGATCGTCTGTTCCTGCCCAACTTCGCGGGCACGAATCTCGCCCAGCCGATACACGCTTTCGCCCTGTTCATTCAAGAAATGCTGAGCAGCGTCTGCATCGGCGGCGGCGACAACCAGCACCATACCGATACCGCAATTGAAGGTGCGATGCATTTCGGCCAGTTCGACATTACCTTGCGACCGCAGCCATTGAAATACTGCCGGCCAGGTCCAGGCCGACGAATCGATCACGGCAGTCACTTCTTCAGGCAACACGCGCGGCACATTGCCGGTAATGCCGCCGCCGGTAATGTGAGCCATGCCCTTCACGGTGATTTCCTTCATCAGTGCCAGCAGGGGTTTGACGTAAAGCCGCGTCGGTTCGAGCAAGGTTTCACCCAGGGTGCGGCCATGAAATTCCGCAGCCAGATCGGCGCCGCTGACTTCAACGATCTTGCGTATCAACGAATAGCCATTGGAATGCGGACCGCTGGAAGCCAGTCCCAACACCACATCACCGACGCCAATTTCGCGCCCGGTGATCAGCCGCGACTTCTCTGCAACCCCCACCGCGAAACCTGCCAGATCATATTCATTCGCCGGATACATGCCGGGCATCTCGGCCGTCTCACCACCGATCAAGGCGCAACCGGACAGCAAACAGCCGGTGGCGATACCCGCAACAACTTGTTCCGCGACATCCACATCGAGGTGGCCGCAGGCAAAATAATCCAGGAAAAACAAGGGCTCGGCACCCTGCACCAGAATGTCATTGACGCTCATCGCAACCAGATCCTGTCCGATGGTGTCGTGCTTGTTCATCTGAAACGCCAGTTTCAGTTTGGTGCCAACACCATCGGTGCCAGAAACAAGGACCGGCTCACGATAATTTTTTGGCAGTTCCATCAGCGCGCCAAACCCACCGATGCCGCCCAATACTTCCGGGCGCAAGGTACGCTTGGCGTGGGGCTTGATGCGCTCCACCAGAGAATCGCCGGCATCGATATCGACGCCCGCATCGCGGTATGAAAGGGAAACGGCTGCGGCAGAAGTTGAAGAGGTCACGGTAACGCCATCTGGACAGAAAAAAAACGGTGCTATTCTAGCCCACATGCAAAGCGAACCCTTCTCCACACGCTGGTTGCTCTACCTCGCAATAGGTGGCGCCGGTGCTTATCTTATTTACTTGTTATCACCAATTCTGTCGCCATTTCTGCTGGCGGCGGCAATTGCGTATCTTTTCGACCCGCTGGTATGCCGCCTGCAATCACCCAAACTCAACCGCACCGCAGGTACCTTGATCGTGCTGCTCGGCCTGGTACTGGCTTTCGTCATTCTGGCGCTGATACTGGCGCCGCTGGTGCAAGCCGAAACGCGCTTGCTGATGCAACAAATTCCCAAACTAGTGGAATGGGGCAGCCAAACCTTGCTGCCGTGGCTTTCCGTCACCTTCGACATCGATTTGATGCGCGACCAGGAACAAGTGATCGCCTGGCTGAAAGAGAATATCTCCGAGCTATCTCAGCTGACGGGTTATCTGCCCAAGCTGACCAATAGCGGACTCGCCCTCCTCGGCTTCATCGCCAATCTGTTGCTGGTACCGGTAGTGCTGTTTTATCTGCTGCGCGACTGGAACCAGGTCAAGGCGCATCTGGCGGCCTGGATTCCAACTCCGCTCAAACCCAAGACCCTCGCCATCGCGCGCGAAATCGACGGCGTCCTGTCCGAATTCGTGCGCGGCCAGTCTTTGGTCATCCTGGCGATGTGCGTGTTTTACACCGCCGCACTCTGGCTGGTCGGACTCGACTACGCTCTGGCGGTCGGCTTGATCAGTGGCATTCTGGTATTTGTGCCCTACCTGGGCGTCGTGGTCGGCGTACTGCTCGGCAGTCTGGCCGGCCTGGCGCAATTCGGCACGCTGGCCGATCTGTTGCCAATCTGGGGCGTATTTGCCGTAGGCCAATTACTGGAAGGCATGGCGGTCACCCCTTGGCTGGTCGGCGAACGCGTCGGCCTGCATCCGGTGGCGGTGATTTTTGCGCTGATGGCCTTCGGTCAGCTTTTCGGCTTCGTCGGCATCCTCGTCGCCATTCCAGCTGCAGCCGCTTCGCTGGTTGCTTTACGGCATTTGAAGGCGCAACTGGATTAAGCCGACGCTAACGGGTCGACTCATCCTCGCGGCGATATTCACCTTCGATCACATCCCCGGTCGTTCGGCGCGACTTCTGCTCTGAATCAGCCGGATCTCGCCACTCCGGGCCTACCCGAGCTGGATCAACCGGCAGCAACTTCGGCCTTGGCCAGAGCAATAGCAGCAAAGCAATAAAGTCACTGAACGGACCCGGAATAATCAACAACACCCCCGCCAGGAAACGCCGACCGCTTGCCCACAACAACGCAAACGGCGGATGTCCCTGCGCCATGGCCTGCTGCAAGCGCGGCAAAAACATCGCCTGTTCCTGTCGAATCAGCGCGACACCGGCAAATACCGCCGCCAGCAGCCAGAGCAAAGTCCAAACAAAACCGATTCGACTACCAACCAAGTAGATTCCCACTATTTCCAGGGCTGGAATGGCAACGGCTATAATCACGCCGACTCCTGATCTCATGCATTTTCTCCGTGCCAGCAATTTGTCTCGTCTTCACCACACTTCCGAATGCCGAGATTGCCGGCATACTGGCCAAAAGCCTGGTGGAACAACGCCTTGCCGCCTGTGTGAATATTCTCGCGCCGTGCCAATCGATCTACCGCTGGCAAGACAACGTGCAGGTAGATGGGGAGATTCCCCTCATCATCAAGACCACGACGGAACTTTACCCCGCCGTGGAGACCTACCTTCGGCAACATCATCCTTATGATTTGCCGGAAATTATCACCCTGGATGTTTTACGGGGTCTACCCGAATACCTGAGTTGGGTTGCCGAATCGACCGGCCCCGCTCAGTCCTGACCGGAGTTTGACCATGCGCTTTTTGTTCGCCCTCGCGCTGTTATTCGTCTCATTTGCTCACGCCGATGAAGATTTGCTCGACCCGGACGCGCTTCCAGATCGCGGAAGGCTATTACCTGTATCGCGACAAGATCAAATTTTCCGCCGAATCCGGCGTCAAACTTGGCGTAGCAGCCCTGCCGGCAGGAAAGATCAAAAAGGACGAAATTTTCGGCAACGTCGCAACCTATCGCGGTGATGTCCAGGTGAACATCCCCTTCACCCATGCCGACGGCGTTCCAAAAGCATTCAAATTGAAAGCCGAATTCCAGGGCTGCGCCGATGTTGGTGTCTGTTACCCACCACAGGAGAGTGTCGCCAATATCGTCGCGGCAAGCACCGTCGCAGCCCAAGCTGCCCCAACCGCACTGCCACAACAGAGTCCGGAAGTATTGGCGCGCCTGAAATCGCTGACTGGCAACTTTACCGGCGGCGCTGACGAGGAACCCGAATTTCTGCCGCCTGAGGAAGCCTTCAAACTAGCGTTGTCGCCGCGTGCCGATGGCAATCTCGATGCCCGCTTTACGATCGCCAAAGACTATTACCTATA
>JAIFKV010000143.1 GCA_020049415.1 Betaproteobacteria bacterium
AGGTAGGCGCAGCATGCGCGACGCCGCCATCAATTTACGGGCATTTCCCGAGCAACGTGACTTGATTGATCACGCTGCAAAACTGCTAAGCAAAAACCGTTCCGATTTCATGCTTGAGGCGGCCTGCTCCGCCGCGCAGGCGGTTGTGCTTGATCAGATTTTTTCAGTCAGGATGCCGAGAAGTTCCGCCAGTTCAACGCATTTACTCGATGCCCCGCCCAGCCACAATCCTGGGTTTGAGCGTCTCATGGCCGTGATGGCTCCTTGGGCATCTGACCAGGCATGAGTTTGCAACCGGTGGGTTCCTCGTTGTTGCGGGACGCAGTCAAGCGTGCCGTGGTCGTTTCTCTGAAAGCCGGCGTCTGGGCACTGCTGGTGCATGCACTCCACGACCGCGCTCAGGCGTTCTACGAACGCTACGGGTTTCAGTCGTCGTCGTTACATCCGATGACGTTGATGCTGAGACGAAACCGTCCATGAGCAACCCTGCTTGGCTCCAGATTTTGCAAAATAGCAAACCCAATTTTTTCGTGCGCCGTGCCAAGCTCCATAGGCTGCGGTTCCATAACTTTCAAGGACTTCCATGCAACGACGCACTTTTCTGAAATCTGCCGGTGCTGGTTTGGGCGTTTCCGCCGCTGCGCTGGCACCCAACGTTTTTGCCGATGGCCCGGCTATCAAGTGGCATCTGGCTTCGAGTTTTCCCAAGAGTCTGGACATTATTTACGGCGCGGCTGAAGTTCTTGCCAACCGGCTATCCAGCCTCACTGATGGCAAGTTTCAGTTGCGCGTGCATGCCGGCGGTGAGCTGGTGCCGGGGTTGCAAGTGCTGGATGCGGTGCAGAACGGTACGGTGGATTGCGGCCATTCGGCGAGCTATTACTACGTTGGCAAGAATATGGCGTTTGCCTTCGATTGCGCGTTGCCGTTTGGTTTGACAGCGCGTCAGCAGAACGCGTGGATGTATAGCGGCGGCGGCCTCAAGCTGATGCGCGAGTTGTTCAAGCAGTACAACATCATTCAGTTTCCGGGCGGCAATACCGGTGGTCAGATGGGCGGCTGGTTCCGCAAAGAGATCAAGTCGCTGGCCGATCTGAAAGGCTTGAAAATGCGTATCCCGGGTGTCGGCGGGCAGATCATGGCTAAATTGGGTGTGGTGCCGCAGACCCTGGCCGGCGGTGATATTTACCCGTCGCTGGAACGCGGCGCAATCGATGCGGCGGAGTGGGTGGGGCCGTATGACGATGAAAAGCTCGGCTTCCATAAAATCGCCCAGCATTATTACTACCCAGGCTGGTGGGAAGGCGGTCCGCAACTCTCGTTCTACGTCAACATCAAAAAATGGAATACGTTGCCGGATGCGTACAAAGCTGCTTTTGAATGCGCGTGCACAGAAGCCAACGTCAAAATGCTGGCGGATTACGACTTCAAGAATCCACAGGCGTTGATGCGCTTGATCAAGCAGGGCGCAAAACTGCACGCGTTTCCCAAAGATGTCATGCTGGCCGCAAGGAAAGCCGCCTTTGCTTTATATGAGGAAGAGGCGAAGAAAAACCCCAGCTTTGCGAAGATTTACAAAGAGTGGAAAGCCTTCCGCGACATGGAAAATCAATGGTTCAAAGTGGCTGAGGCGTCTTACACCAACTTTCTTTACTATTCGAAGTGATACAGGAAAACACCATGCGATCAATTCTATTGGCACTCTTGGCCATGACCACTTTGGCTGCTTGCGGCGACAAGGCTGAAGTTACGCCGCCGGCGCAGCAGGTCAGCGCCCCCAAACCGGTAACTTATGATGCAGCGCCTGTGGCAGACCCGGGCAAGCGCAAATATGTCGCAGTTTGTCAGGGCTGCCATGGCGACACGGGCGGCGGCCAAGGGGCATTCCCGAAACTGGCTGGCAAGCCGGCGGCGGAATTGACGGCAAAGCTGAACGATTACCGGGCGGGCAAGGTGGTTGGCACGCAAAGCAGCACGATGATGCCCTTCGCCAAAGCCTTGACCGATACGGAAATCGCATCTATTTCTGCATATCTGGCGTCACTTTGATATTGGCACAATGACGCCCTTTTGACGGCGGCAAGCCCGACCAGCCTGACCCAACGCCCTGAACCAACGCCCTGGTCGAAAGCCCATTTCCGGGCGGCTGAAGGAGTAGCGATGTTCGAATCCGCAGAAATTGGCCATAAAGTCGACAAGGCCAGCTATGAGAAACAGATACCGCCATTGCGTGAGGCTTTGCTCGACGCGCAATACGATCTGGTCAGCTCACGCGCATTTCCGCTGGTTATTTTGATCGGCGGGGTTGATGGCGCGGGCCGTAGTGAAACAGTCGGCCTGCTCAACCAGTGGCTGGACCCGCGCCATATTGAAACGCACGGCATGGGCGAGCCTTCCGACGAAGAACGCGATCGGCCGCCGATGTGGCGTTTCTGGCGCGCGCTGCCGCCGAAAGGCAAGACGGCGGTGTTTCAGGGGTCCTGGTACAGCTTGCCGCTGCTCGACCGGGTTTACGATCGCATCAAGAATGCGGGGCTGGACCGAGCGATTGCGCGCAATGTGCGGTTCGAACGCATGCTGGTCGATGAAGGCGCGCTGGTGCTCAAGTTCTGGTTTCATTTATCCAAGGACCGGCAGGAAAAACGTCTGAAGACGCTGCAAAAAGATCCCCGCACGCGCTGGCGGGTGACCGATCGGGACTGGGAGCATTTCCGTCACTACGACGATTTCCTGCAAACCAGTTCAAAGATCTTGCGCGTCAGCAGTACCGCGCAAGCGCCGTGGTACATCATCGAAGGTGAGGATGAGCGTTTTCGCAGCCTGACTTTTGGTCGCATCCTGCTGCAGAGTTTGCGTCAACGGCTGGAACAACACTCGGCGCCGGTACATTCTTTGCCAGCTGCGCCGCTGCCACCTGCGGTTGATAATCTGGATCTCTTGAAAGCGCTCAATCTTGATTCGAGTCTGGATAAACAGCGATATCAAACGCAGTTGGAAGCATTGCAGGGCCGCTTGAATCTACTCACCCGTCATCGCCGATTCGGTGAAATTTCTGTGGTTTGCGTATTTGAGGGGAACGATGCGGCCGGCAAGGGCGGCAGTATTCGACGCATCACCAGTGCGCTCGATGCGCGTCGGTATCAGGTGATTCCGATTGCCGCGCCCTCCGATGAGGAAAAGGCGCAACCTTATCTATGGCGTTTCTGGCGACATTTGCCCAGACGCGGTCGGCTGACTTTATTTGATCGTTCCTGGTATGGCCGCGTGCTGGTTGAACGCGTCGAAGGGTATTGCGCGGAATACGATTGGATGCGCGCCTACAGCGAAATCAACGACTTCGAGACGCAACTGGCGGAACACCATGTGGTATTGGTGAAGTTCTGGCTGGCGATCAGTCAGGAGGAACAATTGAAGCGCTTTCAGGAACGCGAAAATACCGGTTTCAAGCGTTACAAAATCACCCCGGATGACTGGCGTAATCGGGAAAAGTGGCCGCAATACGAGCAAGCCGTCTGCGACATGGTCGACCGCACTAGTACGGAAATTTCGCCATGGACTCTGGTTCCGGCGAATGATAAAAACTTTGCCCGCATCAAGATCCTGCAAACCGTGTGCGAGCACATCGAAGCAGGTTTGAAACGACTCAAGAAAGTGTAATAGCGGCGGGGGGCGAGTGCATTCGCCCTCCGCGATTCGACTTTATTTGGTCGGGCAGGTGCTCAAGCCCAGCAGCGGGTAAAACGGGCAGAACTTGAACAGGCCGGTTGCCAACGGAACCACGCCAATCCAGGCCCAGACCGGGCCGCCCAGCGCCGCCGCCCAGGCAATAAGCGCAACGCCTGCAACAATGCGCAGGATACGATCGATACCACCGACGTTTGCATTCATGATGTTTCTCCAATTAGTTTGATCAGGATTTTGCTCCCGACGGGAACGACCACAGAATACCCGACTGGTTTTGTCAACTCTGTGACTTTAGTTACACAGGCGGAAGGTGGCCGCTGAATAATCCTGAGCCGGCAACAGGCGAGACCAAACCGGTAAACAGGGAATCCTCAGTTGGGATTGAATGTATTGAAATAATGTTTTGAAATATCAATCAGTTGCGCTAGGTGTGTAGGTGCGAATTTATTCGCACGGTGGGCAGTCAGGGCCCATCGATGCATCGAGCGTCATGGGCCCGCTCTCCGACCTTTCTGTCGTAGAACATACATGTCAGGTTGGGTGGTGCAGTCCGAAAAAAACGCCAGCGTGTTGCTGGCGTTTTTGCGCTGCGTGGGCGTCGAATCAGGTGTTTTGAATGACGATGCTGGGGAATTTCGAGGAGTTTCGGCGATGCGTGATTCCGGTTCAGCTACTACGGTGGGTTTGCCGGAATCAGTTTCTTCGCGGATGCGGATGTCCAGCGGCAGTGCGCCGAGGAATTCATTGCCGTAATCCTTGCACATCCGTTCGCCGCCGCCTTCTCCGAAGATGCGTTCTTCATGGCCGCACTGAGAGCAGATGTGCAGGCTCATGTTTTCCACCACGCCAAGAATCGGTACGCCGACTTTTTCGAACATTTTCAGACCCTTGCGTGCGTCGATCAGGGCGATGTCCTGCGGTGTGGTGACAATCACCGCGCCGGTAACCGGAACACGTTGAGCCAGGGTGAGTTGAATGTCGCCGGTGCCGGGCGGCAGGTCGACGACGAGGTAATCGAGGTCTTTCCATTTGGTGTTGTTGAGCAGTTGCTCCAACGCCTGGGTGACCATCGGGCCGCGCCAGACCATCGGGGTTTCAACGTCGATGAGGAAGCCGATCGACATGGCTTGCAGGCCGTGGCCGAGCATTGGTTCGAGATTCTGGCCATCCGGCGATTCCGGTCGGCCATGAATGCCGAGCATGGTGGGTTGCGACGGACCATAGATGTCGGCATCGAGCATGCCGACATTGGCACCTTCCGCAGCCAGAGCCAAGGCTAGATTGACGGCGGTGGTTGATTTGCCGACGCCACCTTTTCCAGAGGCGACGGCGATGATGTTCTTCACGCCGGGAATCAGCTTGACGCCCTTCTGTACGCTGTGGGCAACGATTTTCCAGGACACGTTGGCGGCAACGCTTTCAACTCCGGCAACGGCCTTGATCTTGTCTTCGACCATTTTGCCGATCTGGCTCATGACCATTTTGGCGGGGTAAGGCAGCACGACATCGAGACTGACTTGGCCACCCTCTACCTTGAAATTGCGTGCGGACTTGGTGGTGATGAAATCTTTCTGGGTGTTGGGATCAATAAGCTCTTTGAGCGCTGCCTGCACTTGTTCGACGGAAACCGACATGGTCTGACCTCTAGGTTGAAAAAAGAATGAATTGCTGCCGCGTGATGAAATTGACTGGATGTCTAAATGAAGCCGATCAACATCATTTCAAGCCCGGCGATTAGTTGATTATTTTACTCGGGATAGATGCGGGTGAGGCCTACCCGCAAGAGTAGGGCGGGTTATGCGCCCTGTCTTATTGTGGTGTCACGGGCAAACATCGAGTCGGCCGTCTTTCCAGCATAACTTGCGTACTTTCTTGACCGGTTTCTTGCTGACGCGGGGTTTTTTGACGGGGACTGGTTTGATTACGGGCGGGACGGGGGCAGCGATGGCTGGTTGCACCGGCGCGACGCTGCTTAGTGCCGGTTCGGGTGTGGATGCGGGGGCCGGTTCAGGAGCCGGTTCGGGTGAAGCCATCGGAATTTCGGCTGTAGCCGGAGTTGGGTCAGGAGCAGGAGCAGGAGTTTTAACCGGGGCGGGGGTGGGAGTGGGTGCTTCGTCGACAATCTTTTCAACCGGGGCTGCGACGATCGGTATCGGCGCGATTACTTCCACTGCTGGTGCCGGCGCGGGAGTGGGCGCCGGAGTAACGACTAGAGCCGGAGCGGGTTCAGCGGCTGGCAAGACCGGTGGTTTGGCATCCGCAACGCTTGGTGTGGCAACTGGCGGTGCCACTGACGCTGCTGCGGGCGGGCTCGCCGGGGCGGCGACTGGCGCCGGCGCGATCATGCCGGGGGGCATCGGCCAGAGCCAGAACGGGGTTGGGAACGGGATTGCCTGGCCAGGTGTTTGCATCGGCATTGGAATAAACCAGATTTGCTGCGCCGGCCAGAACGGCAGTTGCGGCCAGGTCGGTTGTTGTTGCCACTGCGGTTGTTGCGCCTGAGCAAAAGCGGAGAACAGCGCCAGAACGGCGAAGACCAGATTTCGTATCACGGACATTTCATCCCCGTTGATCAGGATTATGTGCAACCAGTTTGAGTTCTGGCGCTTGCGCGCGCAGTGCGGTGACAATTTGGGTCATGATGCCGGGCTGGTTGATCAATGACACCCAAAGGATATTCAACTTCAGATTGAAGTCTGCAAACACCACCCAGCGCTCGAAACGGGCCAGAACGTGTTGGATGATAAGCGTCAGACATTCGATTTCATGCGCTGGGCGCTTCTTCAACCCCGGCGCCAGCATCATGAAATCGATATAGGGGCGGCCTTCGCTATCGCGTTTGGGCGCCAGTTTCCAGAGCGGTTCGCCGTGCTCCCACATGCCGGGGTCGCCGGGCAATGTTTGTGGGCGGGCGACCAGTTTCACACTATCTGCCGAGTTCTGCGCCGAGTTCGGCGAAGGTGCTGGCGACCCCCGTAGTTTCGACCTGAGTGCCCAGTTGACGGCTGATCTGCGACACCGAGAACATGCCGCGCAGGATCTGGCTGCGATCCGCTGTCCGTTCCACCACCAGAGCATGTTGGCGGCCATGTGTTTTGAGCGTGGCGATGATGTCGCCAACGCGGGCTGTCTGTAATTCGTCCATGCACAGCACTTCGAGCTTTTCGCGCGGCGTCATGACATCTTTTACCAACACGTCGGAATGGCGTATGCCCTGGGTTTGCACCACTTGCATCGGTTTTTCGCTGGTCAGGTCGGTGGAGGTGATCAGGCCCAGAATGTGGTTGAGGTCGTCGACCACCAGCAACATCCGCACCCCGCGATGAATCATCTTCTCGCGCGCGGCCTCGATGTTCTCCAGCGGGAAAACGGTATAAGCGGTGACGATGGTGAAATCCGTCATGACGCTGGCAGCGGGGTCATCAAAGTTGACCTGTGCCGGCAGTACCTGGCGCGGCTTGTGAAAAGTAGCGCCTTTTTGCAAGGGCGCGGTGGGGATGACGTTATAGTTTCTGCTCACGTTAAAACTCGCTAAGAGGGTTACCTGGCCGACTCATCCAGAGCCAGGCTGATGCGTTAAGAAGCAACCTGGAAGATGCATTCAATGATGCAAATATCAAAAATATTCATATATTCAATTCCGACCAATTCCATGTGTGCGCATTGCCAACATGTAGGGATGGCATGCGCGCGGAGATTCTGCGCCAATGCTCAAGTAGCGTTCTAGTTCGCTCAATGCGGTACGGTAGACCTCGCGCTTGAATTCGACAACATCCTCCGCTGGCGCCCAATACTGATGCCAGCGCCAGGCATCGAACTCCGGGTGTTCCGAAGCGCGCAGCCGGACGTCGCATTCTCGACCCACCAGGCGCAGCAAAAACCAGATCTGCTTCTGGCCGCGATAATGTCCGCGCCATTCCCGCTTCATCCAGTCACGCGGGACGTCATATCGCATCCAGTTACGGGTGCGTCCAAGGATGCGCACATGTTCTTGCGCCAAACCGACTTCTTCCATTAATTCTCGAAACATGGCCTGTTCTGGGCTTTCGCCATGCTTGATGCCGCCCTGAGGAAATTGCCATGAATTCTGTCGAATCCGTTTGCCCCAGAAGACTTCGTTGCGCGCATTGCAGATGATGATGCCCACATTCGGCCGGTAACCGTCTTTATCGATCATGACCGCCTCGAATGAATACTTGATTGATTACAATTTTCCCATCCTTCAAGGGGGATGGAAAGCATTCCAATTGAACTGTGGCGGTGCTGTAGATCAGACGATGAAGGTGTCGGTGGAGGTGGGGTTCCAGTTGCGCATGCGGGAGACGAAAGCTTCAAACTCCAGATCCAGAAGTTCTTCCAGATGGAGCGCTTTTCGCAATAGCGATGCCATCGCAACCGAGGGCAGTGGTTTGCGGAAAGCGAACACGATAATGTTGCCCTTTTTCTCCGCCGGAAGTTGCAGCACATGCTCGCCAAAGGCGCGTGCCAGGCGGTCAAAATAGCGTGGGTAGTATTCATCCGAACCCCACAGGTTGAACACCGCCACGCCTCCCGGCCGCAACATGGCTTTGCAGGCGCGATAAAAATCAGGGCTGGCCAGCGCGTCGACGATACGCTTGGCGTCGTAACCATCGACCAGCAAAACGTCCTGACTGTCCGGGTTGTTATGCACGAAAGCCGCGCCGTCGCCGGTAATGACAGAAAGCCGCTCATCGTCTTGCGGCAACATGAAATAAGCGCGTGCGGCGGCGACAACTTCCGGGTTGATTTCCAGCGCGGTCAACCTGCTTTCGGGCAAGTGGCGGTAAATGTATTTGGCGATAGAGCCGCCGCCGAGACCGATCAAGGCAATGTCTCTGGCTTCTTGCTGAAACAACAGAAAGGCCATCATGGCGCGGGTATATTCCAGTTCCAGCGCATAAGGTTGTTTGATCCGCATGGCACTTTGCACCGCTGGTCCGCCCAGATGCAGGAAACGGACCTCATTGCGTTCACTTATTTCGACCGGTGCATGGCCAGGGCTGCGGCGACGTGAAAAGAAGCTCATGGGAATCAAGTTGAAGGGTTGTTAAACGTGAAATCTGCGTGAAGTTTCTGCGCCGAAGAATACTTCAGCACGGCCAACTCGGTCATATGGTAAAAAATCAAAAAACAGACAGGCATAGACAAGTCGGTTGGCGATAAAGTCGACGGTCAAAAAATATTCGTACAGGGCAGATCGGCTAAAATGCCGGACATTGCAAAACTCATTGAGCAGACAGGCGATGGACTACGAACAAGCGCGCTTCAATATGGTGGAACAGCAGATTCGGCCATGGGATGTTCTCGACCCCAAGGTGCTCGACCTGCTGCACAAGGTCAAACGCGAAGATTACGTGCCGCAGGTTTACCGTTCTCTGGCCTTTGTCGATATGGAAATCCCGCTCGGCGATGGCGAGTTGATGTGGCCACCCCGGGTCGAGGCGCGGGCTTTGCAGGCTTTGCAGTTGAGCGGCCATGAGCGCGTTCTGGAAGTGGGCACCGGCAGCGGTTATTTCACCGCATTGATGGCGCATCAGGCGGGAGTGGTGGTGAGTGTCGAACTGCGCGCCAATCTTAAAGACGAGGCCGAACGCAGGTTCAAGGCGCATGGGCTGACCAACATTCAAACCCGTTTGGGCGATGCCGCCCGAGACTGGGTCGATGACGGCGGCTTCGATGTCATCGTATTGACCGGTTCGCTGCCCATGTTGCCTGAAACGTATCTCAAAAATCGTTTGAGTCCTGGTGGTCGGTTGTTCGCCATCGTCGGCGAAGGCGATGCGATGCAAGCCACGCTGGTAACCTGTTTGGCGCCCGCCACCTTCCGCACCGATCGATTGTTTGAAACCCGGGTGGCGCCATTGAAACATGCACCTCAACCGGAGCGGTTCGTTTTCTGATGCGGCAACTGCGTCCCGCCGAGTTGAAGGCTTGGCTCGATGACCCCAGCCGCGAACAGCCTTTTTTGCTGGATGTTCGCGAAACCTGGGAGTTCGAGCGCTGCCATATCGCCGGCGCGACACTGTCGCCGATGAGCCAGATTCAATCGACGTTCGCGCAACTCGACCCAGACCAGGAAACCGTAGTGATCTGCCATCACGGCGTGCGTAGTTTTCATGTCGCGCGGTTTCTGGAGCACAACGGTTTTGAAAATGTGATCAACCTGACCGGTGGCGTCGATGCCTGGGCAAAAGAGGTTGACCGAACCATGCCTACTTATTGAATCGAGCCACATCATGCGTCTGAAATTGCTTGTCACATTATGTGCTACCGCCCTCGCCAGCAGCGGCGTCCTGGGCGCAAATCTGAATGACATCTATCAACTCGCCCGCGCCAACGACGCCGAGTTTGCCTCTGCCCAGGCATCCTACCGCGCGGGCATGGAAAAACTGCCGCAGGGCAAGGCGCTGCTACGGCCCAGCATCGGATTCAGCGCAAATCTACGTGAAAACGATACTGATAGCGCCGGTTCCTATGGTTCGCATCAATATGGTTTGTCTTTGAGCCAGCCACTCTTCCGCAAGCAGAACCTGGAAACCTACGAGCAGACCAAGCTGCAAGTTCAGCAAGCGGAACAGACCCTCAAGGTTGCCGAGCAGAATCTGCAATTACGCGTGGCGCAGGCTTATTTCGCGGTTTTACAAGCGCAGGATGTGCTCGCCACCGCGCAAGCGCAGAAGCAGGCATTTGCCGAACAGCTCGCCCAGGCGCGCAAGAGTTTCGAGGTCGGTGTCGTCACCATTACCGACACGCATGAAGCTCAGGCTCGCTATGACCTCACCAATGCGCAAGAAATCGCGGCCCAGAATGACCTCGAAGTAAAACGTCGTTCGCTGGAAAAATACATCAATAGTGAAAGCCCGGAACTGGCGCGTTTGAGTGAAGCGGCCAGATTGGCCTTGCCGGAGCCAAACAATATGGATGCCTGGGTCAAACAAGCAGAATCCGATAGTTTGTTGGTGGCGTTGAGCCAGATCGCGCAAGAAGTGGCGCGGCGTGAGGTCAGCAAACAGAAGGGCGGGCATCTGCCCACCCTCGATCTTGCCGCCAGTTACGGCGGCAATCGCAATGCCACCTTAACAGGCAGCACAAAGGCCGGCTACATCGGGCTGGAATTCGCTTTGCCGCTCTACCAGGGTGGCGCCACCGAATCGCGCGTGCGTGAATCCATCGCGTTACAGGACAAAGCGCGCAGTGATCTCGACAATGCGCGTCGCCAAGCCCGGCTCGATGCGCGTCAGGGGTTTCTCGGTGTGATATCTGGCGAAGCGCAGGCCAAGGCGCTGGAACAAGCGCTGGTATCCAGTGAGGCGCAGTTGCGCTCGACCAAACTCGGCCTTGAAGTCGGTGTCCGCACGCGCGTCGATGTGCTCAACTCGCAACAGCAGTTGTATTCAACCCGGCGAGACTTGGCTGCCGCACGCTATCAGACACTGGTCGCCGGTTTGCAACTCAAGGCCGCGGCTGGAATCTTGAATGAAGATGACCTGAAAGCAGTCGACACGCTGCTGAAGTAGGGCACGCCGATTCGGTGAAAGTTGTTCAGTTGCCGATGGATGGACAGTCGCTAAACAGCAGAGTCTTTCAGCCAGGCTTCTTCCAATAGTTGTATCGTGCGTTGAGTCGCGCCTCGATTCCGTTCGGCAAAGGCTCTGCCCGCTGCCGCCATGCTTTCCCGGTTTGTCGCATCGTCATGCAATGCGCGTAAGGCTGCTGCAAGCGCCTGGCTATCCGCTATCCGCAGCGCAGCGCCGGCCGCCACTGCTTGATCCGCCGCTTGACTGAAGTTCCAGGTATGCGGACCAATCAACGCCGGGCATCCCGCCGCCGCCGCTTCAATCAGATTTTGCCCGCCAAAAGGCAGCAAACTGCCGCCGATGTAGGCGACATCCGAGGCCGCGTAATACGCCGCCATTTCGCCCATGCTGTCACCGAGAAAAACACAGGCTTCCGGTTTTTTTTCCGCCACGCTGCGACGCATCCAGGGCTGTCCTCGCCCCGAGATCAAGCGAGCAACTTCATCAAATCGTTGCGGATGTCGCGGCACCAGCACCAGTAACACATCCGGCAGTGCAAGTTGATCAAGCGCTTCCAGCAGCAAAACCTCCTCGCCTTCACGCGTGCTTGCCGCAAGCCAGACGAAACGACCGGCAAATCGTTGTCTCAAATCCAGCGTACGTTGAGCGGTTTCAGCCGGTAAGCTGACGTCGAATTTAAGATTGCCGGTGACGCGAACACGGCTTTCACCCAGTTCTGAAAATCGCTGCGCATCTTCCGCGGTTTGCGCCAGCAACCCGCTCAGCGCCTGTAATGCCGGCGCAGTGAGGCGGCGAAAACGGGCATAACCATGCGCGGAACGCGGTGAAAGTCGCGCATTGACCAGGAACAGCGGGATGCCGCGTCGTCGGCAAGCTGCGAACAGATTCGGCCAGATCTCGGTTTCCATGATCACCCCCAGATCAGGCTGAGCACGTTTTAGAAACAGCCAGACAAAAACGGGAAAATCATAGGGCAAATAGGCTTGTTCAATCGTCTCGCCAAACAGCGATGCTCCGGTCTCCCGCCCGGTAGGCGTGGCATGCGTGAGCAGAATGGCGCAGTCGGGATGTCGCGCCCGCCAAGCCGCAATCAACGGTGCAGCCGCGCGAGTTTCACCCACAGAAACCGCATGAATCCATATCCGCCGCCCGCCCGCCCAGGGACGAACCCAGCCCAGCCGTTCCTCCCAATGCCGAAGATATTCCGGCTGCCGACGCGCCCGCCAGAGCAAATAAAGAAAGGCAAACGGCAAGACCAGAAGCCAAGCCAGAGAATATAAAAATCGCATGAGGCGAATGTTATTGCACTCACATCAACTGCGCTGGATTCGTCTTCTTCTACACCTGCCGGTGCATGCAGTGGTCCGGCAAAGCAACCTGCAACATTAACAAACCCTCGGCTTTGCTCATGCGTAGGGTGGATAAGCACAGCGCATCCACCATTCCACGTGCAAGAAAGGTGATGCGCTGCGCTTATCCATTCGAAAGATCAGCGCTCCAAGCAGCGAGATTCGAGCCCGCTTGCAGAACGCAACCCTCGAACAATGGGAAGATAACAACCTCGATGCCGTCACTTTTGAGGATGTATTCAGGGGCCAGCAGCAACCTCTGACTTCACCCTTGTCGCGGAGAGCATCTCTTTCTGACAGGGTGACATGTCTCCAAGCCAACGACTATTATTCGACGTCTCAAACAAGGGGAAATCGAAATGAAAGTATTGGTCACTGGTGCGGCGGGTTTTATTGGCATGCATGTCGCGCAGATTCTGCTCAAACGCGGCGACACCGTCGTTGGTATCGATAACCTGAATGACTATTACGACCCCAATTTGAAACTGGCGCGTCTGGAACAACTGAAGCCTTACCCCAATTTCAAATTTGTACGCGGCGATATAGCTGACCGGGTAACCGTCGAAGACCTGTTTGCCGCCGAGAAATTCAATCGTGTTATCAACCTCGCCGCCCAGCCCGGCGTGCGCTACTCGCTGAAGAACCCCTACGCTTACATCCAGACCAACCTGGTCGGTTTCGGCAACCTGCTGGAAGGTTGCCGACACAATGGCGTTGAACACTTCGTCTACGCCAGTAGTTCCAGTGTCTACGGCGCCAACACGCACATGCCGTTCTCGGTGCATGACAACGTCGACCACCCGGTCAGCCTTTACGCGGCAAGCAAAAAAGCCAACGAGTTGATGGCGCACACCTATAGCCACTTGTACGGCCTGCCCACCACCGGCCTGCGCTACTTCACCGTTTATGGCCCCTGGGGCCGCCCGGACATGTCGCCCTGGCTATTCACCAGCGCCATCCTGGAAGGCCGCACCATCGACGTGTTCAACCACGGCAAAATGCAGCGCGACTTCACCTATGTCGATGACATCGCCGAAGGTACGGTGCGCGTACTCGACAAGATCGCCACACCAAACCCGAACTTCACCACTGACGCACCCGACCCCAGCACCAGTTACGCCCCATTCCGCGTCTACAACATCGGCAACAACCAGCCGGTGGAGCTGATGACCTTCATCAAAACTATCGAAGATGCCATCGGCCAGGAAGCGAAGAAGAACTTCCTGCCGATGCAGCCAGGTGATGTGGTCGCCACTTACGCCAACATTGACGATCTCAAGCGCGATGTTGGTTTTGAACCGAAGACGGAACTGGCGGTGGGCATTGCCAACTGGGCGGAGTGGTATCGGAAATATACCGCCTGAAAAAGGCGAGCGGATCATCAATAGCCGGCAAAGCCGTTATTGAAGATCCCTGGCCCGTGCTTGAAAGCCCGTTCGTCGTAATTGCCTTCGAGCCCCGCTCATAACGTTGGCAGATCAATTGGAACAAGCCATCGGCGTCGAACTTGTCGATCAGAAAATGGCCGGATTTATTATTGATCAGCAATGTCTGCGGTATTAATCGAACCATCTCGCGCCGCCACCAGCGCATTGAAGATACCCACCGCGCTGGTGAACCACGTTTTCTCCTCTTGCTGGCAATCGGCATGGATCAGCGCAATAGCCAGTGCGTCTTGCCCTCCCCCACCCTGCCCAACTGAATCACATTGCCATGCTCGGGCAGGTTCTCGCTGAAGGTGATCTGTATGTCGCTGCCAATAGCTACGATCTTGCGCCTGATCGTTTTTTGCCATCACTGTTCAGCATGATCCAGTGCAGGATCGAATTCTCCTGCTTGCACGTGACTCTCTTGAGCAGCAGCCCCTTTTTCTGACTCGACG
>JAIFKV010000148.1 GCA_020049415.1 Betaproteobacteria bacterium
TACCGATGGCTTCTTCGCGGCTGTAGCCGGAATTTTTCACAAACGCTTCGTTGACGTATTCCACTTTGGTATCGAGGTCGGTGATGACGACGCTTTCAGGGCTTTGCTCCACCGCCAGCGCGAGCTTGCTTAACTGCGCCTCGGCTGCCTTGCGCTGGGTGATGTCGCGCGCGATGCCAATGGCATTCCAGCCGTCAGCGCGCTCGACCGCCGAGACGGACAGTTCCACCTGGATTTCGTGGCCGTCCTTGTGCAGGGCGGCGAGTTCCAGCGTTTTGCCGATCGCCGCGCCGGTACCGGTGAGCTGGAACTGGGTAAAACCAACGTGCGCCGCTGCCCGGAATCTTTCCGCTGGCAGGATTCGATGCAGGTTCTGCCCGAGCACCTCGTCTTGCGCATAGCCAAACAGCTTTTCCGCCGCCGGGTTCCAGTTGGTGATCCGGTCCTGCGGGTCGATCATGATGATGCCGTCCTGCGCGGTTTCGTTGAGCGAGCGGAAGCGGGATTCGCTTTCTCGCAAGGCAATCTCGGCGCGACGCTGGCTGACAGTTCGCCAGAGGGCGTTGGTAATCAGTTGCAGGGTTTCCACATCCTCATCGCTGTAGTCCTCCAGCTTGTTGCCGACCCCCGCCATCATGCGCACCAGGTCACCTTCGATGACCGGCAGACTGATCAGGCGTTGCAGATGGGCATGACCTTCCGGCAGGCCGTGCTTATTCGGTGCGCTGGCATAGTCGTTGAACACTACTGGCGCGCGCTTGCGCAGCGCGTCCGCCCAGATGCCGGCCTGACTGAGCGGGTAATGGCTATCGTAGGCCGCCTGGCAGTAGTGCTCCAGGGTGGCGCGCGACCAGGCCACCAGTTCGATGGTGATCTGATCTTCATTGACGATATGGATGAAAGCGATCTGGCTGTTGGTGAGTTGCTCGGCCAGTTCCATGCCATATTGCATGAAATCGCGTTCGTTCAAGCGGTCGGCTGCACCGGGCAGGGCAAGCAGGGCTTCGGCGCGTCGGGCTTGCAGGGCGAGAGCATGTTCGTTGCGCTTACGCTCGCTGATATCGGTATGCGTGCCCGCCATTCGCAGCGGCCTGCCTTCGCTGTCGCGTTCCACCAGGCGGCCCAGGGAAAGTATCCACTTCCATGCGCCGGACTGGGTTTTCTGCCTGAACTCGACCCGGTATTCCGGCAGGTGGCCAGCGATATAGTCCTGATAGACCTGAGTCACCCGTTCCTGGTCTTCCGGGTGCAGGCGAGCAGACCAGGCGGCATTGGTTTCCCGGAAACTGGCTGGATCGTAACCCAGCATTCTGGCGTACTCCGGACTGACGATGGCTTCACCGGTTTGCACGTTGAGATAGTAGATACCCTGATTGGCGGAGTTCAAAGCCAGCGTCAAGCGTTTCTCGCTTTCGCGCAGCGCCGAATTCGCAGCCTCAGCCTCTCCGCGCGCCTTGATCGCATCCTCAAGCAGGTTCAGTGACGCCAGCCTCGCCTGTTGCTGCGCCAAGCTGGCCGCTGCCTGACTCTCGCGCAAGGCTTGTTCGGCGGCTTGTCGGGCGCGGCGCTCGGCAACCTCATTCAGGGCGCGATGGATAGCGGGAGTCAGACGTGTCAGGTTGCCCTTCAACACAAAGTCACTCAGCCCCAGATGCAGCAATTCCACCGCCTTTTCTTCGCCAAGACTGCCGGTGACCAGAATCACCGGCAGTTCCGGCCAGCCAACGCGGAGGCGTCGCAGCGTCACCTCGAAATCCATGCCGGGGACGTTGTAGTCGGATAGCACCAGGTTCCAGGTTTCTGTTTCCTGCAGCGCGGCATCCAGTTCGCCATCACTGGCCACGCGTCGGCATTCACCAGCCAGCCCCTGCTGCTGCAAATAGCGTTGCAACAGCAGAAAGTCGGCCGGGTTGTCTTCGATGACCAGGATGTTCAGCGTGCGATCCATGGCGGTTTCAGCGCTCCAGCGGCGGTTGATTGGTGGGCCAGCCCGGACTGGCGCGGCAGGCTGTCGCGCGCCACATCCACCGTATTGGACACGCTGGCGCGGCGCAGGGCGCGCATTTCGTCTTGCGGGTTGTCTTCGACGAGGCGGATGGTTTTTTCGGTCATGGGGTTACTCCTGTATCGGGGTTACTCCTGTATCGCTCGGGACGCCGGTGGCAGTCATCCATCCTATGGTATGTTCCTATCTCAGATTCCCATCTGGAGATGGACATGGAAGTGACTAACGTAAGCGGCCTGAAAAACAACCCGTCCGAGGCCCTGCGCAAGGCGCGCAAGGGGGTTGTCGTGGTGATGAACCGGGATGAGCCGGACGCGCTGCTGGTGCACCTGGAAAAAAACCAGTCCTGGTCTTTGCCCGGTGTGCGCGCCGCGCTGGCTACCGCACTGTTCCGCGACGGCAACCTGTCGCTCGGCCGCGCCGCCCGCCTGGCGGAAATGAGTTTGGCGGCATTCATGCAGCACCTTTCTCGCCTGAATATTCCCGTGATCAGCGGCAGCGATGAGGAAGTCCAACGCGATATGGATACGCTCGACGCATGGCTCGCCTCGTCCTGAGCGATGCCAGCCCGCTGATTGTCCTGGCGCGCGTGTCGGGAATGTCCTGGTTGCGGGCGCTGTTCGGCGAGATCGTGATTCCCGAGACAGTGCGGGAGGAGATTCTTGACCGGGGCGTGTGGCAAGGGATGGAAGCCTTGCATGCGGCGATTGATGCCGGATGGCTGGTTGTTCGCCCAGATGGCGATGAAATACCTGAAATCCCGCAACTGGACGAGGGCGAGGCGGCCTGCATCCGACATGCGCTGCGCCACGACGGCCCAACCTTGATTCTGATGGATGAGCGGGCCGGTCGTGCTGTCGCTGGGGAATATGGTATTCAGGTGGCCGGAACCGCAGCCGTCATCGGGCAAGCCAAACTTCGCGGCCTGATCCCCTCCGCCCGCGACGTCTTTGAGGAACTGCTGCGTGGCGATTTCCGCCTTTCGCGGGAAGTCATCCAGATTGTCCTGGCGAGGGTGGGGGAGCATGGCTAGCCTTGGGCTGAATAACTCACCGTCACCCCGGCGAAGGCCGGGGTCAAGTGCGGTGGGGACGATAAAACCAACGGTTTCTGGATACCGGTCTGCGCCGGTATGATGGATTTTCATTGCGCCTCCAAAGTTGAGGCAGCGAGAGTGAAACAGAACGTCGCACCCTTTCCCGACTCCCCGCGCGCCTCGATGACGCCGCCGTGACGGCGCACGATGCGCTTCACGGTGTCCAGGCCGATGCCGGGAAATTCTTCCCGCCGGTGCAGACGCTGGAAGGGCTGGAACAGGCGTGGTTGTAGTGTCATCAGGAATGTGGCGTCGGCTCGGGTTCGGCAAAGCTGAGGTCGAACGGCGGTTCGCGGCCGAGTTCATGCGCCAGCGTGTTGATATGGCGTTTGAGGTCGATCATGGCCAGCTCGCGTCCTACCATGGCGCGGTTGATTCGTTCCAGCTCATCGTTGCGACTCTTCATTTCCGCAGCTTGCTGGCGCAAACGGGTCTCGGCCTGTTTGCTTTCGGTAATGTCGTGCACGATGCCATAGAGGCCGATGACACGACCCTCGTCATCGTGCAGCGGCCCCTTGGTGGTAATGAATGAACGGAAGCCGTCGTGTGTCGGCACATCTTCCTGGATGTTCAGGGTGAGATTGGCATCCATCACTTTACGATTGTCGGCCAACTGCTGCCGCGCCACTTCCGGCGGATACAGTGTGGATTCGTCTTTGCCGAGCACCTCGGCCTGGGGTTTTCCGACCAGCTTTTCAGCGGCACGGTTGAACAAAACGAAGCGGTTGTTCAAGTCTTTCGCGAAGATGGCGTCGCTGGAACTGTCGGCAATGGTAGCGAGCAGATGCAGGGCGCGCAGACGTTCGCTCTGAGCTTGCTGCAGGTCTTGCGCAAATGCTAGTTGCTGGCGCTGGCGCAGCGTCATCAGGCTGGCGCCGGCTGCGAACAGCAGGAGCAATCCGCTGAGCACAATCCCGGTTGCGTCGCGTCTGGCTTCGGCCATCATTTCCTGTCGGTCCAGCTTGGTCATCAGAAACCAATCGGTGCCGGGGATGGCGCGGGCGACGCCGGCGACTTCCTGGTTACGGTAATCGACGCCCTCGATCAGTTGGCCAACTGTGCCGGGATCATTGAGCACCTGTGCAGCCAGCAGTTGCGAGTTGGCCAGCGGCAGACGCAGCTTCAGCAAAGCGTCGGCTTGGTGGCGCAACGGGCTGAGGTAAATAACGTGATCGCCGTCGCGCTTGAACAGGAAGACGTCGCCACTGGCGGTAGGGACCGGCCAGGTGCCATGGGCGACGGGAAAGTAATTTTCCGCGTCGCTTTGCAGCACGATGATCGGGCCGGGTTGACCACCAGGAAGAGGCAGACGGAGAACGAAATCGAGGTGAATTCGACCAGCCGTATCCCGGTAAGGGCCGAGGCGGGTCGGATTGTCCGGGGTCGCGGCGGCCAGGAAACGCTTGATTTCGTCCGGGCCGATTTGATCAGTGGGCTGATTGGTCGGGACACTGGTGTTCCATAGCGGCGCGCCGTGTTCATCCAGCAGCAACACGCCCTGAAAAGAACCTTCTCTGCGATAGGCGGAGAGGCGGCGAAAAAGATCCTCGCGACTTGCACGGTCGCCTTGTTGGCGCCAGTGCTGGTAAGCCGCAAGTATGGAGGAGCTGCCCTGCAACAGGCGAGCGTCGCTCAAGCGTTCTCGCAGCCAAATGCTGACCTGTTCGGTTTTCAGCTTGGAGACCGCCTGCAAGCGGGCGACTTCGGAATACTCCTTTTGTTCCAGCGTGTTCAGCGCCAGGCCGACGGTAATGCCGATGATGATCGCCCAGCCTGCCGCCAGCGGCAGCAGGAGGCCATGCAAGCTGGTGGTAACGGCCAGCGGAGCGGCAACTCGCCGCTGCAACAAAACATAAAGCAGCAGCGCAGTGGCGATAACAAAGGTGCCACCCTTGAGCATGTTGATCTGCGAGAACTGGGCGGGTACACCCAGCAACCATCCCATGAACAGATCGGATGCAACGATCCAGGTGCCGGCTAGAACGGAGTAGATCAGCGCGATGCGCAGCGGCGAGATCGGTCGGCGATCAACAGATTCGGTCATGGCTGAACCATTTTAGGGCGCCACTTCACGCGGCATCACGATAACGTCCGGCAATATCGATGAAGGCGTCAAATCCGGACAGGAAGGCATCTGCCACATCCGGGTCGAAATGCTGCCCGCGCTCTTGCATGATCATGTCCCTTGCCAGATCCAAGCTCATCTCGGGTTTGTAAACACGTGGCGAAATCAAAGCATCGAAAACATCCGCCACCGCCATTAAACGTGCGGAGATTGGAATGGCCTCACCGACCAAGCCATCCGGGTAACCGCTGCCATCCCATCTTTCGTGGTGCCAATGCGCGATTTCCTTCGCCAAGCGGAGAAATTCGACCGGACGCGCGGCATCGCGCTCGGCTTGCTCGATCGCTTCTGCGCCCAATTTGGCATGCGTTTTCATGACTTGCCACTCCTCCGGAGTCAGCGGGCCCGGTTTGAGCAGGATCACGTCCGGAATGCCGACCTTGCCAATATCGTGCAGCGGCGCGGAACGGTGCAACAGATCGATATAGCGTTCATTCAGGGTGTCGGAAAAACGTGGATGGTCGCGCAGCCGCAGAGCGAGTTCGCGCACATAGCCTTGCGTACGCAGAATGTGATTTCCGGTTTCCGGATCGCGCGTTTCGGCCAGATGCGCCAGCGCGCGAATGCTGACTTCCTGGGTGATCTCGTTTTCCAGCATGCGGCGGGCGACCTCAGCTTCCAGAAAGGCGTTCTTGTTGGATAGCCAGTCGCGCGCCTGCTTCAGTTCCAGTTGCGTGCGCACCCTCGCCAGCACGATGGACGGCACCAACGGCTTGGTGATGTAGTCCACCGCGCCCGCATCCAGGCCGCGCAACTCGGCTTCAGGGCTATCCATCGCAGTGACGAAGATGACCGGGATGTCACGTGTCGCCGGATCGGCACGCAGATAGTCAAACACCTGATAGCCATCCATGCCCGGCATCATCACATCCATCAGAATCAGGTCCGGACGCGGTTCACTGACCGCGATGCGCAACGCCTTTTCCCCCGAAGTGGCGACCCGAATCTGGTAATGCGGCCGCAGCAACGCATCCAGCACAGTCAGGTTCTCGACCGCGTCATCAACGATCAGGAGAGTATTCAGTGTGTTGTCCAGCATGGAATCGGCGAATCAACGTCTCTGACCAGGATGCGGATTAATTTATCGGCGGCTCGATCAGAATCTTCAACATTTATTGGCTGCATTCCGGGGATCACGCACTAATCGAGTGCGCACAGAATCCAAATATTTCGCGCTTTCGGCGCGCGAACACGAAGTTCTGCGCAATTTGCAATGAGCCGATCAGCTGCCCCGCCTGCGGAGGCTGGTAGCCAGGCCTTGCGCCTGACGCGCCTCGGGGTCAGTGCAACAGCGTGAACAGCCGATCAAATTTGGCGACTTCGAGCACTTGCAGCACGATGCCCCGCGCTCCCTTGATCTGGATTTCCTTGCCCGCCGAAAAGGCTTTTTCCTTCATCAGCAGCATCATGCCCAGCGCGGAACTGTCCAGATAATCGACATGGCTCAACTCGAGCTGAATGAATTGGGTATTCGGATTGTCCAGAATCGGCCGGCAAACTTCCCGTAGCGCCCGGTGACTGTCAAAGACAAAAGCGCCTTCGAGTTGAAGAACTGTTGTACTGCCAAAGCGGGTGAGATTGACTTGCATGTTTCTACCACCACAGAGCATTTGATTAAAGGAGACAGTCTAGCGCCGGAAAAGACCAGCCCCTACCTATTTCATAACAATGAACAAATATGATAATTAATTTACAATAATTTCCACATTAAGCATTATTATCACATTAAATTAATATTTTTATTGCATTTATGTTGATGATGCTTCATATATTGGATAGAGCTTTCGGGCACGCCGCAATCGATCAAGGAGTAACCGATACGCCTTGCACGCCCCATCAGCAAGGCCGACATGAACCGCCGGGTAATCGCCGGCCTGTATGCCGCCGCCTTTGATTACCGGTTGCTGCACGCATGAACCGGCACCAGCAAACTACCCGCTTCATGCGCGCTTTTTCGGGTTTATCAGCGAGTTGAGACCTGAGTTGATCTGACAAAGTAGAATCGGGTTTCATTTTTTTGGCCAAAATCATGGATACCCGCTTGGATAACCGACTAAGTACCGATTTCTGCACGACCAGAGAGGCCGCCCGGATTTTGGGGATTTCAATACGAACCGCCCAACTTTGGGTTGAGAACGGCACCCTGACGGCCTGGAAGACCGAAGGCGGCCATCGCCGCATCAGCCTGGCTTCAGTGCAGCGTCTGCAGCAAAACCGACAGCCACCGGCGGAAACTGCCGCCGACAGCACTCAAGCGCAGGAGAGTCTTAGCATCCTGGTCGTCGAGGACGACAACCTGCTGCTTCGCCTCTACAAGAGCCAAATCGAAGCCTGGGGGATGCCGGTCAGCGTGGCGACGGCGCATAACGGCATCGAAGGCCTGATCCTGATCGGCCGTCTGTCGCCCGACCTGTTGATCAGCGACCTCGTGATGCCGGAAATGGACGGCTTCGGCCTGCTGCGCACACTGGCGCGCACGCCCTATCGCGAAGGCATGGAAATCCTGGTGGTCACCGCCATGGAGGATGCCGAGATCGAGGCGGCTGGCGGCCTGCCGCAAGACATCAAGGTGTTTCACAAACCGGTGCATTTCGCGGAATTGCGCACGCTCTGCGAACAACTTCTTTTGCGTCGCCGCGAACTGGCGCGCTAAACAAGTCATGCAACCAGTGCGTTTGCGGTGCGGAGCGCACTCATCCGGTGCACGCAGCCGCCCCATCCCATCCCTGGCCCATGATTCCAAGCCATTCCAGACTTGGCACAACCATTGCTAATGTTCCGATAGGCTTCCTCGCCTAAGCGATCTTGGACAACGGCGTCCGCTCCCTATCAGGGCGGCCGCCGTTTTTTTTCGCCTGGAATAATGTGCATAGGACTCGAACATGGCACGCATGAAACTGGTTTTGGTGGGCAACGGCATGGCCGGCATGCGCACCCTGGAGGAGTTGCTGAAGGCGGCTCCGGATATGTACGACATCACGGTATTCGGCGACGAGCCGCACCCGAATTACAACCGCATCATGCTGTCGCCGGTCCTGGCCGGCGAGCAAACGGTGGAACAGATCGTGCTGAACAGCCGCGACTGGTACGCCGAGCACGGCATTACGCTGCATACCGGCAAGCGCGTGATGAAAATCGACCGCAAAAAACGCTTTGTCGAAGCCGATGATGGCACAGTCGAGAATTACGATCGCCTGCTACTGGCGACCGGTTCTAAATCATTCATCCTGCCGATTCCCGGCGCCGATTTGCCCGGCGTGGTCGGCTTCCGCGACATTGCCGATGTCGATGCGATGATTTCCGCTTCCAGCCAATACCAGAACGCGGTGGTCATCGGCGGCGGCCTGCTTGGTCTGGAAGCGGCGAATGGCCTGAAACAGCGCGGCATGGATGTTTCCGTGGTGCATATCGCGCCCTGGCTGCTGGAACGCCAGATGGATGAGCCGGCCTCACGCCTGTTGCAGAAGAGCCTTGAAGAGAAGGGCTTGAAATTCCTGCTGCAGAAGCAGACGGCGGAACTGGTGCGCGGCGAGAGCGGCCGCGTCTGCGCCCTAAAATTCAAGGATGGCGAAACGATTGCCGCCGATCTGGTAGTGATGGCGGTCGGCATTCGGCCCAACACGGCCCTGGCCGAATCCGCCGGCCTGCAATGCAACCGTGGCCTGATCGTCAACGACACCATGCAGTCGCTCACCGACGCCCGCATCTACGCGGTCGGCGAGTGCGTCAATCATCGCGGCATTGCCTATGGTCTGGTGGCGCCGTTGTGGGAGCAGGCCAAGGTTTGCGCCAATCATCTGGCCGAGCATGGCGTGGCGCGCTATCAGGGTTCGATGACCTCGACCAAATTGAAAGTCACCGGCATCGACCTGTTCTCCGCCGGCGACTTCGTCGGCGGCGAGGGGCACGAGGAGATCGTGTTCCAGGATGCCGGGCGCGGTTCTTACAAGAAATTGGTGCTGAAGGACAACAAGCTGGCCGGCGCAGTGCTGTATGGCGATACGCTGGACGGCGCCTGGTACTTCGAGCTGATGCGCGATGCCACCGATGTTTCCGACTTCCGCGACAAGCTGCTGTTCGGCCGGCATCACATTGGCGATTCTGGCGCCGGTGGCGGCATGGGCGATGAAATGTCGCGCGTGATGGCCTTGCCCGATACGGCCGAAATCTGCGGCTGCAACGGCGTCTGCAAGGGCGACATCATCAAGGCGGTGCGTGAGAAAAAGCTGTTCACGCTGGATGAGGTGCGCGCGCATACCAAGGCCTCCGGCTCCTGCGGTTCCTGCACCGGCCTGGTGGAAACCATTCTGGCGGCAACGGCGGGTGGCGATTACTCGACCGCGCCATCGAAGAAGCCGCTGTGTGGCTGCACCGATCTGACGCACGACGAAATCCGCGCCGGCATCGTTGAGCAAGGTTTCAAAACGCTGCCGGAAACCATGCAGAAACTGGGCTGGAAAACCCCCGACGGCTGTACCAAATGCCGTCCGGCGCTGAATTACTACCTGCTCTGCGCGAATCCAACCGAGTACGTTGATGACGCGCAATCGCGTTACATCAATGAACGCGCGCACGGCAACATCCAGAAGGACGGCACCTTCTCGGTCGTTCCGCGCATGTGGGGCGGCCTGACCAATCCGAAGGAATTGCGCGCCATTGCCGATGTGGCGGAGAAGTTCAATGTGCCGGAGGTGAAGCTGACCGGCGGCCAGCGTATCGACCTGTTCGGCATCAAGAAGGAAGACTTGCCGGCAGTGTGGAAGGATTTGTCGGATGCCGGCTTCGTTTCCGGCCACGCTTACGGCAAGGCGCTGCGCACCGTGAAGACCTGTGTCGGCAGCCAGTGGTGCCGTTTCGGCACGCAGGATTCCACCGGGCTGGGCGTCAAGCTGGAGGAAATGACCTGGGGTTCCTGGATGCCGCACAAATTCAAGCTGGCGGTGTCCGGTTGCCCGCGCAACTGCGCCGAGGCGACGATCAAGGACTTCGGCGTGGTCTGTGTCGATTCCGGCTACGAGTTGCACGTCGGCGGCAACGGCGGCATCAAGGTGCGCATCACCGACCTGCTGACCAAGGTGGAAACGGAAGAAC
>JAIFKV010000057.1 GCA_020049415.1 Betaproteobacteria bacterium
CGTTTGTGTTCGTGCCAGGTGCGATCGATAAGCTGCTCCGGGGTGATGCCTTCTTTCTCCGCCCGCAACATGATCGGCGTGCCATGGGTATCGTCGGCGCAAACATAGTGGCAGGTGTTGCCGCGCATCTTCTGAAAGCGGACCCAGATGTCGGTCTGAATATATTCGACCAGATGGCCCAGGTGGATGCTGCCGTTTGCATAGGGCAGGGCGGATGTGACAAGTATCTTGCGGGGCATGTGATCTTCGCGGGTTGAAAGAGGCATGTGATTTTAGCCGTCACGGCGAGGGCTGCGCGCATGCGAAGGCGGGGTTCATCCGCTACATGCGATGTTTTTGTCAAAAAATCGAAATCTACATTTGTAATCGTTGTAGAACCCCACTAGAATGCGCCCCGACCTTAGGCGCGTAGCTCAGCTGGTTAGAGCACCACCTTGACATGGTGGGGGTCGTTGGTTCGAGTCCAATCGCGCCATGCCCGTAATTCGACTTCCTGATGGTTCCGAACGTGTTTTCGAGGCGCCGGTGACGGTAGCCGAAGTAGCAGCCAGCATTGGTGCCGGTCTGGCTCGTGTGGCCCTGGCCGGCAAGGTGAATGGGCAATTGGTCGATACCTCTTTCCGTATCGAACAAGATTCCACCCTCGCCATCGTGACCGACAAGGATGCCGACGGCGTCGATCTGATTCGCCATTCCTGTGCGCACTTGCTGGCCTTTGCGGTGAAGGAATTGTTCCCGGATGCGCAGGTGACCATCGGGCCGGTGATCGAAGACGGCTTCTACTACGACTTCTCTTACAAGCGGCCTTTCACGCTGGAAGACTTGGCGGCGATCGAGAAGCGCATGGGCGAACTGGCCAAGAAAGATATTCCAGTGACGCGCGAGGAGTGGGATCGCGACCAGGCGGTCGAATTCTTCAAGTCCATCGGCGAAAACTACAAGGCGGAAATCATCGCTTCGATTCCCGCCGGGCAGACCATTTCACTTTATCGCGAAGGCGACTTCATCGATTTGTGTCGCGGCCCGCACGTGCCATCCACCGGCAAGATCAAGGCGTTCAAGCTGATGAAATTGGCCGGCGCCTACTGGCGCGGCGATTCTAAGAACGAGATGTTGCAGCGCGTTTACGGCACGGCATGGCGCAACAAGGAAGATCTGGCCGAATACCTGCATCGTCTGGAAGAAGCCGAAAAGCGCGATCACCGCCGCCTGGGCAAGCAGCTTGACTTGTTCCATTTGCAGGAAGAGTCGCCCGGCATGGTGTTCTGGCATCCGCACGGCTGGGTGCTGTGGCAGGAAGTCGAGCAATACATGCGGCGCAAATTCAACGAGTACGGCTACCAGGAAGTGAAGACCCCGACGGTGATGGACAAGTCGCTGTGGGAGAAATCCGGCCACTGGGATAACTACCGCGACAACATGTTCACTACCGCGTCGGAAAACCGCGAATACGCGGTGAAGCCGATGAACTGTCCCGGCCATGTGCAGATCTTCAACCATAGTCTGCACTCCTACCGTGATCTGCCATTGCGACTGGCCGAGTTTGGCTCCTGCCATCGCAATGAGCCGTCTGGTGCGCTGCATGGTCTGATGCGGGTGCGCGCATTCACGCAGGACGATGCGCATATTTTCTGCACCGAAGGCCAGATTCAAGCCGAGGTTTCAGACTTCATCAAGATGCTGCAAGCGGTTTATGCGGATTTCGGCTTTAACGATGTATTGGTAAAGCTGTCGACCCGCCCGGTAAAACGGGTCGGCTCGGACGAATCCTGGGACAAGGCGGAAGCCGGTCTGGCGGCTGCACTTGACCAGAATGGTCTGGCGTTCGACTTGCAGCCCGGCGAAGGCGCTTTCTATGGCCCGAAAATAGAATTCACGCTGAAGGATTCGCTTGGACGTCTGTGGCAGGTCGGCACTATCCAGCTCGATTTCAATTTGCCGGTACGTTTGGGGGCGGAGTTCGTTGATGAAGACAATACGCGCAAGCCGCCGGTCATGTTGCATCGGGCGATCCTGGGGTCGTTGGAGCGTTTTCTCGGCATCTTGATTGAACATTACGCCGGCAACTTCCCGGTATGGCTTGCTCCGGTTCAGGTTGTCGTGATGTGCATTACCGACAATCAGGCTGATTACGCGGCGAAAATCACGCAAGACCTTAAAAAACAAGGTATTCGCGCGGTTTCCGACTTGAGAAACGAGAAGATCACCTATAAAATTCGCGAGCACTCAATGCAGCGCGTTCCCTACCAGATCATTGTTGGCGATAAAGAGCGACAGGAAAACAAGGTGGCGGTTCGTCAACGTGGTGGTGAAGATCTCGGTCAGATGGATCTCGATACATTCCTCGCCAAGCTGCGTGAAAGTGACTAAATAACCTGAGGAGCCGATGTAACTTGTCGGCTCCTCGTTTTTTCAAGGGGCTTGAAATAGCACAGGAAAAGGAACCTCGGATCAACGGCGAAATTGATGTTTCGCCGATCCGACTGGTAGGGGTGGAAAGCGAGCAGCTAGGGATCGTCAGTCTGCGTGAAGCTTTGGTTAAAGCTGAAGAAGCCGAGTTGGATCTGGTCGAGATTGCGCCACAGGCGCAGCCTCCAGTTTGCCGAATCATGGATTACGGCAAATACAAATACCAGGAAAGCAAAAAGCAGCATGAAGCCAAGCTGAAGCAGAAGCAGATTCAGATCAAGGAAGTCAAATTCCGACCGGCGACTGATGACAATGACTATCAGGTCAAGTTGCGTAATCTGATCCGTTTCCTGGATGAGGGCGATAAAGCCAAGATCACCTTGCGTTTCAGAGGCCGTGAAATGGCTCACCAGGAGTTTGGTATGCAATTGCTCCGGCGCGTCGAGGCGGATCTTTCCGAACATGGCATCGTCGAGCAATTTCCCAAGCTGGAAGGTCGGCAGATGGTCATGGTTTTGGCCCCGAAGAGAAAAAGTTGATTTCAAAGGCGTGGCGCGGGCCTTTAATCCGCGCCAACACGTGCGAGTTGATGTTTAACGTTGGGGCTGTCCAAGTGTTCCCGTAGGGAATCGCCACACGCATAGAAGAAACAGGAGCTAACCATGCCCAAAATGAAGACCAAGAGCGGCGCCGCCAAGCGCTTCCGCGTTCGAGGTAGCGGCAGCATCAAGCGTTCATCCGCTTACATGCGCCATATCCTCACCAAGAAGACCACCAAGCGCAAGCGTCATTTGCGTGGTATGTCTGACGTTAATCCTGCAGACATCGGTCACGTTCGTGACATGATGCCCTACGCTTAATAAAGGAGATCAGATATGCCTCGCGTTAAACGTGGTGTAACCGCTCGCGCCAGCCACAAGAAAGTATTGGACGCAGCCAAGGGTTTCCGTGGTCGTCGCAAGAACGTATTCCGGGTAGCCAACGAAGCGGTCATGAAGGCCGGCCAGTATGCCTACCGTGATCGTCGCCAGAAAAAACGTCAGTTCCGCCAACTCTGGATCGCGCGTATCAATGCGGCCGTGCGTGGGTTGGGTATTGACATGAATTACAGCCAGTTCATGTGTGGTCTGAAGAAAGCATCTATCGATCTGGATCGCAAGGTCCTTTCCGATATGGCGATCTTTGATCAGCCGGCTTTTGCCAAGATTGCTGAGCAGGCCAAGGCCAGCTTGGGGGCGTAGTTCAGTCTGCGTACACGCTGAGGGGAGGCCTGCTTAGGCCTCCCTTTTTCTATTCTGGCCAATGGGTTAGAGCATGAATCTCGATGAAATTCTGAAAGACGCCGAGCGAGAATTCGCTGCCGTTGCCAACCTTCCCGTGCTTGATCAGGTGAAGGCGCGCTATTTAGGCAAGAGCGGTGTGATTACCGAGCAGATGAAGATGTTGGGCGCATTGCCGACGGATGAGCGCAAGCAGGTCGGTGCACGCATCAATCTGATCAAGAATCAGGTTGAGGCGCTCCTGAAGTCGCGTCGCGACGCAATTCAAAATGAAGAGCTCGAACGTCAGCTTGCCGCCGAATCGCTGGATGTAACGCTACCCGGTCGCGGCGAGGGGGTTGGCGGTTTGCATCCAGTAACGCGCACGTTGGCGCGCATTGAGCAATTGTTCGCATCAATTGGATTTGTTGCCGCCGATGGCCCGGAAATCGAAACGGATTTTTACAACTTCACTGCGCTGAATATTCCGGAAAACCACCCGGCGCGCGCAATGCACGACACCTTTTATCTCGATGGTGGTTCTTTGCTGCGCACGCATACCTCGCCGGTCCAGGTGCGCTACATGCAGAACAATCCGCCTCCAATCCGGATCATTGCGCCAGGGCGGGTTTATCGGTGCGACTCCGATGTTACTCACACCCCGATGTTTCATCAGGTTGAAGGTTTATGGGTCGATGAGTCGGCATCATTCGCCGATCTGAAAGGTGTTCTTGCCGATTTCATGGCCCGCTTTTTTGAGCGTGACAATTTGCCGGTGCGTTTTCGCCCTTCATTCTTTCCCTTTACCGAACCCTCAGCCGAGATGGATATCGGCTGCGTGATCTGTAATGGCGCTGGCTGCCGCGTCTGCTCGCACACCGGATGGCTCGAAGTACTGGGCTGTGGCATGGTGCATCCCAATGTTTTTGAGCACGTTGGTCTGGATGCCGAACGTTATCAAGGCTTCGCCTTTGGTCTCGGTGTCGAGCGCCTGGCCATGTTGCGCTACGGCGTTGATGACTTGCGGCTGTTTTTCGAAAACGATGTCCGCTTCCTCAAACAATTTGCCTGATTCATCCGGCTAATCGTAACCCCCGCAACTTTACGCATCTATATCTGGCGCCATGCAATTCTCAGAATCCTGGCTACGCAGCCTTGTCAATCCCGAACTCACTACGCAACAACTTGGCCATCTGCTGACCATGGCTGGCCTGGAGGTTGAGGCTATCGAGCCGGCTGCGGCCGCCTTTACTGATGTCGTCGTGGCGGAAATCCTCCGTGCGGAAAAGCATCCGGACGCGGATCGCCTGCAGGTTTGTCAGGTCGATGTTGGTGAAAGCGAGCCGTTAACTATTGTTTGTGGCGCGGCAAACGCACGCGTTGGGCTGAAAACGGCCTGTGCGCGCGTCGGAGCGCAACTGCCCGAATTCAAAATCAAGCAAGCCAAGGTGCGTGGCGTCGGATCGGCTGGCATGTTGTGCTCCAGCAAAGAACTCGGTTTGCCCAATATCGGCGGTATTGACGGCATCATGGAATTACCGGCCGATGCGACAGTTGGCCAGGGTTTACGTGAATTTCTTGATCTTGACGATCAAATGATCACCCTCAAGCTCACCCCCAACCGAGGAGATTGCCTCTCGCTGATTGGTATTGCGCGCGAGGTGGCTGCACTGACCGATGTTTCGTGCGCGCAAATTGATTGTTCCCCGGTTGCTGGCAGCATTCCTGATCTGCATCCGATTGCCATCGAATCAAGTTCGGCATGTCCGCGCTATTGCGGCCGGGTTATTCGTGGCATCAACCCAAGCGCAATCAGTCCGCGCTGGATGGTGCAGCGGCTGGAACGGTCCGGGTTGCGTGCGATTCATCCGGTGGTCGACATAACCAACTATGTCTTGCTGGAACTCGGGCAGCCTATGCATGGATTCGATCTCCAGCGTCTAAGCGGTGATATTCAGGTTCGCATGGCGCGCAAGGGCGAAATATTGGCTTTGCTGAATGAGCAATCTGTCGAATTCAGCAAGGAAGATGAAGCGGCCCATGTTCTGGTTATTGCCGACGACAGCGGTCCACTCGCGCTGGCTGGCATTATGGGAGGCGCTGCTAGCGCGGTCTCGGCGGCCACATGTGACATCTTTCTGGAGTCGGCGCATTTTGCGCCAGATGCCATTGTCGGTAGAGCCCGCCGTTTCGGTTTGTCGACTGACTCTTCACATCGTTTTGAGCGTGGCGTTGATGCGACATTGCCGCGCCGTGCCATGGAACGCGCCACTCAATTGATCCTCGAGATTTGCGGCGGCCAGAGCGGGCCGGTGCAGGAAGCTGGGATCGGCGTTGATAGTTTCGCCGCAGTCGATTTTCGACCGAATCGGGCAAGACGCATCCTGGGGTTTGAACTGGATGACTCGGTGATGCTGGGTATTCTTGCTCGACTAGGCATGCAAATCGAAAAAATGCCGGATTCAGTTCGGGTGACACCACCCAGTCATCGTTTCGATATTGTGCGTGAAGTCGATCTGATCGAAGAAGTAGCGCGTGTGCATGGATATGACGCAATACCCGCAGTCAGTTTGCGTGGCGAGCATGTCATGCTGCCAGTAAGCGAATCAACTCGCACCATTCAGGACGTGAAAAAAATAATGACGTCAAGGGGTTATCAGGAAGTCATTACCTACAGCTTTATCTCCGATGAGGTAGATGCGGATTTCCGTTCCGATGGTGAAACTTTACCCTTGCTTAATCCGATTGCCAGTCAGATGGGCGTCATGCGCGGTTCATTGATCGGCGGCATGATTCAGACGCTGCGCCACAACCTCAATCATGGCCAGGAGCGTTTGCAGATTTTTGAAGTGGGCCGGGTGTTTCTCTCCAGCTCATCGGAACAGCAACCCATGCGTCTGAGCGCTTTGGCTTACGGCGCAGTCCATGAAGAGCAATGGGCCGAGAAAGCGCGACTGGTTGATTTTTATGATCTGCGCGCCGACCTGGAAGCTTTGCTGCACCCCGTCCCGGTCGAGTTGAGACGAAACAATCACATTGCACTGCATCCCGGGCAAAGCGGCGAGATTCTTGTTGGCGGAGAACCTTGCGGTTGGATAGGTGCTTTGCACCCCCGGTTGAGTCAGAAATACGGTTTTTCAAAATCCCCTGTGATGATCGAAATGGATCTGTCGCCGCTGCTTCAACGCGGCGTACCAAGTTATCAAGGGATGCCGCGTTTTCCCGCTGTACGCCGAGATATTGCTGTCATAGTCGATGCAAAAATAGAGGTCAAGGAATTGCTGGCATCCGTCAAAGCCGCCGCCCCCGCATTGCTGGCTGACATCAATTGCTTCGATGTTTACCAGGGGCAGGGTGTGGACGTTGATAAAAAAAGCCTTGCTTTCAACATGTTGTTACAACATACTGAGAAAACGCTTACAGATTCAGAGATTGATTTTACTGTTGCGGAAGTGGTCGATATTCTATTCAAGAACCACAACGCCATATTGCGTAGCTGACGGAGTTTTACCTGCATGACCCTTACTAAAGCTGAACTGGCCAACTTGCTGTTCGAGAAGGTTGGTCTCAACAAGCGGGAAGCCAAGGACATGGTGGAAACCTTTTTCGAAGAGGTGAGGACTGCTTTGGAAGGTGGGGATAGCGTCAAGCTTTCGGGCTTTGGCAATTTTCAGTTACGCGAAAAACCCCAGCGTCCCGGTAGAAATCCGAAGACTGGGGAAGAAATGCCCATCACAGCACGTCGCGTGGTGACATTTCATGCAAGCCAAAAATTAAAAGCCATGGTGGAAGAAGCGCATGTCGGAACATTTGCCGAACTCTGAGCTTCCCTTAATTCCGTCAAAACGCTATTTCACCATCGGTGAAGTTGGCGAATTATGTGGCGTGAAGCCGCATGTGCTTCGTTACTGGGAGCAAGAATTTACTCAGTTGAGACCGGTAAAACGACGCGGTAATCGTCGTTATTACCAACATCATGAAGTCATGCTGATCCGGCGTATTCGGGAATTGCTCTATGAGCAGGGCTTCACCATCAGCGGCGCACGAAATCGCTTGTTGTCAGAAGGCGTTTTCGAAGAGGATGCTTCTACATTACCGGTGTTTGAAGAAGCCGAAGAACCCAATGTTCCCCAAGAGCCTAATGAGCCCCCTATCTCGCTGAATGACATTAAGCAAGAACTGGCGAGTATCGTTGAGCTTTTAAAAAGTTGATGGTTGATCCGTTGATGGTTGCTGGCACCTGTTAAGCAACTTGCGTGTGGCAAGGCTTCAGCAAGCAAAGATGGATGAACCCGTAATTGGGTAATTGTTTGCAATTTTATTTGTTATTTTACCAACTGTTATTTACGACCAAACAGCCATCTATTATAATCATTTGCTTCGGGGCGTAGCGCAGCCTGGTAGCGCACCTGCATGGGGTGCAGGGGGTCGGAAGTTCGAGTCTTCTCGCCCCGACCAATAAAATCTACGACTTACCAGTGTCGTGAAACAGAAAAGCCAGCTTTATCGCTGGCTTTTCTGTTTTTAAGCCCCCTTTTATGTCCCTCGGCAGTTGGGCTTGGCTTCATCGTGAATGATTTCCCTTTCACAGCGATAACACAGCCTTTCGATAACATACTTCTCTGGCGGCTAACCTTCACGAAGCTTGCGTACGACCCGCCAGAGAAACAAGCCGCTCTGTAACCATTTTCCACCTCGCTTAAAACTCATGGCCGTCATCAACGTGACGCCGCCAATCAACCAGACAGGATGACGCTTGAAAAAGCGCAGCACGTCCAATCCTTGATCAACCCGCGCCAAGGGTAAACGCCATGGCTCGATGTTTTGCGCCAATTCGGTTCGTTGTTCCTCTGCCTGTGCAATCAGGCGTTCGCGTTGTTCAGACAGGCGGGTTGATATTTCGCTCATAGACGAGAAACGAGTTGTTGCCGATCCTTCAATAACTCCGACATGGTCGCTGCAAAAAACCTTGGTTTGGTTCTTGTCTTGTGAAGCGCGATTCTCCATGTGACGATGCCGGCCAGCAAAAACAAACCGGCTAGCGTCGCCAGCACTAATATTCGGTGCGTATCCCAAAACACGACCACCAACAAAAAAACCGATAGCAGCATTCCGAATCCCAGGAAAAACAATGTCGCCAACGCCAACACCAGTAGCGAGAAAAAATGCTCCCGCTCTTCCTCCAAGTCTGTGGACAACAACTCAAGCCGTGTATGCGTCATGGCAACCAATGTGGCAGCCAGCGCCATCAGCGACGCAAGCAACCCTTTCCCAGCATCCGGTGATTTCTCTGGCATATCGCTGCGCCTACCGGCGGCCTAGAAGAAAACCAATCAGCAAGCCAATTGCTGCGGCAGCGCCAACGGCATTCCATGGATTCTCATGGACATATTCATCGGTTGCTTTGGCGGCCGCTCTGGTTTTGATCAGCAACGCCTCCTGCGCATCGTCCATTCGGGCTTTCACAACACGCAAAGATTCTTCCGCCCTGGCGCGTACCTCTGCAAGTTTCTCTCCACCTTGATTGGCGGTCGCTTTCAGCAGCGCTTCAGCATCCGCGACGACCACGTTGAAATCGGCAATCAATTGTTCTTTGGTCACTTCATTGGCCAGCTTTTCCATTTTTTTCTCCATTGTGTGTTCTGACGTTTTCACGGCAGATGTCAGTAATCAACTGCGTTCTTATTTGTAGCATTGTCCAGTTAGCTTGCTAACCAAGTGAACTGACTTTTCGACAGCGCTACCTCAGGTTGCTTCAAGCGTCGACGTTTCTTCGTAATTCCGGCAGTGAGCAAAAATCGATAATTACGTTAAGGGCGGCCGAACGCCTTATTTCATCGTTCTACAGGGAATTTTACATCGCTGTCATGCAAATCAGTTTATCGAACATAGAAGCAAACGGTTCTGAAAACCCGCCGGCAAAGATGGCGGCGCTTTAAAGCAAAAACCCCGCCGAAGCGAGGTTTTTGCTTTGCGTTCCGCCCGCCAGAACGGTAGCTCCGGAGGGGTGCGGAAAAACCAGACTTAGAAGTCCATGCCGCCCATGCCACCCATACCACCGCCCATACCCATATCAGGCGCGCCGCCCTTCTTGTCTTCCGGCAGATCAGCCACCATGCAGTCGGTGGTCAGCATCAGGGAAGCTACAGAAGCTGCATTTTGCAGTGCAATGCGGGTGACCTTGGTGGGGTCAAGAACACCCATTTCCATCATGTCGCCGTACTCGCCGGTGGCCGCGTTGTAGCCGTAGTTGCCCTTGCCTTCGAGCACCTTGTTGACGACTACAGAAGACTCTTCGCCACAATTGTTGACGATCTGACGCAGCGGCTCTTCGATGGCGCGCAGCACAATCTTGATGCCAGCATCCTGATCATGGTTAGAGCCTTTCAGGTCGGTGATAACCGAACGCGCGCGCAGCAGAGCAACACCGCCGCCCGCCACGATGCCTTCTTCAACGGCGGCGCGGGTTGCATGCAGCGCGTCTTCGACACGGGCTTTCTTCTCTTTCATTTCAACTTCAGTCGCAGCGCCGACCTTGATCACGGCAACACCACCGGCCAGCTTGGCCTTGCGCTCTTGCAGCTTCTCTTTGTCGTAGTCGGAGGTGACTTCTTCGATTTGACGATTGATCTGGGTGATGCGATTTTTGATCGCGTCGCCAGAACCAGCGCCGTCGATGACGGTAGTGTTTTCTTTGCCGATTTCGATACGCTTGGCGCGGCCCAGTTCAGCCAAGGTGGCTTTTTCCAGGGACAGACCGACTTCCTCGGCAATAACGGTGCCGCCGGTCAGGATGGCCATGTCTTCCAGCATCGCCTTGCGACGGTCACCGAAGCCAGGCGCTTTGACGGCGCAAGTCTTCAGGATGCCACGGATGTTGTTGACGACCAGGGTGGCCAGCGCTTCGCCATCGACGTCTTCGGCGATGATCAGCAGCGGCTTGCCAGCGGATGTTGGAGATTTTCTTGTCGAACAGCAGAACAAAAGGATCTTCCAGCACCGCCATTTGTTTCTCGGCGTTGTTGATGAAGTAGGGCGACAGGTAGCCGCGATCGAACTGCATGCCTTCGACAACTTCCAGTTCGCTTTCCAGGCTAGTGCCATCTTCTACCGTAATGACGCCTTCCTTGCCAACCTTGTCCATGGCGCCGGCGATGATGTCGCCAATGGTGGAGTCGGAATTGGCAGAAATGGACCCGACCTGAGCGATTTCCTTATTGGTGGTGCAGGGCTTGGAAATATTCTTCAGCTCAGCGGTGATGGCGATCACGGCCTTGTCGATGCCGCGCTTCAAATCCATCGGGTTCATGCCGGCGGCAACGAACTTCATGCCTTCGTTGACGATGGATTGAGCCAGTACGGTAGCGGTGGTGGTACCGTCACCGGCAATGTCGGAGGTCTTGGAGGCGACTTCTTTCACCATCTGCGCGCCCATGTTTTCCAGTTTGTCCTTCAACTCGATTTCCTTGGCCACGGACACGCCGTCCTTGGTCACGGTGGGAGCGCCGAAGGAACGATCCAGAACCACGTTACGGCCCTTGGGGCCAAGAGTTACCTTGACCGCGTTGGCCAGAACATTGACGCCTGCCACCATGCGGGCACGCGCGGAATCACCAAAACGTACGTCTTTAGCTGCCATTGTTTGTATCTCCAAAAATTATTTACAGGGTTACGCAGATGCGGGTGAGAGAAATTACTTCTCGATCACGCCCATGATGTCTTCCTCGCGCATAACGAGAAGCTCTTCGCCTTCAACCTTGACTGTTTGGCCGGAATATTTGCCGAACAACACGCGGTCGCCGACTTTGACATCCATCGCCATATGGATGCCCTTGTCATCCTTCTTGCCGGCGCCAACAGCGACGATTTCGCCTTGATCCGGTTTTTCGGTAGCGGTGTCGGGGATGACGATACCGGAAGCGGTTTTACGTTCTTCTTCCATGCGTTTGACGATGACTCGGTCGTGCAACGGGCGAATTTTCATTGCTATCCTCCTAAGGATTCCATGATTAAACAAATTGGGGTTCAGTGCGACACGAGCTATTAGCACTCACGTCCAGCGAGTGCTAATGGTAGGGATGCCAAGACGCTATTACAAGAGCCGTGGTTCTACTTTTTTCGGGTGTGTGTGTATCGACGGAGATGGAACAGGAAAACAATCGCAAGCAAAACCTGAAATCAGCATTAGCGGTCCGGGATTCGTCGGTGACATTGGAGAGCGCAACGACGCGCATCCCGCTCATGAAATCTCTTCGATATCGACGTTTCCCTTGGTGCTGCTGTTAATAGTATTAGGCGGTCATATTGCCCGCCGTATGAGAGTCACCAACTTGCCGAGGTCCGGTTTGGTCAGAAGTTCAAGCCGAGCCCCCAATTTAAGCCAGGAGATGCGCATGGTTTGCGACTGTCCATGAATAACCTTGGCAGTGATGGGTGTGCTGGTGGGGTGCGGTGCAAGGCGCCGGTCGCGCAGCATGGTCATTCCCTTCAAGCGACCGGCAACGCAGCACTGCGCCCACCCGTGCAGTCAGAATGTCCTGGTTATTCATGGACAGTCGCTTTCCTATTTTGGGCCTCGTTTTCAAGCCTTCTTGACGAACTCCGATTTCAACTGCATCGCGCCGATGCCGTCGATCTTGCAATCAATGTTGTGATCGCCATCGACCAATCGGATGTTTTTCACCTTGGTGCCGACCTTGACCACCAACGATGACCCTTTGACTTTCAGGTCCTTGATTACGCTAACGCTGTCGCCATCGGCAAGCACGTTGCCATTGGAATCACGCACGACACGACTATCGTCTGAACTTTCTTCTATCTCTTGCGGCCATTCGTGAGCGCATTCCGGGCAGACAAACATGACGCCATCTGCATAAGTGAATTCAGATTTGCATTTCGGACAGTTGGGTAGCGGACTCATTGGAATTTCTTGATCATCCATAATTTAACGGCCGAGTATGGCCGTATGTTGCTAAAAACGTAAAAACCCCGGCGCTTGTGCAGAAGCAAATTGGTTCAGGTTTAACTCGTCTTACGCCCCGGCCCAGTGCGCCAGATTGAGCTGTAGGTCGCGATTTCCGTTCCATTCGTTCACCTCCAGCCGGAACACCGCCTGGATACGCTCGGGTAATGGTGAGTCCTGAAAGAAAAGGATCGCCTCCGCATTGATGCCACCGCCAGCCAGACGCAGTTTCAGATGTTTTTCTCCCACCAGACGCTGGCTTTGTACGTTGAATTCGGCCTGAAATAGCGGTGTTGGGAAACCTTGGCCCCAGACCGTATCGGCCAGGCTTTGTGCGTTTTCAAGGGTGAACTCGGCCGAGCCAAGTTCACCATCGGTTTCGATCACCCGAGTGAGGTCGGCCGGGCTCAGGCTTTCATGCGCTACCGTTTCAAAAAAAGCCTTGAATTCATCGAAACGTTCGCGCCGTATCGTTAATCCCGCTGCTGCCGCATGGCCGCCGAATTTCAGGATCAGCCCGGGTGCGCGTCGATCCACTGCGTCCAGCGTGTCGCGCAGATGCAGGCCGGGAATGGCGCGGCCGGAGCCTTTCAGCAAGCCATCGCCGCCATCGGCGAAGATGATGGTCGGTCGGTGGTGGCGCTCTTTCAGACGTGAGGCCAGCAACCCGACCACGCCTTGATGCCAGGCTGGATCGAACAATGTCAGGCTGGCGCCGTCGGCGACCCGGATGCCATCCAGCAGTGCCAGCGCCTGATCCTGCATGTCGGCTTCGATTTCGCGCCGTGCGCGGTTGAGTTGATCCAGTTCGCGCGCCAACGGCAGGGCGCTTGCCATATCCGGTGCGAGCAGACATTCAATGCCAACGGTCATGTCGGCGAGCCGCCCGGCGGCATTCAAGCGCGGTCCGACGACGAATCCCAGATCTTCCGCGCCGGCTTTTTCCGGCTTCCGCCCGGCTGCGGCGAAAAGCGCTTGAATGCCGGGCCGAGCGCGACCTCCACGCATGCGCTTCAAGCCTTGGGCGACCAATAAACGATTATTGGCATCGAGTTTCACCACATCGGCGACAGTTCCGAGTGCAACCAGGTCGAGTAATTCAGCCAGATTCGGTTTGGTCTTTTCATTGAAAACGCCACGTCTGAGCAACTCGGCGCGCAAGGCCAGCAAGACATAGAACATCACGCCGACGCCAGCCAGATTTTTGCTGGGAAACGCGCAGCCGGGCTGATTCGGGTTGACGATCAACGCATCCGGCAAGGTGTCGCCGGGCAAATGGTGGTCGGTGATCAGCACATCGATACCCAGCTTGCGCGCGGTCTCTACGCCGGCGTGGGCGATAGCCCATAGCCGTACTCAAATCGATTCGGCACCAGGTAGCTCACTTGCGCACCCAGCGCAGCAAGGCCGGTCATTGCGACGGTGCTGGCGGTTGCGCCATCGGCATCGTAATCGCCGACAATCAGCATCTTCTCACCCCGCGCAATGCCATCGGCCAGACGCTCTGCCGCTGCTTCAATGTTCTTCATGCTGGCGTGCGGGCTGGAATAAGGCAGCAGTTCAGTCAGCTTGCTTTTTAGTTGTTCCGGCCCGGTAACGCCGCGAGCGGCATAGAGACGAGCGAGGAGGGCAGGGGTGCCGGTGGATTGCAAGTGAAGCATCGCAGCGGCGGAACAGGGGCGGGTTTGGAGATTCAGCATCTCCGAATATTACAGGGCGCTGTTTTGAATAGACGCATTCGCACGCTAACATTCGCGCCATGTCGCACTATCTTCCTCTTTCCCGAGTCGCCCGCCTGGTCGGCCAGCCGCGTTCTGAAATTCAACGCATGATCCATGCCGGTGAGTTATCGACCTTCGACGGCATGGTCGATATGAATGAACTGCTGCGCGTGTTTCCGCATGTCACCTGGGAAGATGATGGTGAATTCCGCCGCGTTCAGGAAA
>JAIFKV010000078.1 GCA_020049415.1 Betaproteobacteria bacterium
GACTACTAGATTCCAGATGTATTTACGAGGTAACTGGTCCTCGGTATGCCCTTGTCTGCTTCGCGACCCCCGTCGAAGCCAGGTCGCCCCCTATGTGAATCTTCGATTCACGCTCCGCTTCAAAAGTTCAAACGGAATCTAATAATCTACGCGTTGCGTTCAGTGCAGTCAAGTTCTGGCTTCTGAAGTTTTTTATCTACGACATTGGTCTTAGGGGGATTTTTCGTAATGGGAATGGGCGAATCAGGTCATATAAATTATGACTTCGCTTGAAGCTCGACTTGTTCATCATGGTGACATCGAATTCCGAGTGATTTTCCTGACACCAAATTTTGGATTGGCGTCACAATGCGCACCGCTCGCATTGCGAGATGTACATAAGCGATTGTTAATATTGATTTAATTGGAGATCAGGATGAAAGTTTCCCGCACTATTCTCGCTATCGCACTAGCCACTTTCAGCATGGCTAGTCTATCTGACAATGCTCCTGCCCAAACTGACGCACAAGCTGCAGCGGTACCTGGTAATGCCGATGAATGGGTCAAATATTTGGCTGACTTTACCCGCAACGGTGACATGTTGGCCGATCCCAAAAAATTTATAGCAGCGCTGGCGATGGTGTCCGAACCTGAGTTCTTGATTGCCGCAAGCAAGGCCATGATGGATCCCAATTTGTATCTGCAATCGACATCCAGCCTGATGGATCCGCGCGCTTATGGCAATTTTGCCAAGGCGATGGATCCGGTTGTGCTGGCAAGTTGGTCGCAGGCGTTGATGGACCCGCAATTCATCTCTGCGGCAACCACCGTGATGACAGACCCCAACAAGCTGATGCGTTGGGTTATGGCGCCGGTTGATCCGCGTGCGTTGGGTTTGCTTTTGAACACATTGAACCCCAACACTTATCTGAAATTTGCTGGCGCTGCGCTTGATCCACGCGCTCTCAATATGGCGACAGCGCCGTTGAATCCGAGTTGGTATGGTGGATGGTTGGGTAACATGGCGAATCCTCAATCGTATGGTCCTTCCATGGGGAATATTTTCAACGTGCCTGGCTATGGCAGTCAGATGGCTCCGGTTGCGCCGACTTATCAGCAGGGTTTTCCGTCCATTCCAATGATTGATCCGCGCTTGTTTGGCGGTATGGTTCCAGTCGCGCCGCGCTAGGATTTTGTAAGTGAGTTGAAGGGGGAGTGACAGCGATTTGGGTAATCGCCCCCTTTTTTACGGGCGCTACATTTTTTCAGGCAGAAACTGAACAATTTGTGGCTTTGACAGGTGTGTGCCCCTTCTCTGAACTCGGCTTCTCGCTTACGCTTACGCTGTGCTTCACCCAATCTGGGGCATGACCAGCCCAAGCAGAGTTTTTCAGGTGGCTGTTAAATGATTTGGACAAGCTTCCGTTGCTTAGGCAGGAAGTGGATTTTGTGAAAAAATGCACCACACCAAATTGCTTTTACCCGCAAATACTATTGTCAGGAGACATGCATGAACAAGACTGAACTGATCGACATCGTTGCTGAAAAAGCTGGCGCAACAAAGGCGCAAACTGCCGACATCATTGCTGCGGCCCTTGCTGCAATTACTGATGCCGTCGCCAAAGGCGATAGCGTGCAGTTTATCGGCTTCGGCACCTTCAGCGTTCAGCAGCGCGAGGCTCGCACGGGCCGTAATCCGCAGACTGGCAAAGAGATGAAGATCGAAGCCAAGAAAGTGGTTCGCTTCAAAGCGGGTGCTGCGTTGACCGCAGCCGCCAATCCGGTGAAACCGACGAAAGGCAAGAAGAAATAATCAGGATCGGAATGGCGCCTGGAAAATCCAGGCGCCAAGTTTGATCAGTTTTTGGTTTTCCTTATTCCAGATTGGGCTGTTTTTCAGTCAAATATTTTTTGAATTTTTTAAAATTTCAAAAAATATCAATCGTCAAGTGTTTGAACGAGCTGGCCAGCCAACCGCAGCCACTCGCGAGACCAACTCTTGCATCCACTTTTCTTCCAGACGTCCGAGGCGTGATGCTTCGCTTTGCATAGAAGGTCGGGCCAGCCCGTAGATCAATACGCCACGCAAGGGCAGGTTGTCGTTTTTTGCACGTGTCAGCATGGCCAGCCATGCGTTGACTTCTTCTTCATTGGGCGTTTCTCCATCCAGTTTGAAAAAGCAGCTTTGGACCCAGGTGGGGCAAAGACTGGCAACGATTTTCATACGTTGATAATGACTTTCTGGATCTGTTTCTGTGTTGTTTATCATGCTGAGTCCGGTGCGCGTTGCACGATCAAATTTGAACCAGACTTCTCCATTCATTGTCGCCATCTTGCGCAAACCTTCTTGTACGATCGCCTTGTGCGCCAGACTGCCATTGGTGATGAGGACCAGTTTTATCTTGCCAGTCAGATTGAAATCGGCCATTACATGGCCAATCAATTCGACTACGCTTGAAAACTCGGCTGCGCTGGTAGGTTCGCCATTGCCGGAAAGCGCGATATCGTTGAGTTGACGCATTTTTTCAGGCACATGGCGGGTCATGAAGTCGCCATTGACAATGTTTGCCAGCATCTGTCGCAACTCGGCTTCCAGTAAGGCAAGGTCAATAGCAGGCGGGCCGCCGCGCGTCAGGTTTGGTACCTGGCAGTAGATGCAGCGCCAGTTGCAAGCGTTGTTGGGGTTGAGATTGACGCCAATCGAGACACCGCTGGCGCGGCGCGAAATAACCGGGTAAACATATTTCATGCCGCTGTTATCACGGTCGTGGTTGGTTGTGGTCAGCATGCGGGGTAATGAGTCAATGAAGATGACATGGAGGAAAATAACTCGATTTGATATCGGGGTTCTGACGATGGTCAAGGTGGCATTGGAATGTGCTGATATTGACCTTTATTGACCTGTATTGACCTGTTGAATAGCAGGTCAGCCTGCCTGATGGGTGTCTGCGCTTACCTGTCTGGTCATAAATCGCGATTAAATCGGGTCGATCCTAGTAGATCGCCACCTGCTCATCGTTCTTGCTTATACGGAGAGTGTGATGCTTCATCAATGCCTGTTTGGGCGTCCTATCGATATTCACTATGGCAATATCAAACGGGCTGCCGCGATTGTTCTGACCGCGCTATTCCACCGTTTCATTCGCCTTATCGGCATGCTGTTGATCGTTGCGATCACCCCCACCGCGCATGCCGGCTTCAGCGTGTCAACGCCAAGCGGCGACAAGCTCGACATCAAGGTGTGGGGTGAATCCAATCGTGGCCCGCTATTCATCTGGCTGCTTAATCAATATGGTGAAACCAAGCGCTATGACGCTCTGGCTACCGCGCTGCAGGGTAAGGGGGCCAGCGTTTGGCAAGTTGATCTGCTCGATTCGATGATGCTGGAACGTACTGCGGAAGCAATCCGTAATCTGGATGGTATCCCGGTTGCCAGCTTGCTCGAAGCCGGTGTCAATAGCGGTCGGCGTCCCATCGTCCTGGTTGCCAGCGATCGCATGGCCGTGCCATTGCTGAAGGGACTGAATGAATGGCAAGTGCGCGTGCAAGCGCATTCGCCTGCACTCGTTGGAGATGCCAGCCCAGTGGCGGGGGGGGTGTTGTTTTTTCCAAACTTGTATCGGGGCACGCCGGTGGCGGGCGAAGAACCTGAATTGATGGATATTGTCGCCGCCACCAATATGCCGGTGATGATCATGCAGCCTGCGTTGGGTTCCAATCGAAATCGGCTGCCGAACTTGCTTGCCACGTTGCATGCGGCGGGTAGCCGAGCTTATTCCTGGCTGGTACCGGAGGTGCGCGATTATTACCTGCTGCAAACGGAAAAGCCGGCCAGTGAAAGTTTGCAGGCGATGGCTGGAAAAGTGCCCGCACCAGTTGAACAGGCGATCCGCGAAACACCTGATCGTCTGCTCGCCGCTGCCCGTTTGCTGGCGGCCAGTGATAAACCGATCAAGCCTCAATCGATGAAGGAAATACCACTCAAAGCGACTGCTCCGGCCTATGGTTTGATCGAACGTCCGCGCCGCCCCGCGCCCGCTTTTACGCTGAACGACGCGCAGGGAAAATCGCAAAAGCTGACTCACGGAAGGATTACGCTGGTCAATTTCTGGGCGACCTGGTGTCCGCCTTGCGTGCATGAAATTCCGTCAATGAATCGCCTTGCCGCCGCTTATGACGATAAAGAGTTCGGCATCGTCTCGATCAATTTCAAGGAAGACCCGGAGCATGTGCTGGCTTTCCTGAAGCGGGTAAACGTCGATTTTCCGGTGCTGCTTGATCATGATGGCGCGGTATCGGCGCGTTGGAAGGTGTTTGCATTTCCCAGTACTTTTCTGCTCGACCAGAAGGGTAACTTTCGCTATTCGGTAAATACCGCTATCGAGTGGGATAACGAGGAAGTGAAAACGGTCATCGAAGGGTTGCTGCAAGAAGCCAGAGCGGCAAAGTAAAGCCAAGGTCAATTTCAAGATGAAATCCTCACTTCAGCTGCAATTCGCCAGTCGACTCATCGCCTGGCAAAAGCAGCATGGTCGTCACGCCTTGCCTTGGCAGGGGGGCGTAACGGGTGATGCTTATCCGGTTTGGTTGTCGGAAATCATGTTGCAGCAGACCCAGGTGGAAACAGTTATTCCGTATTACCTGCGCTTTTTGGCCAGCTTTCCAGATCTGATATCGCTGGCGAATACAGATCAGGATACGGTGCTTGGACACTGGTCTGGTCTGGGTTACTACAGTCGTGCGCGCAATCTGCATGCGGCAGCGCGACGCATTGTGGCCGTTCATGGCGGGCAGTTTCCGCGTGATATCGAAGCAATCCTCGCGCTGCCGGGCATCGGTCGTTCTACCGCAGCGGCCATCGCCGCATTTGCCTTTGGCGAACGTCGCGCGATTCTCGATGGCAATGTCAAGCGCGTGTTGGCGCGAGTATTTGGAGTTGAAGGCTGGCCGGGTGAAAAGGCGGTGGAAAGTCGACTCTGGTTGCTCGCTGAATCGTTGCTGCCCGATTCGGATATTCAAGCCTACACCCAAGGTTTGATGGATCTCGGTGCGACGATCTGCACCCGCGCGCGCCCAGATTGCGAAAGCTGTCCTTTCGCCGACGACTGCCTGGCCAATATTCAGGGTCGTCAGCGTGAACTACCCGCTGCCAGACCGAAGAAAAATGTTCCCGAGAAAAGTACCGCGATGCTGGTTTTGATGCATGCAGGTGAAGTTCTGTTGGAAAAGCGTCCGAATAGCGGTATCTGGGGCGGTTTGTGGAGCCTGCCCGAGTTTTTCGAGCAAGACGATCCACAGACTGCCGCCTATCGTCTGGGCTATACGACAACGTTGGTTGGTGAGTTGCCCGGCTTTAATCACACCTTTACTCACTTTCGCCTGTTTATCCAACCCTGGAAGTTGCAGGTTGATCATCCTCGGATGGCCGCAGAGCCAGGTCGAATCTGGCTTTCACTCGATGATCTCGATGGCGCCGCGCTGCCAACGCCGATAAGAAAAATTCTGATGGCCCTCAGGTCCGCATAATTTAAGCGGTGTTTATTTCTGCCACCGAAACCACGGGGAACCGAGCCAGTTGTTGGCGGTCGATTCGCCTATCCTGACAGACACAGGATATCGGTTCTTCACATTCAAACCACAACGCTCATCAACAAGAAAGGGTTCTCATGTCACTCCAAAAACCACTCGTACTTGCTTTGGCTTCACTCACGCTGTTGCTAAGTTCCGGCGTGCAGGCCGACGGGCTGAAGCCGGAAGAAATGATCAAATACCGTAAAGCGGCCTACAACTTCATGGCCTGGAATATGGGCAAGATCAAGGGCAACCTGGAAGGCGATTTCAATAAAGATGCTGTCGTCAATGCCGCTGGCGCGATTGCCGCTGTCGCTAATTCAGGCATGGGCGCGCTATATGCTCCAGGTACGGACAAGAACATTGGCGGTGAAAAAACCCGGCTGAAATCAGAATTCTTCAAAGAGCCGCAGAAAGTGCGTGAAATCGCGATGAACTTCAACAAGGAAGCCACTGAGCTCGCCAAGGTTGCGGCGGGGGGCGATGAAATCGCCATCCAGTCGCAACTTGCCAAGCTGGGTGATGCCTGCAAGGCCTGCCACGAGCGTTATCGGGCCAAATAAGCGCTACCCGAGCGCATTTCGCTGGCTACCAGTCCGGCGTGCCTGTAGTGGCTGCCGGCGCGGGTGGCGGTTCCAGCGCCGCCACTCCAGCTACCGCCAACCCGGCGACGATCAATGAAAACAGCAGCGCAAGTGACCCGGTGCGAGCGTTTTTTTGCGTATCAGATGGCATATCCATGGATTCTTTCCAGCCATTGATCATTGGTCGAATCAGGTCGATACGGCGCTTGAAGCGGTAAAACGCAATCGCCGCCAGATGCAGACCAATCACGCCTAGCAACAGGTTGAAGCCAAGATAGTGCAAGCTGGTCAAACTGTCGCTCAGGGCCTTGTCGACCCAAGCGGAAAGCAGGCCGGAAAATGCGATGTCGTCATTGGCAAATAATCCTGTCGTCACCATCCCGAGCGGAACCAGCAGCAAAAGCAAGACAGACCAGCCGCCCAGCGGGGTATGGCCGTGGCCGTGCCACTCACCGCGCAGATAGGCGAATACGCTGGATGGCCCGCGCACGAAGTCGGCAAAGCGTGCGTGTCGCGTGCCGACAAAGCCCCAGACCAGGCGAAACACGATCAGGCCCAAGATTGTCAGGCCGATACGCTGATGCCATTCCATTGCGCCGACTCGCTGGGTCAGATACGCCGCGACTATTGCCGTCACCAGCAACCAGTGGAACAAACGCAACGGCCAGTCCCAGACATAAATGCGCTTTAACATAATTTGAATCTCCGTATTGCGGTTGTCACGGTGGCAAACAAGACTTTGCTACCGGCTGACGAGTTCCAAAAGTATCGTGAAACGAGCGTTTCAAACAGCCTCATCGATCCCACTCCGGTTCGCCATCAAAGCGTTGTGCCAGAAAATCAACCAGTGCGCGCACCCGGCTGGATAAATGGCGGGTGGGCGGGTAAACCGCGTAGGCATTGATTTCAGGCCAGACATGATCGTTCAGCACGGCAACCAGCTTGCCGCTATGCAATGCTTCGCGCAGATAGAACGTTGGATGCAGGATCAAACCTTGTCCAGCCAGCGCAGCCTGGTAGAGGAAATCGCCATTGTTGGCTTTCAGTTTGACCGGCACCTGCACGCTGCCTGGCGTGCCGTCCGGCGTGCGATATTGCCAGACACCCGGGTTGGCCAGATTGCTGTAAGCCAGACAGACATGTTGGCTCAGCTCTTGCGGCCGAATCGGCATGCCATGTTTTTGCAGATATTCCGGACTGGCGCTGACGAGGTGTCGGATTGGCGCCAAGCGCCGAGCAATCAGGCTGGAGTCGGGCAGGTTGGCGATGCGGATAGCAAGGTCGAAACCTTCCTGCATCAGGTCGATCTGGCGGTCGTTGAAGTCGAGATCGAATTCGACCTCCGGATGGAGCGCCATGAAGTCCTTGATCGGCCTGGTCAGATGCAGCAGGCCGAATGACAAGGGCAGGGCGACGCGCAGACGTCCCTTGAGTGCGGCTTGTGCTTGTGAGACGGCAGCTTCGGCTTCATCCAGATCGGCCAGTATCGTTTGCGCCCGCTCAAAATAGGCGCGGCCACTGTCGGTGAGGTTGAGGCGGCGAGTCGTGCGGTGCAGAAGCTGTGCACCGAGGCGGCCTTCCAATTCCGCCAGGCGTCGGCTGACGGCGGACTTGGCCACTTGCAGACGTTCGGCGGCCGCGCTGATATTGCCGGTTTCAACGATGCGGACAAACATTTGCATGTCGGCAAATCGGTCCATTGGAATCTCCTTCTGTTCTTTATATAAGAACAATCCGTTGCGGAACTGATTGTTTATCCAAAATGGAACAACGACAACAATGGAGTCAACCCTTCCTTCAACCTCCATCAGGAGAAAAAACATGCAAACCCACATTCTGCGTATCGATTCCAGCGCAAAACATGAAGCTTCCGTCACTCACCAGTTGGCCGATCTGCTGATTCAGCAACTGGGTAAAAATCAGAACGTCGAGGTTGTCAGCCGTGATCTGGCGCCAGGTCTGCCATTCATCGACGGCGGCTGGATTGTGGCCAACTTCACCGATCCGGCGGCGCGAGATGCTGACAAGCACGCTGCTTTGGCGCTGTCGGATGCGCTGGTGCGAGAAGTTCAGGCCGCCGACGTGCTGGTCATCGGTGTGCCCATCTACAACTTCGGCGTACCGGCGACACTGAAAGCATGGATTGATTTGATCGCCCGCGCTAGGCTGACTTTTCAGTACACCGAACAGGGTCCGCAAGGCTTGCTAACCGGTAAAAAGGCGTATCTGCTGGTGGCCTCTGGCGGCACCCCGATCGGTGGCGCAATGGACTTTGCCACACCTTGGCTGAAACATGTGCTGGCATTCATCGGCATTACCGAGGTCGAAGTGATCGCCGCCGAGCGCCTGAATAGCCAAGGCGAAACCGGTCGCCAGCAAGCCATTGAACGTATTGCTCAAGTTTTGCCCGCCGCGCTCGCGGTGGCGGCATGACCCCATCAACGAGGAGGCAGCCATGACCATCCGTCCCATCCAGCAACAAATCAACGCGATAGCCGTCTCTGAAGGCGCTGGTGTCACCGTGCATCGCACGCTGGGCACCCCGGCGCTTAAAAACCTCGACCCGTTCCTGATGCTCGATCATTTCGGCAGCGACGATCCCGAGCAATATATCGCTGGTTTTCCCGACCATCCGCATCGCGGTTTTGTCACCCTGACCTACATGCTCGACGGCCACCTGGAACACCGCGACAGCATGGGCAATCGCGGTGATCTGCGCGCTGGCGGTGCGCAATGGATGAAGGCCGCCAGCGGGGTGATTCATTCCGAAATGCCCAAGCAGAGCAATGGCCTGATGCGGGGGTTTCAACTCTGGATCAACCTGCCAGCGGCGGAAAAGATGCGTGATCCGGCATACCAGGAGTTTGGCTCGGAAGCGATTCCAGAAGTGGTGGGCGAGGGTACCTGTGTGCGCGTGCTGTCCGGCGATTATGCCGGCCAGCATGGCGTCATCGACGACCCGCATACCGACTTGCGCTATCTGGATGTCAGCCTGCAACCCGGTAGCGAATTCAGGTTGCCGCTGGCTTCGGCGCTTCGCGGGTTCATCTATGTCTTCGAAGGCGAGGCACTAATCGGTTCGCTAAACGGCCCGCCTCTGTTGCCACAACACAGCCTCAGCGTGCTGGCGGAAGGCGATGTCGTGCAACTCGAAGCCGGCGCTGCGGGTGTGCGATTCATCCTGGTCGCCGGTCGGCCGATTGGCGAAGCGGTGGTGCAATACGGGCCATTTGTGATGAACACCCGCGACGAGATCGAACAGGCGATGCGTGATTACCGCGATGGCAAGCTGGTGCGGGCAAAGGCGGTGCTGAAGGCCATCGACTGATGCTGAAATGGCTTGCGGCTCCATTACCGGTAGCTTGCAGCGCATCCCACCAGCACACTCATAACTGTCCAAGTTATGCATGGACAGTTCCCAAGCCTCGGAAAATTTGAAGACTTGAGACGCCAGAGACTTTGCCTGTATCAACTTTCTCGGCTTGTTGGCCCACGCCAGGTTGGTTCCGCCATGCCGGCATTGCGGTTGATTCTGCGCGAAAGCACAAACAGCAGGTCGGACAGCCGGTTCAGGTATTGGCCGAGTTTGGGCGACAGCAATTCTTCCTCGGCCAGCAATGTCAAACGACGTTCGGCGCGACGGCAGACGGTGCGGCAAACATGCGCTTGCGCGGCGGCCGGGGTGCCGCCGGGGAGGACGAATTCGGTCAGCGGTGGTACCCCGGCATTGAGCAGGGTGATGGCTTTGTCCAGGGTCAGCACATGCTCTTCCTGGATTTGCGAGACTTCCGGCCAAGCCAGTTCTGCGCCCAGGTTGAACAAATCATGCTGGATAGCTCGCAGCAGAGCCCGGTTTTCTTCCGCCATGGCGGTATCAATCAACACACCGACCTGGCTGTTGAGTTCATCAACGGTGCCGATGGCCTCGATGCGTGGTGCATGCTTGGGCAGGCGGGTGCCGTCAGCGAGTCCGGTAGTTCCGTCGTCGCCGGTACGGGTGACGATTTCGGTCAGCCGCTTGAAGCCGTCGTTTTCTAGCTCCGGCAACGGGATGACTTCATCCGCTGGACGAGCTTCGCCGTTGGGGAGTGTTTCCCGGCATTCGCGGAAGATGCGCGCTTTGCAGTTGCGGCAG
>JAIFKV010000223.1 GCA_020049415.1 Betaproteobacteria bacterium
ATGGCAGCTTTTTGGGCAGACACGGGCGCAGGAGCCGCAGCCGATGCAGTCGAGCATGTTCTTCAGCGACATCACGCTCATCTGATCGTCATCCATGTCTTCATCGATTTCGTCCTCGTCGCGTTCCACCAGCTCAAACACATCGCGCGGGCAGACCTTGTAGCAGCGGCCGCAGCCGATACAGGTTTTTTGATTGAGGTCGGTGATGAAGGTCGGGGTGTAGGGCGCGCCGCCCCGGGTGAGTGCGGTATAGGCGTCCATCACGCGGTTTCCTTGTTGGTGGATTCCTTCTGCGCGGCTTGCAAGCGGGCGTTGGCATCCGCCCAGGCTTTGCACGCGTCATAGGTGGACTGCGCAATACCCGGAATTTCCAGATAGCCGGCCGGCAGTTTGTCTTCCACCAGATCGTGCAATTGCCCCGCCCATTCAGTTGATATGCGCTTGAGTTTCTTCACCTCGCGGTCGAGGTTTTTCAGTTCGTCGTCGGTCATTTCCGGCTCCTTACAGCCCCGCGACTTCCGGGTATTTGCCGATCATCCCGAGCGCGACGGAGAGGAATTTGTCGGCTTCATCCTTCATCTTCGAGTAGCTGTCGTAGCCGTAGCGGTGGATGTCGCGCACGGTGCGGTCCATCACCACCAGCTTGCCGACGGTGATGATTGCGCGGCCGAAACCTTCGTGCGACAGGTTGACCATCGGCACCGCCATCAGGCCGCATTCCTTCTCGATCAAGGCCGAGATGCCGTTGTAAAAGGCCTTTACGCGCGACAGGGTTTCTTCGTCCGGGTCGCCGATGACCGGGATCTGGCGGCGCATTTCCTTGGTCACGATGTAGGGCGACAGGATGCGTTCGACGGTCCAGCCGTCGTAGGTGCCGTAGCTGTCCAGCGCGCGCATCTGCTTGACCATTTCCTTGATGAAATCGGTCTCCATGATGGGATCGTGCGGGGTTTCGATAACTGCGGTTTCGCTCATGAGGGTTCTCCAGAAATTGGGGTGATGGGGGACGTTCGGATGCGCGGGGTGGGCGCGAGAAAACGGGCGACGATCAGGCCGGTGATAAAGCCGAGCAGGGCGGCGAATACTGTTGCCAAATCGCCAGCGCCCAGCGCATCGGCCAGCGCGGCGGCAATCACCGCGAGCATGGCGGGCAGCAGGTAAGCAAAGGCCCCGGCGCGCAGCAGTTCGGCTTCATCGACACAGACCAGCAGTTCGTCGCCGACGCACGCGCCTGGGTGTTGAATCGGTAAAGCCGCACGCTGGTGCGACAGATACTTGCCAAGGCCAGAAATGCCGCAACGGCTTTGCGATTGGCAGGCGGAGCAGCCGGATGATTCGCTGGAACTGACCCAGACCATGCCATCGGCGGCGGAAACGACGCGGACGCGGGCTTCAACGCTCATCGGAACCTCCGTAGGTGCGAATTTATTCGCATCGTTTCGCGCCGATGTGCGAATAAATTCGCACCTACAGGGTATGTGTTCATTCGCTCCACCCTTCGGCTTCCATCGCGCTGAAACGGTCGGCGTCCTTGTTCTGCAAACGCTTGGTCAGCCAGGCCGGCGGCGAAGTCTTCAAATCCTGATTCAGGCCGCACAGCAGTTCATCCAACGGCGTGCCCTCCTCAACTTTCATCGGCTGGATGCCGGCGGCCAGCAACTGCTTGATCGCCGACGCGCCAACCGCGTTGCAGTACACCGCCGCGCAGCCTTCCAGCAACGCAATCTTGCTCGCCAGCTTGCCTTCGTGGCCGTCCATCGCGACATCGCTGTCGTGGAATTCGGCCACTTCAATCAAGCGCGCGTCATCCTCCGCCAGGCTGTAGATACAGAACGCCTCGGCGGCGCCGAAGTGCTGATCGACAACGCGCCGGTCGGAACTGGCGAAGGCGATCTTTACGCTGCTTTTGTCACGCATCGCGAATGCCTTTTCAGTGGAGTGGACGAGTTTCAGGTGTCGCATGCGCGGCATCCCCCGGACGGCTGGCATAAATGGAGCGGTACGCCGGCACTTCGTGATGGCCGTGTTCCACCAGCAGATTGGCGAGGTCGAACAGCGTCTGCCGCGTGCCGCGATAGCCGACCCACAATTTCTGATAGCCGCCGATCAAGTCGTATTGCGGGAAACCGGCGCGCAGCAAGGGCACGCCGAGACGTTTTGCAGCTTCACCGCCGTGCGAATTGCAGATCACCAGATCGACGCCGTGCTCGCGCGCGGCCAGTTCCAGGTCTTCCAGATCGCCCAGCTTGACCTGCACCGCCGGTACCTTTTCCAGAATTGCAGCTTTTGCCGGCGCTACGGCGGCGGTGACTTCGCAGCCCATGCCGGCCATCAGATCGGCCAGCGCAAACAGCAGGTCGGGATCGCCGGCAATGGCGACGCGGGCGAAGCCGAGCATGAAATGGGTGTCGACCATCGCGTCCTGCAACTGCGCGCGCTGACGTTCAATTTTCTCCGGCACCAGCTGGCCGCTGATTTCGGCCAGTGCGGCGATGAAGCCATCGACGGCTTCGATGCCCATCAGCGTGTCGAAACGGTAGTCGGGCACGCCGGTGCGCGTCTTCAGCAGATCGGCAGCGGGGTTCAGTGAAGCGCCGATGACCAGCGTCGCAGCGGCTTCACCCAGCGTCCTGATCTCGCCGACCGGGGTGCCGCCGATGGTGAGCGGGCTGGATTCCTGATCAGTCAGATGTCCATCAAGCGAGTCCGACAGATCAGGCAACAGCACTGGACGCAGGCCGAACAGTTCAATCAGCTCCTTGATGTGCTCCAGATCGCCCGGCGTCAGCAGCGAACCGGCCAGCACGTTGACTTGCCTTGTGGGAGCGGCTTCAGCCGCGATGGATTCGATGGCGCCGCTGCCATTCGCGGCTAAAGCCGCTCCCACCGGCACCAGCACATCGATCATCGCCTTTACCGCCAGCGCGTAACCGGATTCCATGCAGCCGGTGAAATCCGGCGTGTTCACCGCGATCACCGGAATGGCGTCGAATTCGGGATGCTTGGCGCGAAACTGGCGCACCAGACCGTGAATATCAGTGCCCTGGGTTTCCGACAGCCCGGTGGTCGGCAGGCCGATCAGCGCCGGCTGGTTCTTCTCGGCGATGGTCGCCAACCCCTGAATCACGTTGTCGTCAGCGTTCATCACCGTGGAAACCTGATCCATCGCCGTGGTCTGCAACGGAATCGGTTCGCGGAAATGGCGGACGAAGAATACCTTGCCGAACGCCGTGCAGCCCTGCGAGCCATGCAACATCGGCACCGCCCGGTTGATGCCGAGGAAGGCCAGCGACGCGCCCACCGGCTGACTGACTTTCAGCGGATTGACGGCAAGCGCCTTGCTGCGTTTGATGATCTCGGCCATGGGCGGGGTGCGGATAACAGTGAAAGACAACTACTCCTTCGCAAGCCGCATGCCAGGGGTAAAGCATTGTTATTTCAGTGGCTTGGCGGCGCGCAGTGTTGTCGCAAAGCCGACAAGCCCGAGCCGGGATGAGGATGACTGACAATCCGGCAGATCGGCACCTCACGCGGGCTACCGCGAAACGGTGCATCACCTCGCCGTCGAACAAACCCGGGCCGGCGACGATGGCAGGATTGTCAAAACACGCGTGATGGTCGACGAAAAGTCGTAGGGCGGAAAAGCAGCTTTATCGCGCCTTCCGCCGTATGCAAGGTAACCGCACAATCTGTCAGTCAGCCTGCCCGGATTGGTCTGGGTTGGTCGTTAACGGTGCCGCGCCGTCAGCATCACGCCAACAACCTGACATTCAACCCGGCAACATGCTGAAACTTGTCGTCACCGGTAAAGAACAGATGCTCAGCCCCCAACTGCAAACACGAAGCCGCCTGCAAGGCATCCGGCGTGCGCAGGCCGTGCCGGGCGCGAATAACCGTAGCCAACTCCACCACGTCGCGCGTCAGTTCCACCCAGATCAGGTCAGGCCGCGCGAAGAAGGCATCAAAAGCCGCCAAGGTAGCGTGTTCATCCAGCCGCATCGGGCGAATTCTGCACTCCAGCCACGACAAGCGGCTGACAGCGGCCCCCAAATCGGGATGCGCCTTAGCAGCCTCGGTCAAGGCTGCATTCACCTGGCTAGCGAAGGGAGCCGAGCCCTCAATGCGATAGATCAGCGCGTTGGCATCGAAGAAGGCAATCAAGTATCACCCCAGGCATCACGTTCCGCCTGAACGTCGGTATCCATCTCGGCCTTGCTGCGCTTGCCAGCGGCAGGCTGGTTCAACAACCACTGCACCGCGCTCACGCCGGCTGGTGTGGTCACTCGGCCATGCAGCAGGCGCTGATACTCCTCCTCGGACAACACAACAGCGGCGGGGCGATTGCGCTTGAGGATGTGCAGTGGGCCGCGCGACAAGCCATCTTCAATGGCCGCCATGCCTCGGCGTTTGATTTCTGAAGTGGTAACGGTATTGTTCATGACGCAATTCAGTACTGTTAGTGACGGCATTGTACATAAACAGTATTGTTCGGCTAAGCATCAAGGCGAATCGAAAACCACTACTGAATATTGAAAATATTGACTCTCATGAAATCGGGTTTATCCCGGGCACGCTTCGCCGCATTGTTGGAGATCACGGTACGCACAATGCATGAGTGGGAGCAAAGACGTCGCAACCACTGGGCGCAGCCAAGCCCATGATCGCAACTGCCCAAACAAGTCCTGAAGTGCTGAGCCAACTAGCAGATATGGATTCAAAGGTCTGACTATTCATGGACAGTCGCTTACCGCCAATCAGCCTCCGACAAGGCGCAACCGCGCAGTGAAGCCGGTTCGCCGGCGATCGCCGCTCTTCCACCCGCTCGCGCCTGGAGTGTTTGCCTTCTATCCTTCTATCGCGCTTGGCGAACCATCTGCCCAAGCATTTCCGGTGTTATCAGCGTAATGCCACGCTCGGTGACGTGAAAACGCTGCTGATCCAGCAGCGGATCAACGCCCGCCCTGAAGCCATCGGGAATGATGCAATACTTGTCCACCACGACACGCTTGAGGATGACGTCGCGACCTATTTCGACGTTGGGCAGAATGACAGAGTCCTGAATCAGGCTGTGCTCTTTAACCCTAACCTTCAGCATCAACAATGATCGTTCAATGGTTGCGCCGCTGATGATGCAGCCGCTCGATATCATCGAATCCATGGCGTGGCCACGAAAACCGTCATCATTGAAAACGAACTTTGCCGGTGGCAATTGCGCCTGATGCGTTCGGATTGGCCAACTATCGTCATACAGATTGAGGTCGGGCGTTACCTGAACCAGATCCATATTGGCTTCCCAATAGGCATCGACGGTGCCGACATCGCGCCAATACGGCACATCGGCCACCATGTTGACGCAGCTATTGGCAAATCGATGCGCGAATACGCGCTGGCTATGCACCAGCTTGGGGATGATGTCCTTGCCAAAGTCGTGGCTGGAATCGGGGTCATCGTCATCGAGCTTGAGCTGCGCATACAGAAAACGCGCGTTGAACACATAAATACCCATGCTCACCAAGGCATGATCCGGCTTGCCGGGGATCGGGTCGGGGTTTTTCGGCTTTTCCCGAAAATCAGTCACCCGCCAAGCTTTGTCTACCGCCATGACGCCGAAGTGTCTGGCGTTCTCCAGCGGCACATCGATGCAGGCGATGGTGAGGTCGGCGCCCTTTGCCGCATGGTCGGCAAGCAAGACGCTGTAGTCCATCTTGTAAATATGGTCGCCGCCAAGAATCAGGACATATTCCGGCTCGCTGATCTGAATCAGTTCCAGGTTCTGGAACACGGCGTTTGCCGTGCCTGAATACCATCCATCCTGGTCAGCGCGTCGAGCAGGCAGGATGTCGACGAATTCATCGAACTGATCGTCAAGAAAGTTCCAGCCGCGCTGGATGTGGTGAATCAGGCCGTGCGCCATGTACTGAGTCACCACGCCGATACGTCGCACGCCCGAGTTGATGCAATTGCTGAGCGGGAAATCGATGATGCGAAGTTTGCCGCCGAATGAAATCGCCGGTTTTGCCCGCCAGTCGGTCAGTTGCATCAACCGACTGCCGCGCCCGCCGGCAAGAATCAAGGCGTATGCACTCTTTGCCAGCACACGGTTGTAGCGCGGTGTTTGTGCCGATCTGAAAGGGCAGTGCTCAATGTGCGTACAGATTATGTCGTCTTGCTCAGCCATCGGAATGACCTCCTGCAATGCATGCGATCCTGGGCAAATTTGGCCTGGCAAATTTGCCCAAAAAACCAAGCTCAAGCTCGCTTGATTCTGATTTTAGTTGCCGCATCGGCATCATTGTCATTGCCACGCACCAGGATTGCGGCAATCTCATGGTCAGTCGAGATTGCAAACTGTATGCCCAAGCACCCCGGTGCGCAATTTACGGCGCTTGTCGCCTCGCCTTAACCTGGTACACCGGCCATCACGGCATGGCTGCGTTCATCATGGCGCGGGTGGCGAACGGCTTGCCGCATTCGGTGCAGGCGAACGGCTCTGCGACCGCGACCACCCTAGGCGCCTGACGTGCCGCACAGGAAACCAGCAAGCGGGGTCAAAGTTACCGCTTTTTCCGGACAGACATTGGCGCACAGGCCGCATTGCAGGCATCGCTGTTCGGTAAAGGCCAGTGGCGTGATGGAACCTGGCAGGCTCAGCGCAATGCAGACCGGCAGCGTGACCGCCTGTGCAATCAGCGCGTCGATAGCTGGGCAAAGAACTACATCGAGATAATCTTCACCAACGGTCGCATGAACTGGGGTGCGGCGCTGCGATGGATCGACGCCATGTGCACTTCGAGCAGGTGGTGGCGGGTTTTTCCCGTTATCACGGCAATAGGGGACAGATAACGGTTTCTGTACCTAGATCTGTCAGGGTTACAACCTGCCGACGGTCGTCTCCGCCCAACTCAACATCCTCATGGTTATTGTGTCCATTTCTTCACGGCTCATGATCTGGATGATTTCGTCGCCGTAGCGGAATTTCACCGCATAAGGGTTGATTTGCGCCAACTCGTCGGCGTCGCAGGGAAGCGTGAAACCGGCTTTTGCCAAGTGGTCTGCCCGTTCGTAAAGGTCGTGAGTCTTGCGGAATTCCTCACCACGGGCGAAGAGTGAGTACGGCCTTCAGACTTTTCTCGATGGCTTGTTGGGCATGGAAGAAAGCGATAGCTGGCCGGATGTGGGGCAAGGTTGCCAATGCCCGGAAGGCGGCCAGGTCGTCGGCCGCCAGTGAAAGCGGCGGGCTTCGTCAAGCGAGGTTGTCATGCAGCACCTGGCCTTCCTTGAACGCCCAGTACAACAACGTGCCGGGAACCTGGCCGCGTAGCAGGGCTTCTTCTTCCGAGTAGACCAATACATCCACGCCGATGCCGATGCCGCCGATGGCGCGGCGCAGGCGAAGGTATTCCGCCGCCTTGTCCGGCAGTTCCTTCTCGATGACCATCAGGTCCAGGTCGGAGTCTGCTGTCGCCGTGCCGCGCGCATAGGAGCCGAACAGGATCACGCGGGCCGGCGAACTGGCGGCGACGACCAGACGGTCTACGGCGGATCGGATAGTTTCAGCAGCGATCATCTTGGTTCCCAGTGGTATCCAATAGGCACCAGTTTACCGGCTAATCGGCTTGTACCTGCGAATCCGCTTTGGCTTGGCGCCTTCATCGCCCAGTTGGATAAACCCGGATTGTTCGATTGTTCATTAGCCGAGGCAGGTGGGTAGCGCCGCCATTATCTGCCTCCACATTTCGACGGGTTTACGTCGCCGGCAACGGGCCAACGTCGGCGCCAGCGCTGAAATAGCGGCGGGCTCTGCCTTCACCCCGCGCGGTCACTTGGCCGTTTCCGATCATCTTCGCGATCAGACACTGTGCTGTTCGCCTGGTCATGCCCGGATGCCGGGTCAGGAGCTCAGCCAACATCAGTCCGTTCTCGGATGCCCGAATGCTGTTCAGTCAGTCAGGTGTGGATGAAACGGATGTATTGGCGCAGTTCCTTAAACTGCGCCACAGGTGAGCACAGCTTGTGGGCTGATCCGACAACGCGCGCGGTGCGGGCCCAACCGACGCATTCAGGACAAATACATTCCGCCCAGTCCCATTAACAAAACGCCCAAGCCGATTTTGAGTACGCGCTGGGGAACGTGCTTTTGGGTGGCCGCCCCCAAATACATCCCCGCCAGCCCGCCCAACCCGAACAGACTGCCCAGCGCCCAGTCCGGCGCGGCGTATCCGCCACTCGGCAAGGGCAGCACGGAATAGACGATCACCCCGATCAAGTTGAAAGATGTTCGCGCGGTAAATCACGCAGCCGCAATAAACATGGATGCTCCCCTGGGCTGTCATCCGTTCCGACCGTTTTGAATGGCGGCCATGTTTTATCCTGACCTCCCGGCCTTTCATGGCTGACCGGTCATCAGTCGCCGGGCAAGATCGGTTTTGTTGAGCAGAAAAAATCGCAGAACCTGGCAGCGCCGATTGCATCTTTGCGTGCCGCTACGGATTCCGCGCCTGCCCAGGATGCAGTTGCTGGTCAGCTGTTGCCACGCAGCTTCCTAATGAATGTGGCCGGGGGTCTCGGTTTCGAAGTCAGCGAAGAATGTCTTGCCGTGAGTGCCGGTTCGAAACGACAACCCGACCTGGATGTATCGCCCCTTCATCCAGCGCGCTTCGTCTTCGGTAAAGCGCTGCATCACGCCGGCAAACAGCGGGTCCGAAGGCTCAAAGCAGGTGCGCAGGAAATGCTTCAGGCCATTCTGAATTTCACGGGCAAGTGAGAGATGGCCGCATGGGCGACTATCTCCGGCTGTCTAAAAGAACGCTTTCAAGATGCCCGATCAGCCCGTCCAGGAATTCCGATTTGGCGGCACTCCTGCACCGGTTGTAGTGATACGACAGTTCGCCAATGATCTCGGGCACCACATGCGGCTTGAAGCGGATCCATTTCTTCCTGCCGTTCTTGATATCTGCCAAGCTCGTTTCATCCGTCACCCAAAACCCGGCCAATTCCAGGATGAGCTTTTTCTCGTTGGCGTGTAAATCCACCTCAATAAATTCCACCGTGGTGTTCATGGACAGTCGCTTTATGATCCCGATTCTTGTGTAAGGCATCCTGACATCTCAACGATTCCTCAACTTGGGCGCGCAACTCATCTTTGGATGGGAGATAAAGCTGGTATTTCGCCGCATGGATGTTGGCATTATTCGGCAGGGTTAATTCCACCAAAGCCTGGGAGGATGACGCCGCGATGCCGGGCGCTCCGCTGGCCCAGTCGGTGCCGGAGTACGACTACGAAAAAAGTGATCTGGTATTCAGGGCTACGACCGGTGAACTTTCTTTTCCGGTCGTTGGTGGCTGAGGCCCCCAATGGACGTTGAGGCCGAGTCGCTTCCGTAGTTCATCCGGCAGGTTTCAGAGCCGAGTACGCCTTTGCGTGACTGCTTCAGAGAATGTCTGACCGGCTGCTGCTGGCCGACTCGATACGCTGGAGACGGATGCGCTGTTGCCCTCCCGTAATCTGTACAGACGGCCGTCTTGCGTGCGGCACTGGCCATCGACTTCCGGTAAATAGCTGACCCATTCGCAGTGCATGCGCGCACCGTTTGTTGCGGTCAGATCGGCCTCGCCGTGGTGAATATGGCGGCGGTAAATCTTCCGTATATTGCGGAATTTGCCTCGGCAGACATCTGTTGTGCAGAGCCGGTTGGTCCAGGCGCCGGCGTAGGTCTCACCATCCAGTTGGATTTCAATCGCCTGTGGTTGTACCCATTCCAGAATCAGCGTGCCCGCAAAGTCTGATTGATCATCGCCGACCGCTGACAGATTGCTCGCGCAGCCGGCCAGCAGCAGGACTGCCGCAGAATAAAACGCGGATTTCCATCGCCTCATTGAATTCTCATGGGTAATTTCATCTTTGAGGCTCAATGCGCTGCATGGCCGGATTCGGACAACCAGAGTTGGTGCCCATCCAGCAGTAGTCGGGCGGCCGACTCCCGCACATCGAGGCGCGAAGTGGCCGTCTCACGGCGAGCGTCATGCGCGCTTTTGCGCGCGTTCAGCGCCTCGTACAAATCCGCCTCGCCCAATTCGTAAGCCCGCCAGGCCAGACCGGCGTAACGCTCCAGTTGCAGCGCCATTTCTTCCTGCGCCGACAAGCGGCTCAAGCCACCTTGCAGATTCAGGTGCGTGCCGCGAATTTCGCCTTCGATGCGTGTTTTTGCCGCCGCCAGTAGTTGCGCCAG